>NZ_JBNCKJ010000007.1:0-404916 GCF_049841475.1 Micromonospora sp. DT15
CAAGATCCCCTACCAACCACGGCCGACAGATCAGGCACCCGTCCCCGCTTGACGAAACCCATAGGGACACCCCCCCCGGAAAGGAGATGTACCGAGATGGCAGCGACATTGCAGGGCAAGCGGATCGCCTTCCTGGCCGCCGACGGCGTCGAGGAGGTCGAGTACGTCCAGCCACGCGAGGCGGTCGAGAACGCAGGCGCGACGGCCGAGCTGGTCTCGCTGAAGCCTGGTTCCATCCAGTCCTTCAACCACCTGGACCACTCCAAGACGTACGACGTGGACGTGACCGTCGACAAGGCCGACGCCGCCGGCTACGACGCGTTGGTGCTGCCCGGAGGGGTGGCGAACCCGGACTTCCTGCGGGGCGACCCGGACGCGGTGCGGTTCGTGAAGGCGTTCTTCGACGCGGACAAGCCCGTCGGGGTGATCTGTCACGGCCCGTGGACGCTGATCGAGGCGGACGTGGTGCATGGCCGTCGGATCACCTCCTGGCCGACCCTGCGTACCGACCTGACGAACGCGGGCGCCACCTGGGTGGACGAGGAGTGCGTCACCGACGGCAACCTGACCAGCAGCCGCAAACCCGACGACCTCCCCGCCTTCTGCGAAACGATCACCAAAACCTTCACAACCCCCTAACTCCCACCCCCCAACCCTGTTGATCATGAAGTTATTGCCACCTCGCACGGCGTGTCGTGGCAATAACTTCATGATCAACGCTGACGGGGCGGGGTTGGGGTTGGGGCGGGGGGTTGGGGCGGGGGTTGGGGTTGGGGTGGGGGCGGTGGGGGTTGGTTTTTTGGTGGGTTGGCGCATGTTCTGCGGCTCGCGGGATAGAAGGCCACATGACCACCGAAGCCTCAGATGCGCCGGTACTGAGCCGTCAGCAGATCCGGCTGCTCATGTTGGGCCTGATGACCGGCATGCTGCTGGCCGCACTCGACCAGACCATCGTCGGTACGGCGCTGCCGACCATCGTGGGCGAGCTGGGCGGGATCAACCACTACTCGTGGGTGGTCACCGCGTACCTGCTCGCCTCGACCGCGTCGACGCCGCTCTACGGCAAGATGGCCGACCTGTACGGGCGTCGGCCGGTCTTCCTCTTCTCGATCGGCACGTTCCTGGTCGGGTCGTTGCTGGCCGGGCTGTCGCAGAACATGACCCAGCTGATCGTCACCCGGGGTATCCAGGGTCTCGGCGCCGGTGGTCTGCTCACGCTCGCGTTCACCATCATCTCGGACGTGGTGTCTCCCCGGGAACGTGGGAAGTACCAGGGCCTGTTTGGCGCGGTCTTCGGGATCTCGTCGGTCGCCGGGCCGCTCGTGGGCGGTTACTTCGCGGAGACCGACTGGAGGTGGATCTTCTACATCAACGTGCCGCTGGCGATCCTGGCGATCGTCGTCTGCTACCACGTGATGCGGCTGATCCCGTTCGAACGTCGGGACCACTCGATCGACTGGCTCGGTGCCGGTCTGCTGGTGGCCGGGGTGAGTTCCCTGCTGCTCGCGCTGAGCTGGGGTGGCAACGAGTACGCCTGGGGCTCTGGCGTGATCATCACGTTGTTCGTGGTCGGTGCGGTGCTGGGGGTGCTCTTCGTCCTCCAGGAGGCCCGGGTGGCCGAGCCGATCCTGCCGCTGCGGCTGTTCCGGAACGCCACCTTCGCGTTGGCCAACTCGGCGCTGCTCATCATCGGTCTGGTGATGTTCGGTTCGATCATCTTCATTCCGCTGTACCTGCAGATCGTGAAGGGCGCCTCGCCGACCCGAAGCGGTCTGCTGATGCTGCCGATGATGGCCGGCATCATCATCACCTCGATCCTCACCGGCCGCGCGATGACCCGGATCGGCCGGTACAAGTGGTTCCCGGTGGCCGGTTCGGCGACCCTCCTGGTCGGCATGTTCCTCTTCACCCAGTTGGAGGTGGCCACCTCGCTCTGGGTGGCGTTCGGGTACATGGTGGTGATCGGCGTCGGGCTGGGCCTGTGCATGCAGTCGCTGATCCTGGCGGTGCAGAACGCGGTCTCGGTACGCGACCTGGGTGCCGGCACCTCCTCGGCGACCTTCTTCCGGTCGCTGGGTGGTTCGTTCGGGGTGGCGATCCTCGGCACTGTGCTCTCGTCCCGGCTGACCGGTGGGCTCGCCGACCGGTTGCCCGGCGCGATCGCGCAGCTCCCGCCGCAGGAGCAGGCAGCGGTCGCGGCGAGTGGCGGCGCCAACATCTCGATCAACGATCCGGCCACCATCCTGGCCCTGCCGGGGCCGGTGCGCGCGGCCATCCAGGGTGCCTTCGTCGACGCGCTGGACATGGTCTTCCTGACCGCCGGCCTGATCGCGATCGTGGCGGTGGTGGTCACCCTGACCCTGCCCAACACGCAGCTGCGGGGTGCCGGCCCGAAGGGTGCCACCGGTGGCGCCGACCCGCTCGGCGGGGAGGCCCCGGCTCCGGGCGGCAAGCCGTTGACCCGCGAGTCGAAGGAGGAGGCGGCCGCCGACATGGAGGCCAAGTCCCAGACGATGATCTGAGCGTCTCGACACCGACCGTCCCGGATCGCTCCGGGGCGGTCGGCGTCAGCCGGGGCGTGGGTGGTCAGGCGGGGCGCCCTACTTGAGGATGAGCCGGTTCGTCTTCTCGAAGACGTCCAGGTCGGCAAGGGTTTCGATGACCGAGGTGGAGAGTGGGGTGGGAAACCGGTCGCGGGCGAAGAAGCCGGCGTCGGTGGTCTCGTCGGTGACCCGGGCCAACTGCCCGTCCCACTCCTCCACCTTGAACGCGGTCGTGAACACCTGGTAAGTGTGCCCGTACATGTTGGTGCTCGTCCGGTCCGGGCCGGTGTAGAGGGCGAACGCGCAGACCCGCAGCGCGCGCAGGCCGGTCTCCTCACGGACCTCGCGTACCGCGCAGTCGGCTATCGACTCGCCCAGCTCCATCGCGCCGGCCGGCATGGCCCACTGGCCGTTGTCCGAGCGTTTGATCAGCAGAACGCGTCCGGCGTCGTCGTTGACCACGGCACGAGCGCCGACGAACATCAGCGTCCGATCGCCGGCGATCGCGCGCAACTGCCCCACGTACGAGTCGGCCCAGGAGATGCTCACCTGCGACAACTTACCGGGGGTTCCCAACGTGTGACCGGCGACACTAGCTTGTTACCCATGCGTAGCACGATGATGGACGCCCCTCTGCAGATCTCCCGGATCCTCGACCACGGTGCACTGGTGCACGGCTCGGCCGAGGTGGTCACCTGGACGGGTGCCGAGCCCCGCCGGATGACGTACGCCGAGGTGGGACGGGCCGCCGCCCGGCTGGCACACGGGCTGCGCGACGAGTGTGGGGTGACCGGCGACGAGCGGGTCGCGACCTTCATGTGGAACAACAACGAGCACCTCGTCGCCTACTTCGCGGTGCCGAGCATGGGTGCGGTGCTGCACACGCTCAACATCCGGCTCTTCCCCGACCAGGTCGTCTACATCGCCAACCACGCCGAGGACCGGGTGGTTCTCGTCGACAGCACGCTCATTCCGCTGCTGGCCCGGGTGATCGGTGAGCTGACCACCGTGCGGCACGTCGTGGTGGTCGGCGGTGGCGACCCGGCGCCGCTGGTGGCCGCGGCCGGCGACCGGATCACGGTGCACCACTGGGACGCGTTGCTCGCCGACCGACCCGACACGTACGACTGGCCGGAGGTGGACGAGCGCGACGCCGCCGCGCTCTGCTACACCTCGGGCACCACAGGCAACCCGAAGGGCGTGGCCTACTCGCACCGGTCGATCTACCTGCACTCGTTGCAGGTCTGCATGCCTGAGGGTTTCGGCCTCGGGCCGACCGACCGCGAGTTGGCCATCGTGCCGATGTTCCACGCCATGTCGTGGGGCCTGCCCTACGCGGCCTTCCTCTCCGGCGCGTCGCTGATCATGCCGGACCGGTTCCTCCAGGCCGCGCCGATCGCCGAGATGATCGCCGCCGAGAAGCCCACGCTGGCCGGTGCGGTGCCGACCATCTGGACCGACCTGCTGGCCTACCTGGACACCCACGACGTGGACACCTCCTCGCTCGGTGAGGTGATCGTCGGCGGTTCGGCGTGCCCACCGGCGCTGATGCACGCGTTCGACGAGCGGCACGGTATCGACGTCATCCACGCCTGGGGGATGACCGAGATGTCCCCGCTGGGGTCGGTCTCGCGTCCGCCCGCCGGTGCGACAGGTGACGATGCCTGGCGCTACCGCTACACCCAGGGGCGGGTGCCGGCGGGCGTGCAGGCGCGGATCGTCGGCCCGGCGGGCGACCCGATGCCCGCCGACGGCACGGCCGTGGGTGAGCTGGAGGTCCGGGGGCCGTGGGTGACCGCCCGGTACGTCGGTGACGACGCCCCGGACGAGGAGAAGTTCCGCGACGGCTGGCTGCGGACCGGCGACGTGGGCACCCTCTCGCCGGACGGGTACATCAACCTGACCGACCGCGCCAAGGACGTGATCAAGTCCGGCGGCGAGTGGATCTCGTCGGTGGAGTTGGAGAACGCGCTGATGGCCCACCCGGCGGTGCTGGAGGCGTGCGTGGTGGGGGTCCCGGACGAGCGATGGGACGAACGTCCGCTGGCCACCGTCGTGGTCCGGGAGGGCGCTTCGGTGACCGCCGAGGAGTTGCGGGACTTCCTGGCCGGGTCGGTGGCGCGCTGGCAGTTGCCCGAGCGCTGGGCGTTCATCGACACGGTGCCGAAGACCAGCGTGGGCAAGTTCGACAAGAAGGTCGTCCGTTCGCGGTACGCCGAGGGCGAGCTGACTGTCCGGGAGCTGACAGCCCCGTAACGTTTTCCCCGGCAGTGTCGCCTGTTGGGGCGGGACTACTCCTGAACCCTCCCCAGGGGCGGCCCCGGCGTTCGCACCGCGCCGGGGCCGCCCGCTCCACGCGGGGTAACCCGCACCGTCATTGTTGCGAAACTTGTTCGCTTCTGTCCTGCTGACGGGGAAATCGGGTGGTCGGCGACCCGATCAGGCGTCGCTGGTGGTGATGAGCACCTTGCCCACCGTCGAATCCTCCACCGCCTGGTGCGCCGCGGCGGCCTCCGCCAGCGGGTAGTAGTGCAACGGCAGGCCGGCGTCCGCGCCGACCCGGATGCCACCCTGGCTGGCCGCCGCCGCCACGTCCTTCACGCCCTGCGCCTTGGCCGCCTTCGGCTCGGTGTAGACCAGGACGAACTGCCAGCGGGCGTTCGGCGCCATCATCGCCCGGATCGGGATGCTCACCTCGTCCCCGCCGTTGTCGGCGTACATGCAGACCGCGCCGCCGTGCCGCAGCACCCGTGCGTCGACCGAGGCGTTGCGGGCGGGGGCGACCTCCACGATCGTGTGGACCCCGTCGGGAGCGATCTTGTGGACCTCCTCGACCACGTCCTGCTCCCGATAGTTGATCACGAAGGATGCGCCGGCCGAGGCTGCGAGCTGGGCCTTCTCCGCGCTGCTCACAGTGGCGATCACAGTGGCGTCGGCCCAACGGGCGAGCTGGATCGCGGCGTTGCCGACCGCGCCCGCGCCGCCCTGCACCAGCACCGTGTGATCCGCCAGCGCGCCCGCCCGCAGAGTGTCCGGCATGAACTCGCCAGCCGTCAGACAGCGGTGCGCGGTGAGGAACGGAATGCCGAGGGCCGCGCCCAGCTCGAACGGAGCGGCACCGAGGCGTACCGCCTGCCGGACCGGCACCAGCGTGTACTCCGCCGTCGTGCCCCACTGTCGCTGCCAGGCGGCCTCCCAGACCCACACCCGCTCACCGATCAGGTCGGGATCGACCCCGTCGCCGACCGCCTCGACCAACCCCGCGCCGTCCTGCCCGGGGATCTGCCACCCGTTCGGCGGGCTGTTGCGTCGGGACTTCCAGTCGGTCGGGTTCACCCCGGAGACCGCCATCCGCACCAGGACCTCGCCCGCCCCCGGCTCGGGCACCGGGCGGTCGACCAGGTTGAGCACCGAAGGGTCGCCGTTGCGCTCGTACACGATGGCCTTCATCCGTGGTCTCTACCCGGCTCGAACCGGGTCAACCCAGCTCGTCCACCAGCTCCGGGGTCAGCTCACCGATCGCGTTCAGCGTCACCACGGCCAGCCCGGCGGCGTCCGGATCGAGCGGGTACGAGCCGTGCGGCACCGCCACCACCCGCATCCCCGCCGCCGCGGCGGAACGCACCCCGTTGGACGAGTCCTCCACCGCCACACACCGGGTCGGGTCGACGCCGAGGCGCTGCGCCACGCTCAGGTACACGTCCGGTGCGGGCTTGCCCCGCTCGGTCTGCTCGGTGGAGAGGGCCGCGCCGAACGCGTCGGTCAGGCCGGTCGCCGCCAGCGCCGCCTCGATCAGCCGGGTCGGCGACGAACTGGCCAACCCGAGCGGCCACCGCGCGGCCAGCCCGCGAACGACCTGGTCGGCGCCGTCGATCAGGGGTACGTGGTCCCGGTAGCGTCGGGCCATCTCCTCGACAACCTCGACGGCGACCTGCTCGGCGGTGCGGTCGACGCCCAGCTCTCCGCTGAGGTAGTGCGCCCACTCGCCGGTGCTCATCCCCATCAGTCGGCGTTGCGTGTCGGGCTGCCACGTCCCGCCGTGCGCCGCCACGTACGCCCGCCGGACCTCCTCCCACACCGGCTCGGAATCCACGATCACGCCGTCCAGGTCGAAGACCACAGCATCAGTCACGGGCCCATCCTGCCCGACCGGTGGGTGCCCGGTCAGCCGGGCAACGCGGGCAGACCGAGCGGGCTGCCCTCGGGAAGCAGGGTGTGGGCGGACCGGGCGATCGGCTCCAGCAGCTCCCGCAGCCGGTCCGTGTCGTCGGCGCCGAGCGCCTGCCAGGGGTGCGCGGCGGCCAGGTCGGTGGCGTCCTCGATGGCCTGGAACTCGGCCCGGGCGTGGTCGGTGGCCGCGCCGTCACCGGTCAGCCAACCCCGCTCGGTGAGCCGCTCGCGGGCGGCCTGCCACTGCTCCTCGGACCAGCCCCGGCCCAGCAGGTACTGCGGTGGCGAACCGTCCAGCGCGACCCGCACGGTCAGCGTCTCCACCGGGTCCAGGCCGGCGGCCACCAGCGCCGCCACGTGCCCGTCCCCCCGGTGCTCCCGCAGCGTGGTCGCGGCCTGCCAGAGCCGCGCCAACGGGTACTCACCGGCCGGGAGAGCCGCGTTCGCCGCGCCGAGCACCCGGCCGGCGGTCTGCGCCGCCGATGCGGCCCGTTCCAACAGGTCGGCGGCCTCCACGAGGTGCGACTCAGGAAGCTCGTAGGTCAACTCGGCCAGCGCCTGCACCGCACCGGTCAGGCGGGCGCGCAGCGCCTCCTGGGGAGTGGCCAACCGCCACACCGCAGGCAGTGCCCGGGTCACCATCGGCGGCGCGAAGTTGAAGAAGGCGGCGATCACCGGGGCCGCCTCGGCGGCTCCCAGCGGCGCGGCCCGGCCGGCGAAGTAACCGCGCCAGTAGCCGCGCAACCCGACCGCCTCGTACGCGGCACGCGCCCGGGGGTGAAGGTAGGTGACAGCGTGGACCGGCTCGAAGTACGCCCACATCGACCGGGCGGTCCGCCCAGGCTCGTCCAGCGCAGTCACATGCACCTCCGCGTCGCGGTTCCGGATGCTCACCCCGGGCGGCGAACCGCCCGGGGTGACGCCGAACCTACTGCCGCTGGGTGACGGGCCGGAAGCCCCATGTGAACAACTCCATCCCGTCCCGGCGACAACCGGGACGATCCGGACAGGTCACTGGGCGGCGAGCACGTCCACCACGAAGCGCAGCGGACCGGTCGGACGTCCACCGGCGTTGGCCTCGTCGTTGCCGTACGCCAGCTCGCCCGGGATGTCGAGCTGCACCCGGCTGCCCACTGTCACACCGACCAGGCCCTGGTCCCAGCCCGGAATGACCTGGCCGACGCCGATCGGGAAGGTGGCCGGCTGCCCGGCCTTCCACGAGGAGTCGAACTCCTTGCCGTCCTTGAAGAACACCCCCACGTAGTTGGTGGTGATGTTCTGGCCCTTCTGCACGGCCGGGCCCTTGCCCTTGATCAGCGGGGTGACCACGAGCTTCTTCAGGTCACCCGTGCCCGGCGTCACCGTCGGCTTGGTGCCCAGCGCCGGGTCGGAGCCCTCGGGCAGCTGCGGAGCGGGGGGTGCGCCAGCCTCGTCGGGGGCCGGGGCGGAGGCGGACGGGGTCGCGTCGGCCTGGGTCTTGGGCTTGTCGTCGCCCCCGCCGATCGCCACGAAGACGCCGATCAGCGTCGCGGCCACGGCGAGGGCGGCGAGGCTACTGAGCCCGGCGTTGATCTTCCGCCTCCGGTCGGCGGCCTTCTTCTCCGCCAACTGGGCGGCCAGGCGGCGCCCCGACTTGGTTGCCGGGCTCTGGTCCGGGCCCGTCTGCTGCGTCCGCTCGCTCACGTCGTCGACTCCCTGCTGCGAAGTGTGGCCGGCACCCGGTGCCGGGGGGAAAGCCGACGCACACGGTACCCGCACAGCGGCCCACCGTGCCCGCCGCGGACGCCTCGGATCGCCCAGCGCGACAGTTCCGGGTCTTTCCCCGGCGGTTATTCCGGGACGACCATGAAGTCCGTCACGAACGAGGTGACCCGCCCGTCGGCGGCACGGCCGATCCAGGTGCCGTAGCAGCCGTCGCCCCAACCGGTGGCCACTGTGACGACGTTGGCACCGCTGGCCTCGTCCAACACGGCGGTGATCAGCCCCGGAACCGGGGACGAGGGCAGCTCGGCCGGGATGAAGACCTCCTCGACCAGTTCCTCGTCCCAGCCCTCCAGGACGGCGAGGGCGGTCGGGTCGGCGAAGGTGCCGACGCCGGCATCCACCCCGTAGCCGAAGTAGTCGTCAGCACCGAGCGTGGCCACGTCCTGGTCACCCGCGACGGCCGGCTCCCAGCGGATCGTCGGCTCGGCCGAGACGACCAGCTCCAGCGCCGCGACCCGCCGGTCCACCTCGGCGTCCTCCCGGAGCACCACAGCCACCCAGGCGCGCGCGGGATGCCGCCCCGGCGGCACCGTCACGGTGAACGGCTCCGCCTCCGGGCAGACCAGCGGGTCACACCCGACCACACGGCCGGTCGGCAACACGATGTCGCCCACCGGGTGCACCTCGATCAGGTATCCGCCGTGCTGGTCGGTGAAGCGGGCGCCGGGCGTCAGTAACCGGTCCAGATCAGGGGTGTACGGCATGGGGGCTCCTCCGGTCGCCAGCGGCCGGCGGAGCGTACCCGGCGAGGCGGACACCGCCGCCGCTGCCGTACGGTCAGGCGCTCTTGCGGGGTGCGGTCTTGCGTGCGGCGGTCTTCTTCGCCGGCTCCGCCTTCTTCGCGGCGGTCTTCTTGGTGGCGGTCTTCTTCGCCGGCTCCGCCGCCTTCTTCTCGGCCGTCTTCTTCGCCGCGGTCTTCTTCGCGGGTGCCTTGGCCGCCTTCTTCTCGGCTGCCTTCTGCGCCGACCGGGCCGACGAGATGGGCGTCGGCGCACCCCCGCCACCACCCCCGCCGGCGGGCTGCTCGCCGCGAGCCGCCTTGGCGCGCTCCACCGAGGCCTTCAACGCCGCCATCAGGTCCACCGCCGCGGCCGGGGCCTCCTCGACCTCCTCCGGCTGGACGACCTCCCGACCCTCCACCTTGGCGTCGATGACCTCCTGCAACGCGGCCCGGTAGTCGTCGGTGAAGACGTCCGGCTCGAACTCGCCGGTCATCGAGTCGATCAGCGAGCTGGCCATGGCCAGCTCCGGGGGGCGCACCTTGAGGTCCTCGTCGAGGAAACCGAAGTCCGGGGTACGGATCTCGTCCGGCCAGAGCATGGTGTTGAGCAGCAGCACACCCTCACGGACCCGCAGCGTGGCCAGCTGCTCCCGCTGGCGCAGCGCCACCTTGACGATGGCCACCCGCTCCGAGTCGATGAGCGCGTCGCGCAGCAGCACGTACGGCTTGGTAGCGGCGCCCTCCGGCTCCAGGAAGTACGCCTTGTTGTAGAGGATCGGGTCGACCTGCTCGGCCGGCACGAACTCCAGCACGTCGATCGCACGGGAGCTGGTCAGCGGCAGGTCGGCGAAGTCCTCGTCGGTGAGGATCACCATTTCGCCGCCGCCGATGTCGTAGCCCTTGGCGATGTCGTCGTAGGTGACCTCTTCGCCGCAGACCGAGCAGGTGCGCTTGTAGCGGATCCGGCCGCCGTCCTCGCGGTGCACCTGGTGGAACCGAATGTCCTTCTCCTCGGTCGCGGAGTAGAGCTTCACCCCGATCGAGACGAGCCCGAACGACACGGCTCCCTTCCAGATGGCACGCATCCTGCGCTCCCTTCCCCGGTATCGACCATGCTCGCATCCGAAGGAACCTGACGCGAGGTGTTCGGCCCGCTACTACAATTCGGGTCGTGCCCGGAGCGCCGCTCAAGCCGATGCTCGCGATGACCGGGCCGCTCCCGGCCGGCGACGGCTGGGCGTACGAGTTCAAGTGGGACGGCGTCCGCGCCCTGGCCGACATCTCAGGCGGCGGTCAACACCTCTATGCCCGCTCCGGCGTGGAGATCACCGCCGCGTACCCGGAGTTGGCAACCCTGCCCGAGCAGGTCGACGACGCGCTGCTCGACGGTGAGGTGGTGCTGCTCGGCCAGGGTGGGCAGCCGTCGTTCACCGCACTGGCCGAGCGGATGCACGTCCGGGACCGGGCCAAGGCGGCCCGGTTGGCAGCGGTCATGCCGGTGACTTACATGATCTTCGACCTGCTCCGACTGAACGGCGACGACCTGACCGGCTGGCCGTACGAGCGCCGCCGGGAGGCGTTGGACGCGCTGGCGCTCGGTGGCCTCCGGTGGGCGGTGCCGCCGATGTTCACGGACGGGCCGGCGACCTACGAGGCGGCCGGGGAGCACGGCCTGGAAGGTGTGATGGCCAAGCGCTCCGGGGCCGTCTACCGCCCGGGGGTGCGCTCGCCGGACTGGGTGAAGGTCAAGCTGGAGGTGACCGGCGACTTCGTCATCGGCGGTTGGCGACCGGGCGCGCGCCGGATCGGCGGGCTGCTGGTCGGGGTGCCCGGCCCAGATGGCCGACTGATCTACCGGGGTCGGGTCGGCGGCGGGATCGGCGCGGCCATCGAGCGGCAGCTCCTCGCCGAGCTGGAGCCGCTGCGCTCCGGCGTGTCACCGTTCGCGCCGGGGGTGCCGCGCGAGGATGCGCGGGGCGCCATCTGGGTAGAACCCCGGGTGGTGGTGGAGGTGAAGTACGGCCAGCGCACCCCCGACGGCCGGCTGCGCTTCCCCCGGGTGCTGCGGTTGCGCCCGGACAAGCCTCCGGAGGAGGTCGACGATGCCGGCTGATCGGCTACGGGTGGACGTCGAGGGCCGTGCGCTGGAGCTGTCCAACCTGGACAAGGTGCTCTACCCGGCGGCCGGGTTCACCAAGGGTGAGGTGATCGACTACTACACCCGGATCTCGCCGGTGCTGCTGCCGCACCTGCGGGACAGACCGGTCACCCGGATCCGCTTCCCCAACGGGGTGGACGACAAGTCGTTCTTCGAGAAGAACACGCCGGCGGCGACCCCGGACTGGGTGCGGGTGGAGAACCTGCCGGCGCCCGGGTCGACGAAGGGTCGGGAAACCATCGACTACGTGGTCGCCGACGACCTTCCCACCCTGGTCTGGCTGGCCAACCTGGCCGCGTTGGAGCTGCACACACCGCAGTGGAAGGTGGGCCAGCACCCGGACATGATGGTCGTCGACCTGGACCCGGGCCCGCCGGCCGGGCTCGCCGAGTGTTGCCCGGTGGCGGTGCTGATGCGCGACCGCCTCGCCGACGACGGCATCGAGTCGTACCCGAAGACGTCCGGCAAGAAGGGCATGCAGCTCTGCTGCCCGATCGCCGGCACCCAGACGTCCGACCTCGTCTCCGACTACGCCCGGCGGATCGCGCAGGAGTTGGAGAAGGCCCACCCGAAGCTGATCGTGTCGAAGATGGCGAAGAACCTTCGACCGGGCAAGGTCTTCATCGACTGGAGCCAGAACAACGCGGCGAAGACCACAGTGGCGCCGTACTCGCTGCGGGCCCAGTCGGTGCCGTCGGTGTCGACGCCGCTGACCTGGGACGAGGTGGAGGCCGGCGCTCGCGGCCGGAAGCCGGCCGTCCGCCAGTTCACCGCCGCCGAGGTCCTGGCCCGGGTCGAGGAGTACGACGACCTGCTCGGCCCCCTGCTCGACGGCGGCCCGGAACTGCCCACCCACTGACGCGGCGCAGCCGCCACCAGGCGCCGCCGACCAGGGCGAGCGTGAGGACTGTGACCGCGACGTCGCCGGCCAGGGCCGCTGCCGGGCTCGCCGGGGAGTAGGGCGGCACCAGGTACGCGAATGCTGCGGCGATGACCAGGCCCGCCGACCCGGCCGTCAGCACGTGCGGTTGCCCCCAGCCGCTGCCAGACGACCAGTAGGCGATCAGGGCCCCGGCGGCGGCTGCCAGCGTCAGTGCCACAGTCACTCCCGCCCAGCCGGGCGTCAGGTCGCCGCCGAACCGGACGAGGACGACCGGCAGACCCACCCAGAGCGGGTGCGGCACCCGACGGGCCCGACGCGGGCGGGGATGACGCCAGCGGGGCAGCAGGGCGACCGCGATCAGGGCGACGACCACCACGGCGGCGAAGGCCAGTTGGAGCGGGCTGGCCAGGAAGCCTTTGTCCCCGTTGATGTCCGAGAAGATGAACAGACTGCCGAGCAGGTAGGTCAGACCGACGACGAGGAGGCCGGGGCGGCCCAGCCACGGCCGCAGCCGGCGGTCCGCACCGAGGAACGACTCGATCAGCACGATCGGCGCGCAGATCGTCAGCACGATGTGGTTGCCGACGTAGTCGAACGCCTGCCGGAGGCTGAATTCGAGCCCCGGCACCAGCGACGCCTCGGCGGCGGCGCGGGTGTCGGCGTACTGCGTGTCGTCCAGGAAGTCGGGGTTGAACAACGACTGGTCGACCAGCCCGGCCTGGAGTACGCCGAACGCGGCGGCGAGCAGCACGATCGTCGGCCAGCCCGCGCCGAGGTGCCGGGCGGTCTCCCGGATGAGGATCGCCGCACCGCCGTACATCGGGCCGAGGAAGATCAGCACCGGGAGGAAGTCGTCGATGGCGAAGCCACCCCACGAGCACTCGGCCGCCCACGGGGCGAGCAACAGCAACGCGATCACCGGCAGGAGCCGCCGGCGAAGAGGCAGACGGTCGGCGGATACGAGACGGTCGGCGGCGGGGCGGTCGGTGGCGGGGCGGTCGCCGGTGACGGGGTCGGAACCGGTCGGCATGGGCGCTCCTCGGCGGCGTTCTCTTCGGGGTCACCTGCACGGTGCCCGGACCACCCGGTCACCCGATACGGCCATCGGCCGACGAGCGATGCGACCAAAGTCGTTGAGTACTGTGATGCCGACGTCGACCCGGGGAGCGTGAAGATGCAGCCAACCGACACGGCCGACCTGGCGGCCCGGCCCGTCGAGGCCGAGCGCCCGCTGCTCAGCTACCGCGACGAGGCGACCGGCGAGCGCGTTGACCTGACCGCGCAGCAGGTCGGCCAGTGGGCTGCCCGGAGCGCCGGCCTGCTGCGGGACGGGTGCGGCCTTGGCCCCGGCAGCCGCGTAGCGGTCCTGCTGCCGCCGCACTGGCGTACCGCCGCTGTGTTGTTGGGGGCCTGGGCCTCGGGCCTGGCGGTGTCGTTCCGACCGCGCGCCACCGCGGGCCTGGCGGTCCTCGAACCCGGCGGCGACCGGCCGTTCGATGCGGTGTTCGTGACGCCGGAGCGGCAGGACGACTGGCTGGAGGACGTGCCGGACGCGCCGCACCGCTACCTCGTCGGCACCGGTCCGGGGCGGCTGGACGACGTGCCGTTGGGCTGGTTGGACTGGTCCGCCGAGGTGCTCCGGCACGGCGACGGCGCGCCCGACCACACAGCCATCCACCCGTCGGACCCGGCCACCGCCGACGGCACCACCTACGGTCAGTGGGGTGCTCTCGCCCAGGAGTTCGCCACGATGCTGGACCTGCGCGCCAGCGACCGCCTGCTGGTCGACGCCGCCGAAACCGAGCAGCCGCTGAAGTGGTTGCTCGCGCCGCTCTCGGCCGGCGCGTCAGTGGTGATCAGCGCCAACCTCGACCCGGCGCGGCGGGACTCGATCGTCGCCGCGGAACGCATCACCCGCGTCCTCTGAGGCCGTCTCGAGTCACCCGACCGGTGGAGCCGCCGCCTTCCGTCAGCTCTCACATCTTTCCTGCTCATACGCTTCGCCGAAGGCACGCGCGATGGTCCGGGCGCGGCCACTGTGCACACCGGCGGAGGGTTGATGGCTTCGAGGCGTACACCTCGGGTTGTGGTCGCGGCGGTGGCCGGTGGACTCTTCGCCCTCGGGGTGGTCGCGCCCGGGCCGGCGGCGGCGCCGATGCCCCGTGCGGCCCAGGCCGACGGGCCCACGGCCCCCGACCCGCGCGAGCCGCGCCCGCCGCTGCTCCCCGCCGACTTCCAGGGCACCGGCCGGTACGTCGTGCGGGACCTCGGCATCGACGTGCCGTTCTCCTGGCAGGGCCGCGACGGCAACAGCCAGATGATCGCCGGCGGCCCGGACCACCCGATCTGGTTCACGAACCTGATCTACGAGAACACGCTCTACACGCTCACCTACAAGTGGCCCAACATCCCGCTGTTCCCGCCCCGCGCGTGCAGCAAGGTCCCGGGTTTCTTCAACCGGCAGATCTTCAACGACAAGCTGAAGACCGCTCGTTACGTGGGGCCGGAGATCCTTCAGGGTGAGAAGGACCGACATGTCGACCACTGGCGGGTCGGGGTCGTCGGCGGCTCCGCGGTGCCAGGGGAGTTCTTCCGGTTCCCGATCGCGCTCGGCGACATCTACGTCGACCAGCACGACCCGAGCCGGTGGTGGCAGGTGTTGCAGTTCGGGTTGCAGAACCTTTTCGACCCGGAGCTGGACGAATGGTTCACAATGGACACCTTCGATCACCGCCCCGGCGAGGTCACCCTCCCCGACCGCTGCCCACCCCCCACGTCTTGATCAACACGGGCAGGGTCAGGGCCGAGGGGGTCCGGGTGGGGGTTACAGGGCGAACAGCAGGGCGGCGTTCAGGAGGACGACGACGGCGGTGGCGAAGTGGATGCCGAATGCCACAGCCTTCGTTCCGCCATTCCGCAGCACGATGACGGTGTCGCCCAGCGGGACGAGCGCGACGACCAGCATGTACCACGCGACCGCCTCGGCGGTCGTGAAGGCGATCAGGGCAAGGCCGAGCAGCCCGAATGTGAGGTCCTTGAGTCCTTTGACCGTCAGGTAGGCGGGGTCGCCGTCCGGTCGGGCCGGCACGCCGTAGCCGGCGGCGGCGGCCTGCGGCACCAGCAGGAACCGCGCGCCGATGAAGGCGACGAAGAGGCTGAGTGCGACGGCGAGCCCGTAGGCGAGGGGTGCCAGCATGAGTCTGCTCCAATTCCTAGCGCTGCTAGATATAAGAGCGACGCTAGCAGAGCGAAGACAGGATTGCTAGCAGTGCTAGGTTGCTGTCATGTCGACACAGGCGCGCCGGGAGCGTGAGCGGGCTGAACGGGAGCAGGCGATCATCACCGCGGCGCGGGACCTGGCGTTGGCCGAAGGCTGGGACGCGGTGACCACCCGACGGCTCGCCGCCGAGATCGAGTACAGCCAGCCCGTCCTCTACAGCCACTTCAAGGGCAAGGACGCCATCATGGCGGCGGTCGCCGTCGAGGGCTTCGCCGAGCTGGCAACCGCACTGGTCTCGGCCCGGGCCTCCGCCCCCGACCCCCGGCAGGCGGTCGCCGACGTGGCAGCCGCGTACGTCGCGTTCGCCCAGCAGCGGCCCGCGATCTACGACGCGATGTTCACCCTCGCCGTGGACCTGCCGTTCGCCAGCCAGGACGTGCCAACCGACCTGGCCCGGGGCTTCGCCGAACTGTCCGAGACAGTGCGCCCGGTCGCGTTGGACGACGACCTGGAGACGGTCACCGAAACCTTCTGGGCCGGCCTGCACGGCCTGGTCACACTGATGCGCAGCGGCCGGCTCCGCCGCGCCGACCACGAGCGCCGGCTCGCGGTCCTGGTGGACCGCTTCTCCCGTTGAGCGATGCCGGTCAAGGCTGACGCGGTCGGGGCGCGCACGGCGCGAGGTGGTCGGTCGGCAGAGCGCACCGCGCGCCGCGAGGCAGCGGCCGTCTACGACATCAGCTCCACAGCGAGCGCGAGAGACATCCCGTTCCCGCGCCGTGGTCCGCACCCGCCGTGGTCCGCGCCCACCGTGCTGCCCGCGCCAACCGCGCTGCCCCGCGCCCACCGTGCTGATCGACTCGGGCTCCAGGAAAGTGGGGCATCACAGCGCCCCGAACACCGCGACTTCCTGGAAACCGAGTCGATCGAGGCCGCGCGGGTCAGTCGACAGTGGGCAGCTTCGGGCCGAGGACGTCGTCGGCGTCGACGATCGTGTACGCGTACCCCTGCTCGGCGAGGAAGCGCTGCCGGTGTGCCGCGTACTCGGTGTCGATCGTGTCCCGGGACACCACGGTGTAGAAGTGCGCCTGCCGGCCGTCGGCCTTCGGCCGCAGCACCCGACCGAGCCGCTGCGCCTCCTCCTGGCGTGAGCCGAACGTCCCGGACACCTGGATCGCCACCGCCGCCTCGGGCAGGTCGATCGAGAAGTTCCCGACCTTCGAGATCACCAACGTGCGGATCTCCCCGGTGCGGAACGCGTCGAACAGACGCTCCCGCTCCTTGTTCGTGGTCGAGCCCTGGATGATCGGCGCGTCGAGGTACTCGCCGAGCTGGTGCAACTGGTCGATGTACGCGCCGATCACCAGCACCTGGTCGTCCGGGTGCCGGTCGACCAGCGCCTTGACCACCGGCAGCTTGGTGCGGGCGGTCGCCGCCATCCGGTAGCGCTCCTCGGCTTCCGCCGTCGCGTACGACATCCGCTCCGCGTCGGTGAGGGTCACCCGGACCTCGGTGCACTCGGCAGGGGCGATCCAGCCCTGCGATTCGATGTCCTTCCACGGCGCGTCGTACCGCTTCGGCCCGATCAGGCTGAACACGTCGCCCTCGCGGCCGTCCTCGCGTACCAGGGTCGCGGTGAGGCCCAGCCGGCGGCGGGCCTGGAGGTCCGCCGTGAACCGGAAGATCGGCGCGGGCAGCAGGTGCACCTCGTCGTAGACGACCAGGCCCCAGTCGCGGGCCCCGAAGAGGTCCAGGTGGGTGAATGCGCCGCCGCGCCGCGAGGTGAGCACCTGGTACGTGGCGATGGTGACCGGACGGATCTCCTTGCGCTCGCCCGAGTACTCGCCGATCTCCTCCTCGGTCAGCGAGGTGCGGGCGATCAGCTCCCGCTTCCACTGCCGACCGGCGACCGTGTTGGTGACCAGGATCAGGGTGGTCGCCTTCGCCTCGGCCATCGCCGCCGCGCCGACCAGGGTCTTGCCGGCACCGCAGGGCAGCACCACCACCCCCGACCCGCCGGCCCAGAACGCCTCCACGGCCTCCCGCTGGTACGAGCGCAGCGTCCACGGCTTGCGGCCGTCCTTGCCGGCCTCGGCCAGCTCGATCGGGTGCGCCTCACCGTCGACGTAACCGGCCAGGTCCTCCGCCGGCCAGCCCAGCTTGAGCAGCGCCTGCTTGAGCCGGCCACGCTCGGACGGGTGCACCCTGATGGTGTCGTCGTCGATCTTGTCGCCGAGCATCCCGGCGAGCTTCTTGCTCTTGGCCACCTCGATCAGCACCAGCCGGTCCAGTGCGCGCAGCACCAGCCCGTACGCCGGGTCGTTGGCGAGCTGGAGCCGGCCGTACCGGTCCATCGTCTCGGCCACGTCCACCAGCAGCGCGTGCGGCACCGGGTAGCGGGAGTACTTGAGCAGCGAATCCACCACTCCCTCGGCGTCGTGCCCCGCCGCGCGGGCGTTCCACAGACCCAGCGGGGTCAGCCGGTAGGTGTGCACGTGCTCCGGCGAGCGTTCCAGCTCCGCGAACGGCGCGATCGCCATCCGGCAGGCCTGCGCGTCGGGGTGGTCGATCTCCAGCAGCAGGGTCTTGTCCGACTGCACGATCAGTGGTCCACCGCTCACGCCAGCGTCCTCTCCTCGGTTGGCCGACCGGCCGGAACGGGTCGCATACCCGCTGCTGGCCGACCATCCAGTGTTGCACGATGCGGGACGGCGAAAGAAAGATGCTCACCGGGCGCAACCGTGATGGCACTCACGAACGTCTAGTAAAGGGACGACTGTCTGGGGAGGGCCCATGGAGCATGTCCGGATCGCCTCCCGGCTGGTTGCCCTCGTGGTGGTCGTGCTGGTCGGCGCGGGAGCGTGCGCGTTCGATCCGCAGTCCGGCGGGAGTGGTGGCGGGGGAGCCGCCCAAGCCGGTGCGGCGGAACAGGCAACGGGGGCGGGCGACACGTCCGGGCCCGACCAGCACGGCCGGCCCACCCCGGCCGCGCCCACAACGAAACCCTCCCGGAAACCCACGCCGAAGCCGACCCGCCCGGCACCCACCACGACCCCCGGCACCGGTACGCCGACAGTCGCCGGCTGCCCCCAGGGGCAGCACCAGCGGGCGGTGGAGACCCACCTGGCCCGGTTGGGCGGGTTCGGGGCGGTGACAGTGGACGGCCGGCAGTCCGCCGCCGACTGCGCGGCGATCAAGAAGTTCCAGAAGAGGTACGGCATTCGCCCCGTCGAGGGTCGCGCCGGACCAACCACCCTCGACGTGGCCCAGCGCCTCGCCACCACCGACACGACCCGCTGCAAGGCCGGCACCGGCACGACGTTCTGCGTGGACCTCACGCGGCAGACCGTCTGGGCGCTCCGCGGCGGCAAGGTGATCATGGCGCCGACGGTGACCCGCACCGGCATGTCCGGCTACCGCACCCCGGCCGGCACGTACGCCGTCAACTACCGCAACCCCAAGGAGTGGTCCAACCCGTACGAGGTGTGGCTGCCGTACTGGCAGCACTTCACCCAGGGGATGGGCTTCCACGAAACCACCACCTACCTGCACGACAAGTCGATCGGCTCGCACGGCTGCGTCAACCTGCTGCACGCCGACGCCGTCCGGATGTGGGAGCTCGGCAAGGTCGGCACCCGGGTGGTGCTGATCGGCCGACGCCCCGGCACCTGAGTGACACGGAGCGAATCGCGGGGATAACCCCCTGTCCGACCGGACCAACGAGTGTCACCCTTGGAGTCCAGGGCCGGACCGGGCGGGGAGGCTGGGCATGACGGTCGACCGTGACGTGATCGCGGAGCACGAACACGCACCACCCGACGAAGTGTCCCGAGCGACGGTGATCGCGTACGCCGTCGCGGCGACACTCCTGCTCGGGTGGTTCCTCTTCGGCTGGCTGGTGCTCCAGCAGGGCTTCGTCGACTCCGTCGGCGAGTCCGCCGGTGCCGGCTTCGCGCTGCTGTTGATCATCTCGGTGGTCGGCACCGTACGCCGCAGTCGCCGCTGACCGACGGCGTCCGCGCGGTGGCACCGTCGGTCAGTCCGCCACCACCGCCGCGGTGATCCGGTGCAGCGCGAACGTGTGCAGCATCTCGGTCCGTTCGTCCTCGGCCCGCAGGTAGCCGGCACCGATCGAGACCGGCTTGAGCAGGCGTGACGCCGTCGCCCCGTGCGCGTCGACGTAGCCCACCCAGACCAGCGCCTTGTCCCGGACCGCCTGCTGGAGCACCGCCAGTGCCTCGCTGTGGGTGTGCGCCGGCACCGGGCCGCCGCCCAGCCCGGGTGCACCGCCGCGCACCACGGCAGGCGCCCGTCGGGCGGCCCGCGCCGCCGCGTCGCCGCGCCGGATGTGCTCCACCACACCGAGCAGCCGGGGCATGGGCAGCTTCGGTGCGGCCAGCGGATCGATCGTCCGGGTGGTCACCGACACCCGGGGCGGGGCCCGCCGGATTCGCGGCCGGGCCAGCACAGTGCTGCCGGTGCCGTCCTCCTGCACCGGGGCGTACCCCGCGTCGCGCAGCGCACCCAGCAGCCGACCAACCTGGTACTGCGTACACAGCACCGTCGGCGCGAGCCGGCGCAGCGCCAACGACTCCAGCCGCCGGTCGGCCAACACCTCGCTGATCAGCGTCTCGTCGTCGCTGCGCAGGTACGCCCCGGCCAGGCCGACCCGCAGCCCACCGTGCTTACGGGCCACGTCGTCGATCAGGTAGGTGAGCCCTTGAGGCACCGGGGTACGTGACCGACGCCGGAACACGTCGTGCAGGTCGTCGGCCGTGTAGCCGGAATCCAGGGCCCGCCGCACGCTCGCCGTGGTGACGCGGTGCACGCTGGCCCCGCCGGCCGACTCCAGTTCGGTCATCGCCTCCAACTCGACGGCGAGTGCCGGCTCGGGTGGGCCGGGCACCACCACTGTCAGGTCGGCCTGCACCAGGAAGTGGTCGACTGGTGCGGGGAGCAGGGCGTCCAGCGCCCGCGCGGTACTGGACGGGTCGCCGCTCTCGACGTCGGCGTGCACGCCCAGCGGGTCGTCACCCCGATCGTCGGTCGACGTCAGGTCCCCCAGCAGCAGCCGACCGTACGAGGTGAGCGCCCCCAGCCCCGTCACGCCCAGCTGTGCGGCCTCGGCCAGCACCTCCCGGTGTGCGGCATCCCGGCCCCGGCTGCGACGGGGAGACCGCCAGTCCAGCAGCTCCTGCACCTCCTCCGGGGTGGGTGCCGTCGCCGGCTCCAGATCGGCGAGTACGCCGAGCACCGCCCGTCGGGTGGCCGGCACGCTGGCCCGCTCGGCCTCGGCGGAGAGCGCGGTGATCGGCCGGTCCCGGTCGTCACGGCGGCCCACCAGCCCCACCTGCCGGGTCATGGTCAGCCACGCGCGGGCGAGCTGCTCCCACCGTTGGGCCAGCGAGGCGGCCCGCCACACCTCGTACCCGCCGGTCGGCAGCACCTGCTGATCCGCCCCGTAGCGGCCGGTGGTCGCACCGGGCATCTCCAGCTCACCGAGGAGCCCCGCCGCGTACGCCACCTCCAGCAGCAGCGCGGTGGTCGGTTCGTCCAGCCCGGCGGTACGCGCCAACCGGCGCAGGTCCCGTACACCGATGCCACCCGAACGCAGCACCGGCGCGGGCTCGTCGGCGAGCTGCTCCAGCAGCCCTTCGGTGTGCCGGACCACCTCCATGGACTGCCCGGCTCCGGCCGAGTCGACCGCCTTCGGCTCGCGCGGCGCGGCGGCCACCGGCGGCGGGCTGGTGCGCAGCGGCCCGAGGGGGCCGCTGTCGCGGCGCAGCAGCAGGCCGACCTCGCGGGGCAGCTCCACCGTTCCGCTCGCCGTGGACGAGCCGGTCGTCGCCGGGACCAGCAGCCGGTTGTCGACGAGCCACCGCACCGGGGAGCCGGTCGGCGCGCCACCGTTCGTCGGGTCGGTGAGGACCGGGTCCGCCGCGCCGAGCGGCGGTGCCTGCAACGCCCCCGGCGGCACGCTGCCCACCGGTGGGCCGGCCGCCAACCGGTCCAGGATCGCCCGGGCCGAGGGCGGGGCGGCGAGCACCGTCCGTCGCAGCTTCGCCGGGTCCGCGCAGAGCGCGGCCGCGCGCGGGTCCAGCTCTGCGGCCGGTCGGCCGAGCCCAGCGGGGTACGGGGAGACTTCGTCGACTGCGGGCAACACCTGGAGCGCGTGTTCCGGGCCGTACAGCAGGAAGAGCGCACGCAGTCGGCCCACGGCGGCCCGGACGGCCGTCGGAGCCGGCGGGTGCGGCCCGGCGGTCGCCATCGCGAGCACGGTGTCGGTGGCCGTGGTGGCGTCGTCCGGGTTCCGGGTGAGGCGGGCGGCGTCGAGGATCTGGAGGGTGAACTGGTCCAGGCCGTCCAGCGCGCGGGCCACGGAGACCCGGGACTGGGCCCGGATGGCCAGGGCGGAGACGTCGGCCGGCACGGGCACGACGAGGTCGGGCCGCAGTTGGAGGAGCGCGGCCAGTGACTCGTCGGGCAGCGACCGCAGGTGGTCGGCGAGTGAGGTGGTCATCGTCTTTCCACGCTAGCCCGGCACCGGGCTTCCGCGCCCCTCGGACGTCCGGTCGGCTGGGAGTAGCCGGTACGTTTCTCGACATGCCCGCACTGACCGTCGGATTCGACCTCGACATGACCCTGGTGGACTCCCGCCCCGGCATCGCCGCGGCGTACCGGGCGTTGACCGCGAGGACCGGTGTGCCGGTCGACGCCGAGCTGGCGGTGTCCCGGCTCGGGCCGCCGCTGCGTACCGAGATCGCGCACTGGTTCCCGCCGGATCAGGTCGAGTCGGCCGTGCGGGTGTATCGCGAGCTGTACCCGGCGTACGCGATCACCCCGACGCTCCTGCTGCCCGGCGCGCGGGAGGCGATCGAGGCGATCCGTGCGCGCGGTGGCCGGGTGCTGGTCGTCACGTCCAAGATCGGCCGGCTGGCTCGGTTGCACCTGGACCACCTCGGTCTCACTGTCGACGAGTTGGCCGGCGACCTGTTCGCCGAGCAGAAGGCGACCGCTCTGCGGGAGCACGGCGCTACCCACTACGTCGGTGACCATGTCGCGGACATGGTGGCGGCGGCAGCGGCCGGGGTGCCCGGCATCGGTGTGGCGACCGGCCCGTGCTCCTCCGATGAGCTGCGCGCGGCCGGGGCGGAAGTGGTGCTGGAGGAGCTCACCGAATTCCCAGCGGCGCTCGACGGGATGATCCAGCTAGCCTTGGAGCAGTAGCGGCTCAAGTGAAGCAGGGGTTTTCAGGTGCCTACGGGTCGAGTGAAGTGGTACGACACGGCCAAGGGATACGGCTTCGTCACGAGTGACGAGGGCGGCGACGTGTTCCTGCCCAAGGGGGCGCTGCCGGCGGGTGTCACCGACCTCAAGGGTGGCCAGCGGGTCGACTTCAGCGTGGTGGACAGCCGCCGGGGCTCGCAGGCCATGGGGGTCAAGCTGCTGGACGCGCCGCCGTCGATGTCGGAGCTGCGCCGTCGGCCGGCTGAGGAACTGCACGGCCTGGTCGAAGACATGATCAAGGTGCTGGAGGCGAAGGTCCAGCCGGACCTGCGCCGGGGTCGGTATCCGGACAAGAAGTCCGCGCAGAAAATCGCTCAGCTGGTCCACGCGGTGGCCCGCGAGCTGGAGGTCTGAGGCACCAGGCCGGCGGTGGCGGCCCGGTCGAGCAGTGCCGCCACCGCGGCGAAACCGGCCTCGCCCAGGTCCGCTGTGAACTCGTTGACGTAGAGGCCGATGTGCCGGTCGACCACGTCGAGTTCCATCTCCTGGGCATGCGCCAGCACGTACTCCCGGCTGGCCTTCGGGTCCGCCCAGGCCTGCCGGACCGACTCGCGGACCCAGGCGGCCGCGGCCTGCGGGTCGACCGCCCCGCGTCGGGCCAGGATCGCGCCGAGGGGGATGGGTAGGCCGGTGTCGGCCTCCCACCATTCGCCGAGGTCGACGAGGGCGCTCAGGCCGTGCCGGTGGTAGGTGAACCGGGCCTCGTGGATGACCAGCCCGGCGTCGTAACGCCCAGCCGCCACGCCCGGCATGATCTCGTGGAACGGCACCACCTCGATCCGGGCCGGTGGCCGCCCGGCCGACCAGAGCCGGAACAGCAGGTACGCGGTGGTCCGGTCACCCGGCACCGCCACAGTGGCGCCGGTCAGGTCGGTGCGGTCCGGGCCGCCGTCGCGGTCACCCCGGGTGAGCACCAGCGGACCACAACCGCGACCGAGGGCGCCGCCGCAGGGCAGCAGGTGGTAGTCGTCGAGCAGCCAGGGCAGCGCCGCGAAGCTCACCTTCACCAGGTCGAACGCGCCCTGCTCGGCCGCCGTGTTGGTGACGTCCACGTCGGCGTACGTCACCTCGACCGGCGGTGCGTCGGGCACCCGCCCGTGCACCAGCGCGTGGAAGACGAACGTGTCGTTGGGGCAGGGCGAGATCGCCAGGGAGAGCGCCACACCCTCACGGTAGTCCCGCGCCCGCCTCGCGGCCCGCGCCCACCCCACGACTGTGACCCGCGACCATGACCGGCGGCCCGTGGCCCTGATCTGTGCCCGCGACTGCGGCTGGCGGTCAGCGGCCGTGATCCGGCCGTAGGGCGGTGGCCCGAACTCCGACGGATGCCCGCCGGGTGGGAATGACGCGCGGAAACGACTGGCCCAGCAATGTCAGACACCCACCCCACTCTCCCTTTGGAGCTGATGTCGTTAACGAATCGCCCAGGTTCGGTGACCGGTGGTTCGGAGCTTGCGGTCCTAGCTCCGAGTGGCGATGTCGTAGACGATTCAGCTCCAAAGGGGGCTTGCGGAGTAGGTCGTCCACCGAGCCGAGCGGTTGTCCACAGCTTTATCCACAGGTCTGGCCGGGGTGTTGATAGTGCGCTGACCAGCGGGGAGCATCGGTATGTGACCGAGGCGAGTGACCACACGGACGAGACCAGCGGGGTCGATCTCGGTCCGGCGCTCCGCGCCCTGCGTCGGCGGGCCGATCTGAGTCAGCGGCAGTTGGCCGAGAGATCCGGGGTGCCGCAGCCGACGCTGGCCCGGATCGAGTCGGGGCGGGCGCTCGATCCCCGATTCCGGACAGTGGAACGCCTCGTCCAGGCGGCGGGTGGGGCGCTGGCCGTCGGCGTCCCACCCGCCGTCTCCGGCGTCACCGAACCCACGCCGGTTCCGCACGACGACATGCGCGACGAGGCGGGCCGCCGATACCCGGCTCACCTGGACGTCTGGCCGGTCCACGAGCCTCGGGACTGGCCCGGCGCCTGGTGGGCGGAGTGGTACCGGTTGCCGCCCGAGCGGTATCCGCTTCCGCTGCCACCGGCCGCCTACGAGCTGAACCGGCGCTATCGCGACAACCGGCGGTGGGCTGCCGAGGTCCGAAGGACTGCGCAGGTGCGTCGGGTGCTGGCCAGCGACCTGCCGTCCACCTGCTGGCGCTACGTCGCCGAGCTTCCCGACGGCACGCTGGTTGGTGAGCTGCGGGCCCATGAGCGCAGCCCGTTCCTGGAGTTCGGCGAGTGGCATCCGGACATGCCGGAGCGGGAGATGGTGCTCGACGGCGTGCTTGTCGACGCCCGGCACCGGCGGTTGGGGCTCGGGCGACGGCTGGTCACCGCGCTGGTGACCGGGATGCGCGAGGCGGGCATCGACGACGCGGTCGCTGTCGCCGAGGGGTCCGGCATCGACCTGCTGCTGGCGTGCGGTTTCGAGATCGAGGCACGCCGCGCTGCCGCACTACGCCTGGGTCATCCTGGCAGGCGCCGCTTCTCCTGAGCGTCGGCCGGGTCAGCGCAGTGCCGGGGCTGCTGCGGTCAGGGCGGCCAGGGCTTCGCGCAGCCGCCAGGCGTCCCGGTCGCGGGGGCCGATCGGGTTGGAGATCGTGCGCAGTTCGGCGAAGGGCACCCCGGCCTGCGCCGCGGCGACCGCCACGCCGTACCCCTCCATGGCTTCGGCGACCGCTTCCGGATGCCTCCGGCGCAGCTCGTCGGTGCTGGCCGTAGTGCCGGTGACGGTGCTGACCGTGAGCACCGGGCCGGCCGTGGCCGTCGGGAGGGCGGCTCGCAGTGCCGCCAGCAGGCCCGGGTCCGCCGGGACCCTGCTGCCGGCACCGAGCAGCGCGGGCGGCATGCCCAGCTCGTCGACCGGGATGAAGCCGTCGGGCGACTCGGCACCCAGGTCGGCGGCGATGCTGGCGGTGCCGAGCACCGTGTCGCCGACCTCGGCCCGCCCGGTGAAGCCGCCGGCAACGCCGGCGCTGACCACCGCACGGTACGGGCGACCGGCGGCCTCTGCCAGCGCCAGCAGCCGGGCGGTGGCGGCACCGGCGAGGGCCGGGCCCACACCGATCGGGCTGACGGTCACGCTGGGGTCGGTCAGCCCGGAGCGGACCGCGTCCGCCTCGGCTGGAACCGCCGTCACCACCAGCAGCCCGGTCACGAAAGTGAGCCGGGGGACTCGCGGCGGGTTTCGTCGTCGGCCCCGCCACCCGGGCCGCCAACGGCCGACGACGGGCGGTAGATGTGGTAGCCCGGCGGGGCGAGGCTCGGGTCGTCGTACTGCGGTGAGCTGGTCCGGGCCGGGGCCGGTGAGGTCGGTGTGGGGTCCCCGGGCTCGTCCGCCGGCTCGTCCGTCGGCTCGTCCTCAGTCAGCTCGTCGTCACCGAGCGGTCGGCCGGCCAGCTTCTCACCGCGCAGCCGGGCGGCGGCCAGCACACCCCGGATCGCCGCCAGTACGCCGACCCCGGCGGCCACGGCGATGCCCATCCGGCCGTCGAACGGCACCAGCCCGAGCCCACCGCCGGCGACGAAGGCGAGCATCAGCACCGTCTCGGAGTGGGCGAAGGAACTGGCTCGCAACCGTTCCGGGATGCGCTCCTGGATCGAGGCGTCCACCGCCAGCTTCGCTATCCCGCTGGCCAGCGCGGCGACAAGGCAGAGCAGGGCGACCATCAGCAGCGAGAACTGGATGACGGCGAGCACCGCCACCCCGGCCACGATGATCATGCTGCTGGACTGGATGGCGGTCGGCCGGTGGATGCGCAGCCGGGTGCCGATGGCGGTGGCCAGGAAGGTGCCGACCGCGAGCGCGCCGCCGACCACGCCCAACGCCCACTCGGCGCCCAGATCCCGGCCGAACACCACTGTCGTCAGGTCGCCCTTCTTGATCGCGAAGGCGAGGAAGAGCAGCAGGAAGCCGTAGAGCGCGCGTAGCGTCGCCGCGCCGATCAGGGTGGCGATCACCAGCCGGCCGGACGGTCGGCCCCGGCCCAGCGGCCGGTCGCCACGGCGGCGGCCCAGCGCGCGCAGTGGCCGGGGGACCCGCTCCGGTGGCTCCGAGTCGGCCTTTGGCGGCAGCCGCAGGGAGATCACCATGCCGACCAGGAAGATCACCGACGCGACCCGCAGCGGCCACTGCGGCCCGAACCAGAACGCGGCCAACCCGATCGGCGCCACCAGCGCACCCGCGACGGTGCCGTAGACGCTGGCCCGGGCACCCACCTGGGACAGACCGAGCCCCTCCGGCAGTAACCGGGGCACCGCCGCGGATCGGGCCACGCCGTACGCCCGGGAGAGCGCGAGCACCCCGAACGCGGCCGGATAGAGCCCGAAGCCGTGGATGTAGTCGGAGATCAACCAGGCCAGGAAGGCGCGCCCGAGCATCGTCGCCGCCAGGGCGTACCGCCGGCCGTGCCGGAAGTGATCCAGCAGCGGGCCCACCACCGGGGCGAGCATCGCGAACGGCACCATGGTCACCAGCAGGTAGAGCGCGACCTTGCTGCGAGCCTCGCCGAGCGGCACGTTGAAGAAGATCGTGCCGGCCAGGCCGATGGCGATCAGGGTGTCACCGGCGCAGGAGAGCGCGTGCAGGTCGAACAGGCGAACCATGCCGACCTCGCCGCCGGCACCCCGGGCGCGGGCCCGGCCGGCCCGGCGGGTCACCCAGCGGCCGCTACCCACCGAACCACGCAACAGCAGACGGATGGCGCGAATGCCGGTGCCGACGGTCCGCCCGAGGACGGATCGCCCGGAGCGGGAGTACGACGGCATGTGCACCATCCTCGCCCATCTGATCCGGGTACGCCGCACCACCGCTGGGAAAGGTTCCCCGGGAGTCCCTGTCACCCCTGCGAGGCGCATGGGGAACAATGGTCGGGTGACCAGGCCCGTCTCCACCCGTGCCGCCCGTCTCGACCAGGTCTGCGCCGCCGCCGTCGAGGTGGCCCGCGCCGGCATCACCGAGGTGGGCTCCGACGATGTCGGCGACCACCTGCAGGTTGTCGCCGAGGGTGACCGGCTCGTCACCCATTACTTCGAATGTCGCCTCGCCGGCTACAACGGCTGGCGCTGGGCGGTCACCGTCACCCGGGTGCCGCGTAGCAAGACGGTGACCATCTGCGAGACGGTGTTGCTGCCCGGCCCGGACGCGCTGCTCGCGCCCGGCTGGCTGCCCTGGCAGGAGCGGCTCAAGCCGGGCGACCTGGGTCCGGGTGACCTGCTCCCGACCTCGCCCGACGACGATCGACTGGTCCCCGGTTACCTGCTCTCCGACGACCCGGCGGTCGAGGAGACAGCATGGGAGTTGGGCCTCGGCCGCGCCCGCGTGCTCTCCCGGGAGGGTCGCATCGACACGGCGCAGCGCTGGTACGAAGGTGACCACGGCCCCGCTGCGGCCATCTCGTCCGCCGCTCCGGCCGCCGCCCGCTGCGGCACCTGCGGCTTCTACCTGCCGCTGGCCGGTGCGATGCGGCAGGCATTCGGGGCGTGCGGCAACTTCTACGCTCCCGACGACGGCCGGGTGGTGAGCGCCGACCACGGTTGCGGCGCCCACTCCGAGACGTTGATCGAGGCGGCCGAGACCGCTGTCGACGAGCTGCCCACTGTTTACGACGACAGCGCGGTGGAGGCCATGTCGGTCAGCCGGGCTCCGGGCTCGGTGGAGGCCGCTGAGCCGGCGGAGCCGTACGGGCACTCCTGATCGTCCGCGCCGGAGTGCTCCGGCGCGGCGGCCAGCTCACCTTGCGCGGCGACGTCGTCGGTTGGCGTCGTGCCGCATCATCACGGCGAGGCCCGGGAAACCCCACAGGAAACCGGCGAGGCAGGTCCAGAGCCAGTTCTGGTGACCGTGGTCGGTCAGCCAGCCCCGGAAGAAGATCAGCAGGACCAGCCCGGCCACGGCCCACGCGATCAACCCGGCGAGGGCGAACGGCACCATCGGCGGATCCAGTGGTGCGGGCCGCGGTGGCTGCTCGTTCGGCATTCGGCAAGCGTACGGGATCTACTTCCCCTGCCCGCCGACGATCTGGGACGATGCGCGCGACAACTGGAAGATCACCTGCGAGGACCTGATGGCCGTAGCGCCGCCCGAGAACGGCACACCTTCCAAATCCGCCCCTCCGCGTAACGGTTTCGACCGGTTCTTCGAGATTTCCGCCCGTGGCTCGACGTTGAGCCGTGAGGTACGCGGTGGCCTGGCGACCTTCTTCACGATGGCGTACATCGTGGTGCTCAACCCGCTGATCCTGGGTGGCGCCGTCGACGGTGACGGCAAGAGCCTCCCGATTCCCGCGCTGGCTGCCGCGACCGCGCTGGTCGCCGGCCTGATGACCATCCTCATGGGTGTGGTCGGCCGGTTCCCGCTGGCGCTCGCCGCCGGTCTGGGTGTCAACGCGCTCGTGGCGTACGAGATCGCCCCCGAGATGACCTGGGCAGACGCGATGGGCCTGGTGGTGATCGAGGGTCTGATCATCGCGGTGCTGGTGCTGACCGGTCTGCGGACCGCTGTGTTCCGCTCGGTGCCGACGCAGATGAAGAGTGCGATCGGGGTCGGCATCGGTCTGTTCCTGACCATCATCGGCCTGGTGGACGCCGGCTTCGTCCGGCGCATCCCGGACGATGCCAACACCACAGTTCCGGTCGGCCTGGGCATCGGCGGCAAGCTGGTGAGCTGGCCGATGCTGGTCTTCGTGGTGGGCCTGCTGATCACGCTGGTGCTGGTGGTCCGTCGGGTCAAGGGCGCGATCCTGATCGGCATCCTCGCCTCGACGGTGCTCGCGGTGATCGTGGAGGCGATCGGCAACATCGGCCCGTCGTTCGTCAACGGTCAGCCCAACCCGAAGGGCTGGTCGCTGAACGTGCCGGAGTTGCCGAAGTCGGTGGTCGACCTGCCGGACCTGTCGCTGCTCGGCAAGTTCAACGTGTTGGACTCGTGGGGCCGCGCCGGTTGGCTGGTCGTGCTGATGTTCATCTTCACGCTGTTGATCACGGATTTCTTCGACACCATGGGCACGATGGTCGCGGTCGGCCAGGAGGGTGGGCTGCTCGACGAGCAGGGCACTCCGCCGAAGGCCAAGGAGATCCTGCTTGTCGACTCGATCGCGGCGGCGGCCGGCGGTGCGGCCAGCACCTCCAGCAACACGTCGTACATCGAGAGCGCCGCCGGTGTCGCGGAGGGTGCCCGGACCGGTGTGGCCAACCTGGTCACCGGCGTGCTTTTCCTGCTCGCGATGTTCCTGGCGCCGCTGGTCGTGATCGTGCCGTTCGAGGCGGCGTCGACGGCACTGGTGGTGGTCGGGTTCCTGATGATGACAGCGGTCCGGACGATCGACTGGTCCGACTACGAGATCGCCATTCCGGCCTTCCTCACCATCGTGTTGATGCCGTTCACCTACTCGATCTCCAACGGTATCGGCGCTGGTCTGATCACCTTCGTGGTGGTCAAGCTGGCGCGGGGCAAGGCCCGGGAGATTCACCCGTTGCTGTACGGGGTGGCCGTGCTCTTCGTGCTGTACTTCCTGCGTGGGCCGATCGAGTCCCTGGTGCTCTGAGGCTCGTCCGGGCGGGGAATCGATCGGGATTCCCCGCCCGTACCATCTGAATCCCCTCGTGAGCCTGGTCATAACGGATGTCGTTAGCCATGCTCATTAGTTAAGCTAACTACTGTGACGGAGCGGACGGTGACGGCGGAACGCGTGCCACCGGCGCAGCTGGCTCCCCAGCTGCGTGATGCGATCACCCGACTCAACCGGCGGGTCCGACAGGCCCGACCGGTCGGCGACCTCACGGTCACCCAGGTCTCCGCGCTCACCAGCCTGCGGCTGGCGGGCGCGATGACACCCCGTGAGCTGGCCGACGTGGAGCGGGTGCAGCCGCCGACGATGACCAAGATCGTCGGGAAGTTGGAGGACCGCGGCCTTGTGCAGCGGACACCCCATCCGACCGACGGGCGGCAGGTCATCCTCGCGGCGACCGAAGGAGCGCAGGCCGTGCTCGACCAGTTCGAGCGGGCCCGCGACGAATGGCTGGCCCACCGGCTGGCCGCGCTCGACGAGGACGAACGGGAGACCCTGCAGAGGGCCGCCCAGATTCTTCAGCAGCTCGCTCGCGCCTGAGCCGCGCCCGCGCCACCGGGTCCGTGCCGTCACCTGTCGATGACGCGTACGTCCGAGGAGGCGCACCAAGAGTGCAGGCCAAGCTGAGCACGATGTTCCAGTCCCTACAGGTCCGCAACTACCGGCTCTTCGCATCCGGGCAACTGATCAAACTGATCGGTGTCTGGATGATGTTCATCGCCCAGGACTGGCTCGTCCTCGACCTCTCCGACAACTCGGCGACCGCGCTCGGCGTGGTGACCGCGTGTCAGTTCACCCCGGTGCTGCTGCTCACCCTGTTCTCCGGCCGACTCGCCGACCGGTACGACAAGCGGGTGCTGCTCTTCGTCGCCAACGCCTTCTGGAGTGTGCTGGCGCTCGGCATGGCGGTGCTGGTCCTCACCGATTTGGTGCAGCTCTGGCACGTCTTCGCCTTCGCCGCCCTGCTCGGCACGGCCAACGCCGTGGAGACCCCGGTCCGGCAGGCGTTCGTCTCCGAACTCGTCGGCACGCCGCTGCTGCCCAACGCGTTGTCGCTGAACGCCGCCGTGTTCAACTCGGCGCGGATCGTCGGCCCGGCCGTCGCCGGCCTGGCGATCGCCGCGTTCGACGTGGGCCCCGTCTTCCTCTTCACCGCCCTCAGTTCCGTCGCGCCCCTGGTCAACGTGGTCCGGATGCGGACGGCCGACCTGCACCGCGACGCCCTGCTGCCCCGCGACGAGCGGGCGTCCGCAAAGGTCATCGACGGGCTGCGGTACGTGTCCCGTCGCCCCGACCTGCTACTGCCGATGGCTGTCATGTCGGTGATCGGCATGTCGCTGTTCAACTTCCAGCTCACCCTCGCCGCGCTGGCGAAGACGGTCTTCCACACCGGTGCCGCCTCCTTCGGCCTGTTCAGCACGGCGCTGGCCGTGGGCGCGCTCGGCGGCGCGCTCAGCGGCACCGGTCGACGCAGCCGGCCGTCGGTCTGGCTGGTGCTCGGCGCGGCGATCGCCTGCGCCAGCTTCGGCACCCTGGTCGGTCTCGCCTCGACGTACTGGCTGGTCGTGGCCCTGCTGGTGCCGACCGGCTTCTTCATGGTCTTCTTCGCCCAGGCCGCCAACCAGCGGGTCCAGTTGGGCGTGGACGCGGCCTTCCGGGGTCGGGTGATGGCGCTGTGGGTGCTGGTGTTCCTGGGTACCAACCCGGTCGGCGCGCCGCTGATCGGCTGGGTCGCGGAGCACTACGGTGCCGGTGCCAGCATCTGGATGGGTGGGCTCATCTCGCTGGCCGCCGCGGTGATCGCCCTCACCTGGCAGCTCCGCCACTCCGGTGCCCGGCTGCGTTTCCGGGTGCTGCCGATGCCCCGCTTCTACGTCACCTCCACCGACTGCTGAGGTTTACCACCAGCTCCGGCCGCGTCCGGTTGCGCGGATTGCTCGGATGCGGCCAAATCGCTGGCGGGGTGGCACGGTGGGGCTTAGCGTCGATGCGTGGGAGTCGGACACGCGCTGATGCTGGCCCTGGCGTTCCTCGCCGTGGCCACGCTGCCGGCGGCGTTCGCCCTGCTCTTCTGCTACGACGAGATCCTCGACCGGGTGGTCTGCGGCTGGTCCGAGTGGCGTGACCGCCGACGGGAGAAGCGCACGATCGCCAGACTCGACCGTGCCATCGAGGCCGACGCGCTGACCCGGGACATCGACCTCAGCGAGTTCGACAGCGTTGACCGCCGGCCGCTGGAGCAGCTCGCCGCCGACCTGCGCCGTCTCGGCGGTCAACGGGTCGGCGGTAGCGGTCGCTCGATGGTCTGGCACAGCGCGCTGCTCCAGGCGTACGACGACCGGCTTCGTCTCGCCTGCCGCGCTCTCAGCATCGCCGAGCACCTCGCCGAGCTGGAGGGCGTCGACCAGGAGATCGAGCGGGTCCGGGTGGAGGGCGTGCTGCACGCCGCCGGTCTGGCCCTTCCGGCGGCCCGCCCCGGGCAGCGGCAGCGGCACCGCTGACCCGCCCGCCCGTCGGTCACCGCCGATCCGGTTGCCCGGTGGCCTGGGCAGCGGGTTGGGTCCCGGTGTGAAGCACCGCGCGGCCCTGCTCGGCGGCGCGGACGACGCTCTCACTGATGAAGTCGAGGAAACGGGCGATGTTCTCCAGGCGGGCGGCGGCGGGGGTCTGCGGGCCGAGAATGGCGACGCCCTGGCGCGCGGTTGCGACGAGCTGGTCGTTGGCCCGGGCGCTGGCGATCGTCGCCTGGTAGAACAGCTCGTCGTCGACCACGTAGCGGTCGCGGCGGCGTTCGTCGCGTTCCCGGCGGACGAGGCTCTGACTCTCCAGGAAGGTGATCGCCTTGGAGATGGACGCCGGGCTGACCTGGAGGCGCTGGGCGAGCTGTGACGCGGTGAGGCTGGCCGAGTCGGTGATGAACAGGTGGGTCAGGACCCGGGCCGCCATCTTGGGCAGGCCCGAAGCCATGAGGACCGTGGTGAACGTCTCCCCGTACTCCGCCACGGCCCCGGCGTCACGTCCATGCTCCTGAGGGAGCGCGCTGGCCCCTGGTGAGGTGACTGTCCTGCGCCGCTGGGCGCGGCGTTCGGTGGCGCGGTGGGCCAGCTCGGCGCGGTAGGCGGTGGGGCCGCCGTTGCGCATCACCTCGCGGGTGACTGTCGACGTGGGACGGTCGAGGCGCCGGGCGATCTCCGCGTAGGGGAGGCTGTCGATCAGCCCCAGCGCGATCTGCTGGCGCTCCTGCTGACTGAGTCTGCCTCCCGGCATCACGATCTCCCCGGTAATTGCTCGTCGCGTCCGCTGACTGCCCCACCATAGCGTTCACCCTCCGCCCGTTGCAACGGTTGCGACCTTCGCCGTTGCGTTATCTCCGGGATCGTTGCAACACTTTATGAGCCTTGAGCTGCGCCTCTGCAACTCTAACGCAACATACTTGTTGCCTCCGTTTGGAAAGCAACGTAGCGTTTCCGTTGTCAGAAAGAGCTGTCAACACAGGAGAACACGATGCAGACGTTCGACACCCCCGCCCCCATCTCGGCCGTCCTCGACATCCCCGCCGGACGGATCCAGTTGATCGCCGCGGACCGCGCCGACACCGTCGTCGAGGTTCTGCCCACCGACCCCTCGAAGAAGCGCGACACCAGGGCCGCCGAGCAGACCACTGTCGCCTACACCGACGGCGTCCTGCGGATCACGGCCCCGGCCTCCGGCAACCCGCTCGTCGGCCCGTCCGGGTCGCTGGAAGTGACCGTTCAGCTCCCCGCCGGCTCGACGATCAAGGCCAGGACCGCCAGCGCCGAACTTCGCGGCGTCGGGCGTCTCGGCGACATGGCCTTCGACGGGGCGTACCGCCAGATCAAGATCGACGAGGTCGCGAGCCTGCGGCTCACCGCGATCGACGGCGACGTCGAGGTCGGCCGGCTCAACGGCCCCGCCGAGATCAGCACCGCCCGGGGTGACATCCGGATCGCCGAGGCCGTGCGCGGCGCGGTCGTGCTCAGCACCCAGTCCGGCGACATCTCGGTCGGTGCCGCCGCCGGCGTCTCCGCCGCACTCGACGCCGGCACCGGCCACGGCCGGGTCAGCAACGCCCTCAAGAACGACGGCACCACGACGCTCGACATCCGCGCCACCACCTCCCAGGGCGACATCACCGCCCGGAGCCTCTGAACCCCACCACGACCAGGCGACAGGAGTACGACATGAACCCAGCTACCTTGTGGACCGGCATGGTGTCGGTCGACGACACGGCCCTGGCCGTCACCGACACCGGTGGCCCCGGCATCCCGGTGGTCTACCTCAACGGCCAGTTCGCCACCCAGGGCTACTGGCGGCGGGTCATCGCCGAACTGGGCACCGAGTTCCGGCACATCACCTACGACGAGCGGGCTCGCGGCAGGAAGTCGGAGCGCTCAGCCGACTACTCGTTCGAAGCTGCCGTCCGGGACGTCGACGCCGTACTCGCCGCCCGGGGGGTGGCCCAGGTGTTGCTGGTGGGCTGGTCCTACGGAGCGGTGGTCGGGGCGCACTGGGCCAACCGGAACCCGGAGCGTGCCCTGGGCGCGGTCCTGGTCGACGGCGCGTTCCCGCACGACTGGCTCGACGATGCCATGGCGCAACGGATCCGCAGGATGTTCCGACGGATGAACCTGTTCATGCCGCTGCTCCGCCCGACCGGCCTGACCCCACGGATGAACGCCGACCAGATGGCGGACAGCAACATCGAACTGGGCGAACTCTCCCGCGAGCGCGAACTGGGCCCGGTGCTGGACGCCATCAGCGTTCCGGTGCGGTACGTCGTCGCCTCGGGAACGTCCCTCGGCAGTCGCGGGGACGAGCAGGAGCAGATCCGCGCCAGCCTCGACGCGGTGACCGCCCGCAACCCGCACATCACCATCGGGGCGAAGGTCGCCAGCAACCACGGTGCGATCCTCAAGAAGGACTTCCGCGCCGTCGCCGAAGCGGTACGCGGAGTCGCCGCCCTCAGCCGAACCGCACGAAGGACCCTCAACGAGGATGCGTAGTCGGCCGCTACACCGCGCCGATCTTGCAGTTTCGGTCGCCGAGATGGGCGGATTGCCCAGTGAGTCTGGACAGAAAGTGCAAGATCGCCGGGCGGACCGTGTCGCTCAGGGAGCTGAGGTTCGAACGCGCGCGTTGACGGGTGACACAGGGTCACCCGTCAACGCGAGGCGTCAGGAGGATTCGCGGGCGGCCGGGCCGCTGCCGAAGAGCACGTCGTCCCAGCTCGGCAGCCGCTTGCGTGGCTTGCCGTTGGCGTCGGTGGACTCGCCGCCGGTGGCCGCCGCAGCGCCCGTGCGGCGGGGCCGCAGCACCGCCAGCGACGGCACGGCCGGCACCTCCTTGGGCGCGTCCGAATCGTCGTCGAAGGCCGAGCCCTGGCCACCGCCGAGCAGCGCGGCGGCACCCCCACCGACCGGCCGCTGCCGGGGCGCGTCCGACCCGGCCAGGGCAGCCGGGGTACGCGGCTCCAGCCCACGACCCGACGAACCGCCGAGCGGACGGTCCAGGGAGGCGAGCAGCGCGTCACGGCCGGCCCGGATCGGATCACGGCCAGGGCGCGGGTGCTCGGACGCCGCTGGCAGACCGTGCCCGCCACGACTCGGCTCGCCGCGCGACGGGCCCGGCAGGGCGTGCCCGCCGCGCTCCGGTGCCGGCTCCTGGCCGAGGATCGGCGTGGGCCGCTCGGCGCACAGGTACTGCGCCATGTCGTCGTGCGGCGTGACCACCTGTCGCGCCTTGTCCATGTCCCAGATGGCCTGCGCGGTGGCCTTGCCCGACGGCCAGGTGGCGATGATCCGCCAGGTGCCGTCGTCGCGCCGGTACGCGTCCCAGGAGATCTTCTCGGTGTCGATGCCGTGCTGGCTCAGCCGGCCGTTGACCACCTCGGCGAGCGGGGTGGGCTTCTCCGCGCCCTTGAGTCGGGTGCGCCGGGCGTGCTGGGCGAGCATCGCCCGCTCCTGCAACACCGGGCCGGCGTAGCGCAGCACGCGGTCGACCGGCACCCCGGCGATCCGGGCGACGTCCTCCGCGGACTCACCGGAGCGGATGCGGGCCTGGATGTCCCGGGGGGACAGTGAGGGAATTGGGTCGACGGTGCTCGGTGCCACCGCGAGCGGCGGGGCACCCGGCTCGGGGTGCATCACACCGGCGATGCGTTCGTCGATGGGCAGGGCCAGGAGGCGCCCAACCTCGTCGGCGAGCACCAGTGCCTGGCCGTCCTCGGAGAGGGCGACGAAGCGTACTGGGCGCATAACGTTGCCTCCGTCCCGCTTCGCTGGCCGCACACCACGAGTCGGCCACCCAGGCGTCTCGGACCACCGTACGCGCATCTGTCTCGGGGTGGGGGAAGCGACACCCCGCATGTCGTGACTGAGCTGCGGCGATGATCACGGTCGGTGTCCGTGGAGGCTCCAACGGACACCGACCGTGACGAACGTCAGAGTCGCTCGACCACGTAGTCGATGGACGCGGTGAGCGCCTCGACATCGGCCGGCTCGACGGCCGGGAACAGCGCCACCCGCAGCTGGTTGCGACCAAGCTTGCGGTAGGGCTCAGTGTCCACGATGCCGTTGGCGCGCAGCGCCTTGGCGATCGCCGTGGCATCCACCCCGTCGGCGAAGTCGATGGTGGCGACCACGTTGGAGCGCAGCGCCGGGTCGGTGACGAACGGGGTGGCCACGCTGGACCGCTCGGCCCAGCCGTAGACCGCTGCGGCGCTCTCGGCGGTGCGCTTCGCCGCCCAGGACAGGCCGCCCTGCGCGTTCATCCAGTCGGTCTGCTCGGCGGCCAGGAAGATCGTGGCCAGCGCCGGGGTGTTGTAGGTCTGCTCCAGCCGCGAGTTGTCGATAGCGGTGACCAGGTCGAGGAAGGCGGGGATGTAGCGCCCCGACGCCTTGATCTCGGCGGCCCGGTCCAGTGCGGCCGGCGACATCAGAGCCAGCCACAGACCGCCATCGGAGCCGAAGCACTTCTGCGGGGCGAAGTAGTAGACATCGGTCTCACCGACGTTGACGTCCAGGCCACCCGCGCCGGAGGTTGCGTCGACAAGCAGCAGCGCGCCCTCGTCGGCACCGGCCACCCGGCTGATCGGGACGGCCACACCGGTCGAGGTCTCGTTCTGCGGCGTCGCGTACGCGTCCACGCCGGACTCGGCGACCAGTGTCGGAGCGCTGCCCGCCTCGGACTTGCGGACGGTCGGCTCACCCAGGAACGGGGCGTCCTTGACCGACTTGGCGAACTTGGCGCCGAACTCGCCGAAGCTGGCGAACTGGGCCCGCTCGCGAATCAGGCCGAAGGTGGCGACCTCCCAGAACGCGGTGGTGCCGCCATTGCCGATGACCACCTCGTAGCCCTCGGGCAGCGAGAAGAACTCGGCGATGCCGGAGCGCAGCCGGGCAACCTGGTCACGGACCGTCTTCTGCCGGTGCGAGGTGCCGAGGTAGGTGGTCGCGACCTCGGTGAGGGCGGACACCGCCTCCGGGCGGACCTTGGACGGGCCGCAGCCGAAGCGTCCATCGGCGGGCTTGATCTCATCGGGAATCCGGATGATCGGTGCGTCAGCCACGGTCTTGAAGATCCTTCCGCAAGGGCGAGGGCGGGCCCGGCGACACTGCCGGCCCTCATCCTCGCACCCGGACCGGACGACGGTGGGCGGGGTCCCGGCGGTCGGTCTGAGTCCTTCGCCACAGTCGGCTCCGGTGACCGACGACAACGACCACTCTTCGACGCGCGGCGTGGACAAGGGGCCCTTCCTCGACGTCCGGCGTCGAGGAAGGGCCCCTTGTCGATCAGCTCAGACGCCGTGCGGGATGGCCGCCCAGCCCTCGACGTCGGACGGCTTACGGGTCTCCGGGCCCGTGTAGCGGGCGGACGGGCGGACCAGCCGCTGCAGGCGCTTCTGCTCCAGGATGTGCGCGCTCCAGCCGCCCATCCGCGCGCAGGTGAACATCGAGGTGAACATGTGCGCCGGTACCTCGGCGAAGTCCAGCACCACGGCCGACCAGAACTCGACGTTGGTGGCCAGCACCCGGTCCGGGCGGCGGGCCTGAAGCTCGGCGAGGGCGGCCTTCTCCAGCGCCTCGGCGATCTCGAAGCGCGGCGCGCCCAGCTCCTTGGCCGTACGCCGGAGCACTCGGGCGCGCGGGTCCTCGGCACGGTAGACGCGGTGGCCGAAGCCCATCAACCGCTCACCGCGGTCGAGGACGCCCTTGACGTAGCCCTCCGCGTCGCCGCTGCGCTCCACCGCCTCCAGCATGCTGAGCACCCGCGACGGGGCGCCGCCGTGCAACGGGCCGGAGAGGGCGCCGATGCCCGACGAGATGCAGGCAGCCGCGTCCGCACCGGTGGAGGCGACGATGCGAGCGGTGAAGGTGGACGCGTTGAGGCCGTGCTCGGCGGCCGAGATGAAGTACGCGTCGACAGCCTTGACGTGCCGCGGGTCCGGCTCGCCGCGCCAGCGCTTCATGAACCGCTCGACGATGGTCTGCGCCTTGTCGATCTCCTTCTGCGGCACCGCCGGCAGGCCGAGGCCGCGGGCGGACTGGGCGACGAAGGAGAGCGCGGTCACCGAGACCCGGGCGAGATCCTCACGGGCCTGCTCGTCGGAGATGTCCAGCAGTTGGTTGAGACCCCAGTACGGGGCCAGCATGGCGACCGCGGACTGCACGTCGACGCGGATGTCACCGGAGTGCACCGGCACCGGGAACGGCTCCGCCGGCGGCAGGCCCGGCCCGAACCGGCCGTCGACGAGCAGCGCCCAGACGTTGCCGAACGACACCTGGCCGATCAGATCCTCGATGTCGACTCCGCGATAGCGCAGCGCACCGCCCTCACGGTCAGGTTCGGCGATCTCGGTCTCGAAGGCGACGACGCCCTCCAGCCCGGGTTTGAAATCGGCCATGTCGCTCTCCTGGATCTGGTCGGTGCGCCCGATCGCTCATCCGGCCCGGATCGGCCGAGCGCCTTAGGCGACCCTCAGGGATGTGTTCGCAACATACTGCCTGCTGAGTAAGGGATACGCGACCCGCTGCGACTGTGCTGCACGCGACATCCCCGGGCGCGCATTCTCCGTCCGGCTCGGTGAGACTGGGCAGGGCGGGCTGGTCAGCGCGGGAGGGTGCTGGTGGGGCCCCCGAGAAGGAGTGGGGACGTGACGGGCGACACACCCGCCCCGGCCGCGATGCGTAACGAGTACGCCGCGGACCTGGGCCTGACCGAGGCTGACCTGGCCGCCGACTGGCACACCCAGTTCGACAGCTGGTTCGCCGACGCGGTGGCCTTCGGGCTACCCGAACCGAACGCCATGGTGGTGGGCACCGCCGACTCGGCCGGCCGGCCGAGCGGGCGGACGGTGCTGCTGAAGGGGTACGACCCGGAGGGCTTCGTCTTCTTCACCAACCACCTGTCGCGCAAGGGCGTCGAGGCGACCGCCAACCCGTACGCCAGCCTGGTCTTTCCGTGGTTTTCCATGCAGCGTCAGGTGGTGGTCGCCGGACGGGTCACGCCGGTCGACCGCGCCACGAGCGAGGCGTACTTCGCCAGCCGACCGCGCGGCTCCCAACTGGGTGCCTGGGCCAGCCCGCAGTCGCAGGTGGTGTCGGATCGGGCGGCGTTGGAGCAGCGGTACCAGGAGGCGGTCGAGCGGTTCGCCGACCAGGCCGAGATCCCGACCCCGTCGCACTGGGGAGGGCTGCGGGTCCAACCCGAGTCGGTGGAGTTCTGGCAGGGCCGGGCCGGCCGGTTGCACGACCGGCTCCGCTTCCGTCGCCTCGACGAGGGTGGCTGGATCGTCGAGCGGTTGGCGCCGTGACGGGTGTGCGGGAGACCCGGCCGCGCGCAGCGCGCCGCTGGGCGATCGACGTGCGTCCGCTGCGGGTTCCGGCGTACCGCCGGCTCTGGCTCGGCAACACGGTGGCGATGTTCGGCTTCCAGTTCACCGCCGTCGCGGTGCCGGTGGAGATGTACGCCCTGACCCGGGACTCGTTCTGGGTGGGCCTGCTGGGCGTGGCTGCCTTCGTACCGTTGCTGGTCTTCGGGCTCTGGGGCGGCGCGGTCGCCGACGCCCGTGACCGGCGTGCGGTGCTGCTCGGCGGCTCATTGTTGCTCTGGGCATCCACTCTCGGGTTGCTGCTCCAGGCGGTGCTGGACGTGGGCAGCCCGGTGCTGCTGCTGGCGTTGATGGCGTTGCAGTCGGTGGCCTTCGCGATCAGCTCGCCGGCCCGTAGCGCCATGCTGCCCCGGCTGGTGCCGGAGGACCTGGTGGCGTCCGCGACCACCCTGAACTACACGACCTTCACCGCCGCCTCGGTCGCCGGCCCGCTCGCCGCCGGTCTGATCCTCTCCGCCTCGCCGGACACCACTGTGGTCCTGCCGATCGCCTACGGGCTGGACGCGGTGCTGTTCACCGCGATGCTCTGGGCGGCGCTGCGGCTGCCCTCGCTCCCGCCCGAGCCCAGCGCCGACGGCCAGGTCCGGCGTGCCGGTCTGGCCAGCGTCGTCGACGGGTTCCGCTACCTGGCCACCACCCCGGTCCTGCTGCTGTCCTTCGGGGTGGACCTGATCGCGATGATCCTCGCCATGCCACGGGCCCTCTTTCCGGAGATCGCGCACGAGCGCTTCGGTGGCGGTGGCTCGGTCGGTCTGCTCTACAGCGCCATCGCGATCGGCTCGATGATCGGTGGGTTGACCTCCGGCTGGATCGGCCGGCTCCGCCGGCAGGGGCTCGGCCTGGTGCTGGCGGTGGTCGGCTGGGGCCTGGCGATCGCCGCCGCCGGGTTGGCCCACCAGCTCTGGCTGATGGTCGTGCTACTCGCCGTGGCCGGCGCCGCCGACCTGATCAGCGCGGTGCTGCGTCAGTCGATGCTGCTGGTCTACGCACCGGACCGGATGCGCGGCCGACTCCAGGGCGTGAACACGGTGGTGGTGGCGGGTGGCCCACGCCTGGGTGATCTGCGCGCCGGCACCATGGCCGCCGGGTTCGGTGGCGGGGTGGCCTGGGTGGCCGGTGGGCTCGCCTCCGCGGTGCTCGTGGTGGTGCTCGCTGTCGCGTTCCCGGCGCTGCTGCGCTACCGGGCGGCGACGGCGTCGAGCGACAACCGGACCTGACCGGTTAGTGTCGCCGGCATGGAAAGCCCCGATCCGCGCCCGTTCTCCGGCGCCCAGTGGACCATCTCCGCCGCCGGCCACGAGGCCGTCATCGTGGAGGTCGGCGGTGGGCTCCGGACGTACCGGCACAACGGTGTCGACCTGCTCGACGGGTACCAGACCGACGAGGTCTGCCCCGGTTGCACCGGGCAGGTGCTGGCACCGTGGCCGAACCGGATCCGCGATGGTCGCTACTCGTTCGACGGGCGGACGCACCAGCTTTCGCTGACCGAGCCGGAGCGGCACGTGGCCATCCACGGGCTGGTCAACTGGGTGCCGTGGCAGTTGCTGGAGCAGTCGGCGGACGCCGTGACGGTCGGATACGACCTGCCGCCGCAGCCCGGCTACCCGTGGCCGCTGCGGCTGCGCAGCCGGTGGAGCGTCGACGCGGACGGGCTGCGCGCCGAGCACGAGGTGACGAACATCGGCGGGGAGCTTGCCCCGTTCGGCTTCTCCGTGCACCCGTACCTGCAACTGCCGGGCGTCGCGGTGGACGACCTGGTGATGCGGCTGCCCACCCGCAGCCGCGTGCTGGTGGACGGTCGACTGCTGCCGGTGGGGGTCACCCCGGTGGCCGGCACCGAGTACGACTGGACCAGCCCCCGCCGGATCGGCGCTGCCGTGTTGGACTCCTGCTTCGGCGAGGTGATCTCCGACGCCGACGGCGGTTCGTCGGTGAGCCTCGCCGCGCCGGACGGTTCGGCCGCGGTGAGCATCTGGGCGGACGCCGAGTTCGGCTGGTGGCAGGTGTTCACCGGGGACGCCCTCACCGGCGAGCGGCACCGCCGTTCGGTGGCAATCGAGCCGATGACCTGCCCACCGGACGCGTTCCGGTCGGGCAAGGACCTGCTCGCCCTCAAGTCCGGCGCGACCTGGCGAGGTGCCTGGGGCATCCGCCCCGGCGCCTGATGGAGTTCGCCGAGGTCGTCCGCCGCCGGCGGATGGTGCGCAACTACGACCCGGACCGCCCGGTCCCGCCCGACGTGGTGGACCGGTTGCTCGACCACGCGGTCCGCGCGCCGTCGGCCGGCTTCGCCCAGGGCTGGGGTTTCCTGGTGTTGGAGGAGTTGGCCGATCGGGAGCGGTTCTGGGCCGCCACCACACCCGATGGCGGGGGGCGGGAGCGTTGGCTCGCGGGCATGCGCCGGGCACCAGTGATCGTGGTGCCGCACGCCAACGAGTCGGCCTACCTGCGGCGGTACGCGGAGCCGGACAAGGGCTGGACGGATCAGTCCTCGGACCGGTGGCCGGTGCCGTACTGGCACGTGGACGCCGGCTTCGCGGCGTTGCTGATGCTGCTCACCGCTGTGGACGAGGGGCTGGGGGCGTGCTTCTTCGGCATTCCACAGCAGCGGATCGCCGCCTACCGGGACGCGTTCGGCGTGCCGGCGGAGTACCAACCCATCGGTGCCGTCACAATCGGTTACCGTGCAGCCGACCATCGGTCACCATCGTTGCGCCGTGGACGTCGTCCGATGGACGAGGTGGTGCGGCGCGGTCGGTGGAACTGACGCTGACGTCCCGTTCGTCCGGTTCAGGATCGGACGAGCGATAGCGAAACTGACATCAGGGAGCAGAACGTAGCGTGCGCTGGGCGGCTAGGCTGGCACGGTCATCGGTGCCGCGCCGCGCGGTGCCCGCCGCGGCCCGGCTCGGCGCCGTCGGTCGGCCCGGCCACGGGGAGGGGAGCGTGCCGTCGTGATCTTCAGAGCGGTCCGGGACGGGCGTCCCTATCCGGAGCACAATCTGACGCTCAAGCAGTGGGCGGAGATCCCGCCGAGGCCACTGCGCCTGGATCAGATGATCACCACCAAGCGCGAGTTGGCGCTGGACAAGCTGCTCGCCGAGGATTCGACCTTCTACGGTGACCTCTTCCCGCACGTCGTGCAGTGGAACGGTGGGCTCTACCTGGAGGACGGGCTGCACCGCGCGCTGCGCGCAGCCCTCCAGCAGCGCAACCAGATCCACGCGCGGGTGCTGGTGCTCTCCGGGCCCATCGAGTGACGAGCCCTTCTTTCCCGCGCTGAACCTTCGTTAGGGTGGCGTCCATGACCGCTGCGCTGGATCTGCTCGACCTGGACCCGTCGCTCAGCGAGGAGGAGCGGCAGATCCGCGACGTCGTCCGCCAACTCGTCGACGACCGGGTGCGACCCCACGTCGCCGACTGGTACGAGGACGGCCGGGTGCCCGCCCGGGAACTGGCCCGTGAGTTCGGCAAGCTCGGCCTGCTCGGCATGCACCTGACCGGCTACGGCTGCGCCGGCGCCTCCGCTGTCGCCTACGGCCTGGCCTGCCAGGAGCTGGAAGCCGGCGACTCCGGCCTCCGCTCCCTGGTCTCCGTGCAGGGATCGCTCGCCATGTACGCCATCTGGCGCTACGGCAGCGAGGAGCAGAAGCAACGGTGGCTGCCGTCGATGGCCACCGGTGAGGCGATCGGCTGCTTCGGCCTGACCGAGCCGGATCACGGCTCCGACCCCGCCTCGATGGCCACCCGGGCCCGCCGCGACGGCGACGACTGGGTGCTCACCGGTGGGAAGATGTGGATCACCAACGCCCCGATCGCGGACGTCGCGGTGATCTGGGCGCGCACCGACGAGGGCGTACGGGGTTTCGCCGTACCCATGGACACCCCCGGCGTCACGGCCCGCGAGATCCGCCGCAAGATGTCGCTGCGCGCGTCGGTGACCGGCGAGATCGTGCTCGACGACGTCCGGCTCCCGGCCGACGCCCAACTACCCGAGGCGGTCGGGCTCAAGGCACCGCTGAGCTGCCTCACCGAGGCCCGCTACGGCATCGTCTGGGGAGCGGTGGGCGCGGCCCGCGACTGCCTGGAAACCACACTGGCGTACGCGACCACCCGCACCCAGTTCGGGCGCCCCCTGGCCGGCTTCCAACTCACCCAGGCGAAGCTGGCCGACATGGCCGTCGAGTTGGTGAAGGGGCAACTGCTCGCGCTGCACCTGGGCCGGCTCGCCGACGTCCGGCGACTGCGGCCCGAGCAGGTCAGCGTGGGCAAGCTGAACAACGTGCGGGAGGCGCTGGCCATCGCCCGGCAGTGCCGCACCATCCTCGGCGCCAACGGTGTCTCCGGTGAGTACCCGGTGATGCGCCACGCCAACAACCTGGAGAGCGTGCTGACCTACGAGGGCACCTCCGAGATCCACCAATTGGTCATCGGGCAGCGGCTGACCGGGCTCTCCGCGTTCGCCTGACCTGCTCGTTTGTCACTTCCTGGCGCTCGCCGCGCGGCTGTCGTATCGGGGCCGTACCGTCATTGACAGACGACGTGTCTGACGAGGACGGTGAGCGTGATGGCCCGCGACGCTGGCAGCAACGAGCCCACGAGAGAGTTCCCCGGTTACCCGACCGGTGACGATCTCAAGGCGCGGTCGACCGCTACAACCGGGTGGACCATGGACACGCCGGGTGGCCCCGGCGAGCCGGCCGGTCCCGGTGGACCCGCTGGCCCCGGTGGGCCTGGAGATCCCGGTGGCCCGACGAGCGGTGGCGATGGCCCCGTCGGTGGTGGTGGCGGTGGGGCGGCCCGTGGTCTGCTCCTGTTGCTCGGCGCCGCCGCGCTGGCCGTGGTCGTGCTGCTCGGCATCCAGGCGACCGGCATTCTGCCGGAGTTCCGCAACCCGTTCGCCAAGGAGCAGACCGACCGCAGTCAGCCACCGCTGCTGAAGTCGATCCAGGACCTCAGCCGCTACGTGGCCGCGGAGGGCAACTTCCAGGTCGTGGTCGACACGCAGAACGACAGGCGCAACGTTCCGGACTTCCTGCTCAACGAGCGCACCCTGTTCGTCGGGGCCGGCAGTGTCGAGGCGTACGTCGACTTCACCAAGATCGGTGAGGGCGCTGTCGTCCAGTCCGCCGACGGCAAGTCCGTCGAGATCAAACTGCCCGCGCCGCAACTCGGTGAGACCAACCTCGACATGGAGAAGAGCTACGTCTTCGCCGAGCAGCGCGGTCTGCTCAACCGACTCGGTGACCTGGTCGGCAACGACCCCAACCGGCAGCAGCAGGTCTACAAGCTCGCCGAGGACCGGATCACCGCCGCCGCCCGGGACAGCGGGCTCTCGGCCCGAGCCGAGGAGAACACCCGCAAGATGCTGGAGGGGTTGCTCCGCTCCCTCGGCTACCAGCAGATCACTGTCACCTACATCGCCCCCTGACCTGCCCTCCGTACGCCGAAGCGCCCGCCCCGACCTCCGTCGGAGCGGGCGCTCCCGTCTCTACCGCCGACGCGCCCTCCCCCAAGATCCGCCGCCCGGGGTGGGGTGTGACCGTGGCGGGTGGGTCAGTGTTGGGCGGATCAGTGTCCGGTGGACGCGAGGTAGCGGTCCTCGTTCGGCATCAGCACCCACAGGATCAGGTAGACGATCACCTGCGTGCCGGGCAGCAGCAGCGACAGCAGGAACAGCAGCCGGACCATTCCGGCCGACATGCCGAACCGCCGCCCGAGACCGGCGCAGACACCAGCGATCATGCGCCCCTCGCGGGGCCGAACCAGTTTGCGACTCATCGTCGTACTCCCACTCTGCGGCGGTGCGCCGCGTCTGCAATCCACGGTAGAAAGGGATGGCCACCTCGCCCTCGGTCTCGAGGAGGAGCGGCGACCCGTGGACCCGTAGGTGCTTTACCCGGGCAACCCCTCGCTGACGCCTCCCCGAGCCGCCCGCCCGCCGCAGCCAGGCGGGGCGTGGCGGGCGGGGCGTGGCGCGGGGCGGGAGACGGTGGTCGGGTGTTCACGTCCCGGACCGGGTGGCGGGTGAGCTGGGCGGGTAGGCTGGTAGATCGGCCTCCCACACCCCGGGAGGCCGGCACCCATACCCCGGACGGTCACGAGCGGGGCCGCCAGACCGGCGGTCACGACCCGGCCGGGTCCCGTACGCCGGGACGACGGCGAGGAAGCGCAGCCATGATCAGTGTTTTCGACCTCTTCAGCGTCGGTATCGGGCCGTCCAGCTCACACACGGTGGGGCCGATGCGGGCCGCGCGGACGTTCGTCGGAGGGCTGAAGGCCGACGGGCTGCTCAGCGACACGGCGCGGGTGCAGGCCGAGCTGTTCGGCTCGCTGGGTGCCACCGGGCACGGCCACGGCAGTGGTCCGGCGGTGCTGCTCGGGTTGGCCGGCGAGTCGCCGGAGACCGTCGACACGGACACCGTCGGTCCTCGTGTCGAGCGGATCCGGGCCGAGCGGCGGATCAACATCCTCGACGCGCACGAGATCGACTTCGACCCGGATCGGGATTTGACACTGCACCGCCGGCGGTCGTTGCCGTACCACCCGAACGGGATGACCTTCGCGGCGTACGACCGGGCCGGTGCCGAGCTGCGCAGCCGCACCTACTACTCGGTGGGTGGCGGGTTCGTGGTGGACGAGGCGGCTGCCGGGGCGGACCGGATCAAGCCGGACAGCACCGTGGTGCGGTACCCCTTCCTGACCGGGGCGCAACTCCTCGACGTCACCACCCGCACCGGGCTGTCGATCAGCGAGGTGATGCTCGCCAACGAGCGTTCCTGGCGCAGCGAGGCGGACATCCGGGCCGGTCTGCTGGAGATCTGGCGGGTGATGCAGGAGTGCGTGCGCAACGGCTGCGAGCGCGACGGCGTACTCCCTGGGGGGTTGAAGGTCCGGCGGCGCGCGGCGGAGCTGCGGCGTGGCCTGGAGGCGGAGGCCGGGTCGGCCGACCCGCTGCACGCGATGGACTGGGTGACCCTGTTCGCGCTGGCGGTCAACGAGGAGAACGCCGCTGGTGGCCGGGTGGTCACCGCGCCGACCAACGGCGCGGCCGGGATCATTCCGGCGGTGCTGCACTACTACACCCGGTTCGTGCCGGACGCCGATGACGAGGGTGTGGTGCGGTTCCTGCTGACGGCGGGCGCGATCGGTGTCCTGTTCAAGGAGAACGCCTCGATCTCGGGCGCCGAGGTGGGCTGCCAGGGTGAGGTCGGTTCGGCGTGCTCGATGGCGGCGGCGGGGCTGGCCGAGGCGCTCGGTGGCACCCCGGAGCAGGTGGAGAACGCGGCCGAGATCGGGATGGAGCACAACCTCGGGTTGACCTGTGACCCGGTGGGTGGCCTGGTGCAGATCCCCTGCATCGAGCGGAACGCGGTGGCTAGCATCAAGGCGATCACGGCCGCCCGGTTGGCGTTGCGCGGCGACGGGGTGCACAAGGTGTCGCTGGACAAGGTCATCAAGACCATGCGGGAGACCGGCGCCGACATGAAGGTCAAGTACAAGGAGACGGCGCGTGGCGGTTTGGCCGTCAACGTGATCGAGTGCTGAGTCCGGTCGATTCGGGGCAATCGTTCACCGACTGCTAACCTGTCGTCCGTTTCAGGAGGCGGGAGGCTGCGGTGACCTCTGGCGTCGCGGCGTTGTGGTCGCACCGCAACTCGCTGCGCATCCTGGTCAGGCGGGATCTCGCGGTCAAGTACCAGCAGTCGGTGCTGGGCTACTTCTGGTCGTTGATCGAGCCGCTCGGCATGGGCGCCATCTACTGGTTCGTCTTCGGGGTGCTCTACTCCCGGGACACCGGTCGGCACCTCGGTGAGGCGGCCGGGTCGTACCCGTTGTTCCTGATCACCGGCATCTTCGCCTGGATGTGGACCAGCTCCGCGCTGAGTGAGGCGACGAATGCGCTGACCGGCCAGTCCCGGCTGATCACCACGATGAACGTGCCGCGTCAGGTGTTTCCGATCGGCCGGGTCACCGGCCGGTTCGCCGAGTACGCGGCCGGCCTGCCGATCCTGATCGCCATCGCGGTGATCTACGCGGTGCACGGCCGGATCCACCCGGGTTGGTCGCTGCTCTCCCTGCCGCTGGCGGTGGCCGTCCAGGCCGTTCTGCTGACCGGGCTCGCCCTGCTGCTGTCCGCGTGGAACGTGCTGATGCGCGACGTGGAGCGGCTGATGCGGCTGATCATCCGGGTGCTCTTCTACGCCACGCCGATCATCTATCCGCTCAGCCTGGTCCGGGAGTCCGGGCTGCCCGGCTGGCTGAAGGTGGTGTACGAGCTGAACCCGCTGGTCGGGATCTTCCAGCTGCACCACGCGATCTGGTACCCGGACGAGTTCCCGGACGCCCGACTGCTCGCCACCACGATCGTCGGCAGCCTGCTGGTGCTGGCCGCCGGTTGGTGGTCGTTCCGCCGGTTGGAGCCTGCCGTGCTCAAGGAGCTCTGAGGTGGCCGCGCCGATCATCGAGGCGGACGGCCTGGGCATTCGGTTCGTCCGCAACCGTCGCCGTCAGCTCCGCCTGCGGGAGTTGTTCATCCACCGGGGCGCCCGTGGCGCGCTGCCCGGCCAGTTCTGGCCGTTGCGGGACGTGTCGTTCACAGTGCAGCCCGGCGAGACCGTCGGGGTGATCGGGCGCAACGGCACCGGCAAGAGCACACTGCTGCGGCTGATCGCCGGGGTGCTCATCCCGGACGAGGGCGACATCCGGGTGCACGGCGCGGTGGCGCCGTTGCTGGAGTTGTCCGCCGGTTTCTCCAACGACCTGACCGGGCGGGAGAACCTGCACCTGGTCGGTGGGCTGCACGGACTGTCGACGAGCTACCTGAAGCGGCACTTCGACGAGATCGTCGAGTTCGCCGGTGAGCAGGTGGAACGGGCCATCGACACGTCGGTGCGGCACTACTCGTCGGGGATGAAGGTGCGGCTGGGCTTCGCGATCATCTCGCACCTGCCGCACCCGATCCTGCTGATGGACGAGGTGACCGCGGTCGGGGACGCGGAGTTCCGCAAGAAGTGTTACGCGACGATTGATCGTCTGCTCGGGGAGGGGCGCACGCTGGTGCTGGTGTCACACAACGAAAAGGACCTGACCCGGTTCTGCCGTCGGGGGTTGTACCTCGACGCGGGCCGGTTGACGCTCGACGGCACCATCGCCGAGGCGCTCGACGCGTACCACGCAGCGGTTCCGCGGTGACGCTCGCGATCGTGCTCGCCGCCGGAACGTCCGCGGCGGGCCTCACCACGGCGGGCCTCACCACGGCGACAGGTGAGCCGCTGGCCGACCGGTTGGCCGCCCAGTTGCGCCTGGCCGGGGCGGACGAGGTGCGCTTCGCCGCCACCCTCGACGAGTTGTCCGACCTGGTCACCACCGCGACCGCCCCGGTGCTGATCACCGGCACCGACCTGGTCGCGCACACCGCCGTACTGCGGCACCTGGCCACCAGCCCGGTGGGCCCCACCGTGGCGCTGGTGCTCGGCGACCCGCCGGTGCCCGGTCGGACCGCTGTGCGGGAGGAGCGCGGCCAGGTGGTCGACGCCGGCGCGTTGGACGCCCTCGACGGGGCCGCCACCGGCGTGTTCGGCGGCGCGCTGCGGGTCGGCGTGGACGACCTGCCGACCCTCGCGGCCGCCGCCCGGGCCGCCGCGTCCGGGATGCTTCCCGTCGCCGCCCCGATCGGCCCGGCCGGCGACGTGGCGCCGCTGCCGGCGACGGTCGGAGCCGGGCCCGGAGGGTCGGTGGCGGCCGGTGGCCCCGGGTCCGCCGTGGACCGGCTCTTCGCGGGTCTCGCGGCGCTCGGCACCCTGATCTTCGCCCAGCGGGTACGCCTGCTCGTCGCCCACCGGGTCGAGGACCCGGCCGGGCTGACCGCTGCCGAGGCGGCGGTGACCGCTGTCGACGAGGACCGGGCCGAGTTGCGGCTGTCGGTGAAGGAGAAGGACGACTTCTTCTCCACCTACTTCGTCAGCACCTGGTCGCCGTACCTGGTCCGGCTCTCGGCCCGGCTCCGGCTCACCCCGACCGGGGTGACGGTGATCTCGGTGCTCTTCGCGCTTGGCGCGGCGGTGCTGTTCGGGGTCGGTGGGCGGCCCGCGCTGGTCGGTGGCGCGGTGCTGCTCTACCTCGGCTTCGTGCTCGACTGCGTGGACGGTCAACTGGCCCGCTACACCCGGCACTTCAGCGCCTGGGGTGGCTGGCTGGACACCATGGCGGACCGAGCCAAGGAGTACCTGGTCTACGCCGGGTTGGGCTTCGGTGTGAGCCACGCCGGGCTGGGCAACGGGTGGGCGCTCGCGATCGCCGCGATGACGTTGCAGACCGTCCGCCACATGACCGACACCTGGTACGGGGTGCTGCACGACGAGGCGGCCCGCCGCCCGCGTACGGCCACGAACGCCAGCGGCGGGATCGGCGACCGGCTCAACGCCGCGTCGACCCGGGTGCAGGCGGACACCGGGTCGGTGTCGTACTGGTTGAAGCGGACGGTGGTCTTCCCGATCGGTGAGCGGTGGGCGCTGATCGCGCTGACCGTGGCGCTGTTCAACCCACTGGTCAGCCTGATCGCCGTCCTGGTCTGGGGGGTGCTGGCGTTCGCGTACACCGGGGCCCTGCGGACCCTGCGGGCCCGCTGGATGTGGGTGCCGGTGCTGGACACGGTCGACGCCACCCTGCACCGCGACGACGGCCCGTTGGCCCGCTGGCTGCCGGTGGTCCGCCCGATGGGACCACTGACCCTGGCGGTCATCGCCGCGCTCGGCCCGGCGGTGCTTCTGGTAGCGGCGCTGCTGAGCGACGCCCCGGACGAGCTGCGCTGGGCGGTGCCGGTGGCACTGCTGGTGCTGCTCATCGGTGGACTCGGGGCCGGGGCGGCGCACAACGGCCCGCTGGACTGGCTGGTGCCCGCGGCGTTGCGAGCCGCCGAGTACCTGTTCGCCATCGCGGTCGGGGTGGTCGGTGCGGCACCCGGCTGGCTGATCTTCGGGTACGTCTTCGTGCTCACCGTGCACCACTACGACCTGACCGCCCGGCTGGAGAAGCGGCAGGCGGCACCGCCCCTGCACGCAGCGACGCTGGGCTGGGAGGGGCGTTCGGTGCTGCTGGCCCTCGCGGCGATCGCCGGTATTGCGGGTATCGGACTGGCTACACTCGGTGCGTACCTTCTCGTGGTTTTCGTGGTGAGCGTCGTCCTGGCCTGGTTCGTGCGACCGGCCCGTAGCGCGCGGGCGTCGGTGGCGCCGGCGGGCGCTGGAGGTGCCGCGCCGCACTGACGGAGGGCGGCCGGATGACTCTGATCAGCTTCGTGGTGCCGGCCTTCCGGGTGCAGGGATACCTGCGGGAGTGCCTGGACTCCATCCTCGGTCAGCCGGAGACCGACATCGAGGTGATCGCCGTCGACGACTGCTCGCCGGACGCCAGCGGCGACATCATCGACGAGTACGCGGCCCGCGACCAGCGGGTCCACTCGGTCCGGCTGCCGGAGAACGTCGGCCTCGGTCCGGCCCGGAACATCGGGCTGGACCGGGCCGTCGGCGAGTACGTGTGGTTCCTCGACGGCGACGACTGGCTGGCTCCGGAATGCCTGACCGAGGTCGCCGAACGGTTGCGGGTCACCCGCCCGGACGTCCTGCTGGTCGACCACGTCCGCACCCACTGGAACGACACCGCCACCCGCAGCGCGATGGCCGAGGTGTTTCCGGAGTCCCCGGGGTCGGACACCTTCCGGTTGCGGGACCGGCCGCAGGCGATGCACCTGCTGCACACCGCGTGGAACCGGCTGGTCCGACGGGAGTTCCTCGCCGACCTGGGGTTGCGTTTCGCGCCCGGCTGGTACGAGGACGTCTCCTTCAGCTATCCGGTGCTGATGGCCGCGCACCGGATCGGCGTACTCGATCGCGTCTGCGTCAACTACCGCCAGCGCCGCGCCGGCGCGATCACCCGGACCCGGGGTGACCGGCACTTCGAGGTGTTCCCGCAGTGGCACCGGGTCTTCCACCTGATGGATTCGTGGGGGCCGGCGACGGAGGCCCTGCGGCCGGCGGTCTTCGAACGGATGATCTGGCACTACCTGACAGTGCTCGGCAACGGTCAGCGGATCGCCCCGGAGCTGCGGGAGGCGTTCTTCGCGCAGATCACCGCGGACTACGAGCGCTGGCTGCCGCCCGGCGGCTATCCGGTGCCGGACGGGGTCGAGGGGATCAAGCACAAGCTTGTCGCCTCCGGCCGGTGGCGCACCTTCAGCGCGTTGCGGGCGGCCAGCCGGGCCCGCGACGCCGCCCGCCGACGGGCCCGCACCGCGCGGCGCGCTGTCGGCCCGGTCGCCCGGCGCGGTGCCCGGCTGACCCGGGACGGGCTGCTGCGTGAGTACTACCGGGCCGAGTTGCGGCGGCCGGTCGACCCGACGCTCGCGGTGTACGCCGCGTACTGGTACCGGGGCTACTCCTGCAACCCGGCGGCCATCTACGAGGTCGCCCGCCGGTTGGCGCCGGGGGTGCGCGGGGTGTGGGTGGTGCGCCGGGACCGGGTGGAGGCCGTGCCGGCCGGAGTGGAGTACGTGGTGGCCGGCACGCCGGCGTACTACCGGGTGCTCGCCCGCGCCCGGTGGCTGGTCAACAACGTCAACTTTCCGGACTTCGTCCGCAAGCGACCGGAACAGGTGCACGTCCAGACTCACCACGGCACGCCGGTCAAGGTGATGGGGCTTGATCAGCAGCGCCACCCGATCGGCGCGGGCCGGATGGACTTCGCCGGGCTGCTGCGCCGGGTGGACCGCTGGGACTACAGCGTCAGCGCCAACAGCTTCTCCACCCAGATGTGGGACCGGGCGTACCCGGCCACGTACACCACGCTGGAGGTGGGGTACCCGCGCAACGACCGCCTGGTCACCGCGGGCCCGGACGAGGTGCGCCGACTCCGCGCGGAGTTCGGCCTCGACCCCGACGAGCAGGTCGTCCTGTACGCCCCGACGCACCGCGAGCACCTGCCCGGCTACCGGCCACCGTTCGACCCGGACCGGTTCGTCCAGGCGCTGGGTGACTCGGGCCGGTTGCTGATGCGCAGTCACTACTTTCACGACCGTGATCGACGCCCCGGCCAGCCGAGGGACTGGGAGCGGGTTCGGGACGTCAGCGGCCATCAACGGGTGGAGGATCTGTACCTGGTGGCAGATGTGCTGGTCACCGACTACTCGTCGGCCATGTTCGACTATGCGGTGTTGGACCGGCCGATCGTGCTCTACACCCCGGACTGGGAGGCGTACCGGCTGGCGCGGGGGGTCTACTTCGACGTCACCGCCGAACCGCCGGGCGCGGTGGCCTCCACTTTCGCCGATCTGCTCGATGTGTTCCGCACCGACGGGGTGCGCTCGGACGCGGCGATCAAGGCCCGCGAGCATTTCCGGGCCCGGTTCTGCACGTTGGACGACGGGCGGGCGGCGGAGCGCGTGGTGCGACGGGTGTTCCTCGGGGAGCCGGACGAGCGGTCCACGCGCTGCTGATCGCGGTTTCTGTCGTGTAATAGCAGCGTCATCGATCGAACATGAGACGTTTACCCGATGTCACAAACCCATGATCCTGGTCACAGTCTTGGGGGGTTCGGCCGACGCGCGCTGGGGGGAAGACGGTGAGTACCGTCACGCTCAAGGATGTGACCAAGGTTTTCCGAGATGGCACGCTGGCCGTCGACAGCATCAACCTCGATGTGAACGACGGCGAGTTCCTGGTGCTGCTCGGGCCTTCCGGGTGCGGTAAGTCGACAGTGCTGCGAATGATCGCCGGGCTGGAGGAGCCGACCACCGGTGCGGTGATGCTCGACGGGGAGTTGGCGAACGACCTCCCCCCACGCGACCGCCGGATCGCCATGGTCTTCCAGGACTTCGCCCTCTATCCGCACATGACGGTCGGCGACAACATCGCCTTCCCGCTGCGACTGGCCGGGGTCGAGCCGGAGCCGCGGGGCGAGCGGGTCAGCGACGTGGCGAGCGCGCTGGGCATCGGTGACGTGCTGGCCCGCAAGCCGGGTCAGCTCTCCGGCGGGCAGCGGCAGCGGGTGGCGATGGGCCGCGCGATCGTCCGCCGGCCCGGCCTGTTCCTGATGGACGAGCCGCTGTCCAACCTGGACAGCGGCCTGCGCGCCGAGTTGCGCGCGGAGATCTCCGGCCTGACCCGCGAGCTGGGCGTCACCACTGTCTACGTCACGCACGACCAGGCCGAGGCTCTCACAATGGCCGACCGGGTGGCGATCATGCGCCGCGGCGTGCTCCAGGACGTGGGCACACCGACCCAGGTGTACGGCCGGCCGGCGACGCTCTACGTCGCGGCGTTCCTGGGCAGCCCACGGATGAACCTGCTGGAGGCGTCGGTCTACGTCCATCTCGACCGGTACGTCACGCTCAACCTCGGTGACCAGTCGCTCTACCTGCCCTGGAACGACATCCGCAGTCGGGCGGTGGCGCACTACCACGGTGAGCGGATCGTGGTCGGCATGCGGGCCGAGGCGCTCACCCCGGTCGCACCCGACAGCCCCGGCGACGTGCTGCGCGGGCGGATCCGCTACCTGGAGCACCACGGGCACGAGTCCCTGGCGTTCCTCGACATCGGCGCGACCGCGATCGTGGTCGACGAGATGGGTGCCCCGCTCGACCCGCCGCCGGTCGGCCAACGCGGCCTACGCCGCTTCGGCTCGGTGATGCAGCGGCTCACCGGCAAGCCGGTGGACACGCAGGAGGCTCCGGCCAGTGGCGTCCAGACCAGCGTGCTCCCCGATCCGGGCCGGCACCACCGCCGCCCGGCGGAGCTGGCGGTGCGGCTGGCGCCGTACCCGGCGGTCAGCGCCGGTCACCCGCTCGCCGTCTCGGTACGGATGGACGCGCTGCACTTCTTCGACGAGCGTGGCGACCGGATCGACGTGGGTTGGCGCTGACGACGTCTGACCGTGCCCTGGCGGCGAAATCGCTGGTTGCCGGCATGGTTACCGGTTAGTAACGTCAGGCCATGACTATCGACTCCCGCCAGGTGGCGGCCGGCATGCTGGAAGCGGTGCCGTTCGCTCGCACGCTCGGTATCGAGTTCGTCGAGGTGGCACCCGAGGCCGAGGGCGGCGTGCGGGCAGTCGTCCGGCTGCCCGACTCGGCGGCCACCCACAACCACATCGGCGGGCCGCACGCCGGTGCCATGTTCACCCTCGGCGAGACGGCCTCCGGCGCGGTCGTGCTGGCTGCCTTCGGGCAACTGCTCGACCGGGCCGTGCCACTGGCCGTCCGGGCCGAGATCGCCTACCGGAAACTCGCCATGGGTCCGGTGCTGGCCACCGCGCGACTCGGCCGGCCGGCGGCCGAGGTGACCGAGGAGTTGGCCGCCGGGCGACGACCGGAATTCCCCGTCGAGGTCCAGCTCACCACCGAGGACGGCAAACCGACCTCGGAGATGACAGTGATCTGGACGCTGCGACCGAACTGAAACGCCTCAGGGCGGCCGAAATGGGTTTGCGTGCCCAGCAGGGTGGATAGATTCGTACCGTGCTGGGCCTACCTGCTCACGTGACCGCCTGTCTCTTCGACCTGGACGGTGTGCTGACGCAGACCGCCCGCGTACACAACGCCGCCTGGACGCAGACGTTCGACGAGTTCCTCCGTCAGCGCGCAGCGACCTCCGGCGAACCGTTCCAACCGTTCGACCCGGGCCCGGACTACAACCGCTACGTCGACGGCCGCCCCCGGGCCGACGGCGTGCGGTCGTTCCTCGCCTCCCGAGGGATCGTGCTGCCCGAGGGCAGCCCGGACGACCCGCCGGAGGCGGAGACCGTCAACGGCCTGGGCAACCGCAAGAACGTCCTGCTGCTGCACCGTCTGCGTACCGCAGGCGTCGAGGTCTACCCGGGCTCGGTGCGGTATCTGAAGGCGGCGGCCGCTGCCGGCCTCCGCCGAGCCGTCGTCACCGCCAGCGCGAACGGGGGTGAGGTGGTCGCCGCCGCCGGGCTGGAGCCGCTGCTGGAGGCCCGGGTGGACGGGATCGTCGCGCGCACGCAGGGGCTGCGCGGCAAACCACAGCCCGACTCGTTCCTCGCCGGAGCCAGGCTGCTCGGCGTCGACCCGACGCAGGCCGCCGTCTTCGAGGACGCGCTCTCCGGGGTGGCCGCCGGCCGCGCCGGTGGCTTCGGCTACGTGGTCGGCGTCGACCGGGTCGGGCAAGCCGACGAGCTGCTGGCCCACGGGGCCGACATCGTGGTGACCGACCTCGCCGACCTGCTCGACCGCGCGAACCCCCCGGCGCCGGACCGCACCGCCACCGACCCGCTCGCCGCCGAACGAGGCTCCGGATGATTCGGGAGCGCGCCTACCCGGTCGAGCCGTGGCACGTCCGGGAGACCCGGCTGGACATGGACGTGCTGGCCCAGTCCGAGTCGGTCTTCGCGCTCTCCAACGGGCACGTCGGCCTGCGGGGCAACCTCGACGAGGGCGAACCGCACGGCCTGCCCGGCACCTACCTCAACTCGTTCTACGAGCTGCGTCCACTGCCGTACGCGGAGGCGGGCTACGGCTTCCCCGAGTCCGGGCAGACCATCGTCAACGTCACCAACGGCAAACTGATCCGGCTGCTGGTCGACGACGAACCGCTCGACGTGCGTTACGGCGAGCTGATCGCCCACGAGCGGATCCTCGACCTGCGGGCCGGCACGCTGCACCGGGAGCTGCACTGGCGCTCGCCCGCCGGCCGGGAGGTCAAGGTCCGCAGCACCCGTCTCGTCTCGTTCACCCAGCGGTCCGTGGCCGCCATCAGCTACGAGGTGGAGGCCGTCGACGGCCCGCTGCGGCTGATCGTGCAGTCCGAGTTGGTGGCGAACGAATCGCTGCCCGCGCAGAGCAAGGACCCCCGGGTAGCGGCGGTGCTGGAGTCGCCTCTCCAGGCCGAGGAGGAGCTGACCACCCCCGACGGCGGCCAGCTGATCCACCGCACGAAGGTCTCCGGTCTACGGGTCGCCGCCGCCATGGAGCACGAGGTGCACGGCCCGGACCACACCACCATCGAGTCCGAGGGTTACCAGGACTGGGTGCGGACCACCATCGCCTGCGTGCTCCAGCCCGGCGAGAAGCTGCGGGTGATCAAGTATCTGACGTACAGCTGGTCGAGTCGCCGGTCCCTGCCGGCGTTGCGCGACCAGGTCGGCGCGGCACTGGCCGGCGCCCGACTCGACGGATGGGACGGGCTGCACCGGGAACAGCGCAACTACCTCGACGCGTTCTGGGACGCCTCCGACGTGCTGGTCGAGGGCGACCCGGAGGTGCAGCAGGCGGTCCGGTTCGGGCTCTTCCACGTGTTGCAGGCCGGCGCGCGGGCCGAGCAGCGGCCGATCTCGGCGAAGGGGCTGACCGGCCCCGGTTACGACGGTCATGCCTTCTGGGACACCGAGATGTTCGTCCTTCCGGTGCTCACGTACACCCAGCCGAGCGCGGTGCGCAGCGCGTTGCAGTGGCGACACACCACGCTGGATTCGGCGCGGGAACGCGCCGAGACGCTCAACCTCAAGGGCGCCGCCTTCCCCTGGCGCACCATCGGCGGCCCGGAATCATCCGGGTACTGGCCGGCCGGAACGGCAGCCTTCCACATCGCCGCCGACATCGCCGACGCCGTGCGCCGCTACGTGATGGTCACCGGGGACACCCAGCTGGAACGGGAGATCGGGCTGGAGCTGCTGGTGGAGACCGCCCGGCTGTGGCGCTCGATCGGCCACCACGACCGGCACGGGCAGTTCCACATCGATGGTGTCACCGGCCCGGACGAGTACACCGCAGTGAAGAACGACAACGTCTACACCAACCTGATGGCGCAGCGGAATTTGCTCGCCGCCGCCGAAGTGGTCATGCGCCACCGGGACGAGGCGTTCCACCTCGGGGTCACCGACGAGGAGGCCGCGAGCTGGCGGGACGCCGCCACCTCGATGCACGTCCCGTACGACGATGAACTCGAGGTCCACCAGCAGGTCGAGGGCTTCACCCGACTCCAGGAATGGGACTTCACGCACACACCGGCGGAGAAGTACCCGTTGCTGCTGCACTACCCGTACTTCGAGCTGTACCGCAAGCAGGTGGTGAAGCAGGCCGACCTGGTCCTCGCCATGCACTGGCGGGGAGATGCCTTCACACCCGAGGAGAAGGTGCGCAACTTCCTCTACTACGAGCGCCGCACCGTACGCGACTCGTCGTTGTCGGCGTGCACCCAGTCGGTGCTCGCCGCCGAGGTGGGCCACCCCGAACTCGCGCACACCTACCTGCGTGAGGCCGCGTTGATGGACCTGCACGACCTCAACGAGAACACCCGCGACGGCGTTCACATGGCGTCGTTGGCCGGCGCGTGGCTCGCCCTGGTCAGCGGGTTGGGCGGTCTACGCGACCACGACGGCGAGCTGTCCTTCGCCCCCCGGCTATCCAGCCGACTCAGCCGGTTGGAGTTCTCACTCCAGTGGCGGGGGCTGTCGCTGCGGGTGGATGTCCGGCCGCACCAGACGACGTACTCGCTGCGACACGGCGGCCCGGACGACGTGGTGGAGCTGCGCCACCATGACCAGGTGCTGCGGGTGACCTGCGACGAGCCGGTGACGGTACCGGTGCCGCCGGCCGAGCCGTCCGGCCCGCCGCCCGAGCAGCCACCGGGCCGGTCCCCGCTGCTGCGGTTGCCCGAACGCGAACAGTGACGGGCGGGGCGGGAGTCTTCCCGCCCCGCCCGTCCGAGCTGTTGATCAGACCGAAGTGCCGGCCCAGGTTGATCAGACCGGCTCGCCGGTCGAGGTGGATCAGACCGGCTCGCCGGTCGAGGTGGATCAGACCGGCTCGCCGGTCGAGGTGGATCAGACCGGCTCGCCGGTGGACGGACGCCCGATCGCGTCCCGGGGCGCCGCCGCCTTCGGGTCGTCGGGCAGCCGGGCCGAAGCGGCCTGGTCGCCGAAATCCTGGTCCCCGACGTCCTGGTTGCGCTCGGCGTCCTGTTCACGCTGGGCTCGCTCGGTCAGCTGCTGCTGCCGGGAAATCTGCTGCTTGGCCATGGCGATCCTCGCGATCCGTCGGGGCGCGGCTGCGCCGACACGGTCTGCGGTCGCTCGTCGCGTACCCGGCGCCCCAGCCGACAAACGCGGCCCGGCGGCGGGCGCACGGCCCCGGGTGAACGCCGTCGCGGCGTGCGTGCCCGGCGGCGGGCGGGGTAACCGGGCCACCGGCGAGTACGCGGAGGTGGGGCATGGACGAGCAGCGCAGCGTGACCATTCCGGTCGGGGACGCTCAACTCCCCGCCGACCTGACGCTGCCCGCCCAGCCGGTCGGCGTGGTGCTGTTCGCGCATGGCAGCGGCAGTTCCCGGCACAGCCCGCGCAATGTGGCGGTGGCCCGGACGCTGAACGACAGTGGGCTCGGCACGGTGCTGGCGGACCTGCTCACCCCGGCCGAGGACGAGGTGGACGCGCGAACAGCCGAACTGCGCTTCGACATCGGGCTGCTGGCCAGCCGGCTGGCCGGGATCGTCGACTGGCTGGCCGTCGAGCGTCCTGCCGGCGATGCGCCGATCGGCCTGTTCGGGGCCAGCACGGGTGCTGCCGCTGCCCTGGTCGCGGCGTCGTCCCGCGCCGATCGGGTGGCCGCAGTGGTCAGCCGGGGTGGTCGGCCGGACCTGGCCGGGAGCGCGCTGGCCCAGGTGCGTACCCCGACGTTGCTCCTGGTCGGCGGGCTGGACGAAGAGGTGATCACGCTCAACGAGCGGGCGCTGGCCGAGTTGGGGGAGGTCGGCGAGTTGCGGGTGATCCCCGGCGCCACCCATCTCTTCGAGGAGGCCGGCACCCTTGAGCAGGTCGCCGATCAGGCTGGCACCTGGTTCACCACGCACCTCGGTCGGTGATGATCACTCCGAGGGCAGCAGAGCCGAGGTCGAGCGGCGCTGTTGGACGGTGTCGATGACGCGCCAGAGGACGGCGGTGATCGGGACGCTGACGAAGGCGCCAGCGATGCCAGCGATCAGCGTGCCAGCGGTGACCGCCACCAGGATCACCGCCGGATGCAGTCGGACCTGCCGCTTCATGACCAGCGGCTCCAGCAGGTTGCCCTCGATCTGCTGCACGGCGATCACCGCCGCGAGGGTGAGCAGCGCTGTGGTCGGCCCGTTGGCTGCCAGCGCCACCAGCACCGCCACCGCGCCGGCCACCGTCGCCCCGATGATCGGCACGAACCCGCCGAGGAACGTGATCAACGCCAGCGGCAGGGCGAGTGGCACCCGCAGCACCACGAGAGCCAGCCCGATGCCCAGCGCGTCGATCGCGGCGATGAACATGGTTCCCCGGCTGTACGCGCCCAACGTCTGCCAACCGTTGCGGCCGGCCTCGGCCAGCACTGGTTGGTTCGGGCCGGACGCCCGGGACAGCACCCAGTGCCACATGGACCGGCCGTCCTTGAGCAGGAAGAAGAGCAGCACCAGAGCCAGCAGCGCGGAGCCGAACACCTCGGTGGCGGTCCGGGCGCCGGCCACCGGATCCGGTGAGCTGCCGCTGAGCCCTTCCCGAGCCTGGTCGACCAGCCGGTCCAGCTGTGCCTCGCTGACCGGCAGGGTGGACGTCACGAAGTCCCGGCTGCGTTCGACCCCCTGCGTCAACTCCTGGCTGAGCTGATCGAACTGGCTGGCCGTCAGGTTCCACACCAGAGCGCCGACGCCGACCAGGATGCCGAGCAGCAGCAGTACGGTGCAGAGCGCGGCCAGCGCCGCCGGCAGGCGCAACCGGCGCAGCAGCAGCAGGACCGGATCCAGCAGCGCGGTGAGGAAGATGGTGGCGGCCAGCGCGATGGCCAGCGGCGCCAACAGGACGGCGATCCGGCCAAGCAGGTAGAGCCCCGCGGCGATCACCACCAGGCAGGCGCTCCACAACACAGCGGTCCGGACCAGCCACGGCAGCGCCGCCCAGGTCTGGCGCGGCCCGGGGCCGCCTGTCGGTCCGGGTACCTCTGCGGCCATGTCGGTCCTCCTCGATGTCGACGAGGTCGGTACCCGGTCGGTCGTGCCCCGACACCCGAATCGCTGGCCGTTGCCCGCGCGGATCGTACGTCGGCCGGAGTGACGCCGGTGGGTGTTCGCCAATCACGTCCGGAGCGGCGGCGTTTGCGTGGTCCGGCCGAGGGAACGCGAAGGGGACGGACCAGACTGAGGAGGAACGCCATGGGTGACTTCATGGACAAGGCCAAGGACTTCGCGGACAAGCATGACAAGCAGGTCGACCAGGGTGCGGAGAAGGCCGGCGACATGGCCGACAAGCGCACCGGCGGCAAGTACGGCGATCAGATCGACAAGGGCGTCGACCAGGCCCAGGCGCGCACCGGCGAGGGCGATCAGGTCCGCTGACCCGCCGCGCTTCTCCCGGGTCGCCGAGCCTCGGCGACCCGGGAGTGCCGGGTCCGGACGACGCGGGTCAGCGCTTGTCGCGTAGCTCGTCCATCGAGGTCGGCCGGCCGCTCAACGCGTCACGCAACCGGTCGACCAGGCCGATGCCGGGGGCGAGCAGCTTGTTCGCCGGTGGGTGCTCCGGGCTCCCCGGGTGCGGCCGGGTCGGCCCGATCTCCTTGATCACCGTCACCCGGGCGGCGATCTCGACCAGCTCCTCACGGGCCGTCGCCGCGCGCAGCCGCGGAAAGAGCTCCTTCTCCTCTTCCGCCACGTGGTGTCGGACGGTGCTGGTCAGGTGGGCGAGCAGTTCGTCGAAGCGGGGGTCGGACGGGTCGGCCGACTCCAGCTCCTTCATGGTCCGCTCGGCGTCGGCGTGCTCCGCGATCTCCCGATCGGCGATCTCGTTGCCGTCGGGCAGCACCTTTCGGGCGATCGGATACACGTACGCCTCCTCGGCCACCGAGTGGCGGACGAGTTCGGCGATCACCACGTCGGCGAGGTGTCGGCGGTGCTCGGCAGTGCCCTGCCGGGTCGCCAACTCGACGAGGACCGCCTCGATCGCACGATGATCGGAGATCAGGATGTCGACGGCGTCGTGGTCGTCGGTGTTCGGTGGATTGGTCATTGTCACGGCCCCTTACCGGTTGCGGATCGGTGGGAGGTGTGTGGCTCTGGTACCCCCACGGGGCTGCACAAACCCACGGTTGACGATGCGTACGACGGTGTCTCTGGTACCTGCGGTGGCGGGTGGTGCCCGGCCGTCACGATTGCCGTGCCGCCGCCGGGGTAACCGCCGCCATGGCCGACGAACGCCCACCCGCCGACCGCGATCAGTCGCGGTTCGATGAGACCGCCGAGCGGACGGTCCGGCGGGTGCGGCACCGTGGCGGGCAGGCCGGCCGGATCCGGGCCCGGCAGTGGGAGGTCACTCTGGTGATCTCCATCCAGGCCGGGCTGGCCGCGGCCATCGCCGCCCTGCTCGCCAAGAATCTGCTCGGCCAGGGATCGCACGTCTTCGCACCCGCCGCCGCCGTCGGTACGATCGCCACCGCCATCGGGCAGCGGGCCCGCCGGACCTTCGAACTGTTGGGCGGCGTGGCCCTGGGCATCATCATCGGCGACACGCTGCGATTCCTGCTCGGCTCGGGACCGTGGCAGACCGGCGTGGTGGTCGCGTTGGCCATCGCCAGCGCGTTGCTGGTGGCCGGTAAGGGCGGTCCGCTCGTCGGCCAGGCCGGCGGTACCGCCGTGCTGATCGCCACGCTGGCCCCGATGCAACGCGGCCTGGAGGTGCCCCGCATCTTCGACGCGCTCGTCGGTGGGGCGGTCGGCCTGGTGGTGGTCGCGCTGTTGTTGCCGATCAACCCGATGCGGGTGCTGGACCGGGCCGCGGCACCGATCTTCGCGATCCTCTGCGAGCAGCTCGACGAGCTGGCGCAGGCGTTGCGCGAGCGCGACGTCGCCCGGACCATGGGCGTTCTCGACCGGCTCCGCAGCACCGAGGACGACCTGGGCCGGTTGCACGATGCGCTCAGCGGCGCCGAGGAAGTGGTGACGATCGCCCCGGTGCGCTGGCACCGCCGGCAGCAGTACCACCGTTACGCCCGCAGCGCGGGCCACCTGGAGCGGTTACTGCTGGACACTCGCGCCATGGCCCGCTGGTCGACCACTGCCTTGCAGTACGACGAGCCGATCCCACCGGAGCTGCCGGACGCGATGGGCCGACTGGGTCAGGCGGTGGCGGAGATGCGTGCGGAGTGCAAGGTCGGCGACGACACCCAGCGCACCCGTCGACTGGTCGAGCAGTGCGCCGAGTTGGCCGGGCGGGCATCGGCGACCGGGGTCAAGTCGTTCGTCGAATCCCTCGTCACCGGGCTGCGTACCGCGGCCAGCGACCTGCTCCGGGCAGCGGGTTCCGAACCCGAGGACGCCAACCGGATCGTGCGCCGGGCGGCCGGAGCCGGCGAGGCCGAGATCCACCCGCCACTCCGCCGACAACTGCACCGGGCCCCACCGACGCGAGCCGCCCGAGCCCGCCGACGCGCGCACCTCGCCAACCGCCGTGACAACGGACGGGCCGGCCTCCCCGCACGGGAGAGGCCGGCCCGGTGAAGCGTCCGGATCAGGAGGAGTAGCCGCGCTCGGCGATCCAGTTGGCGACCTTCGGCAGGCTCATCCAGTACTCGCCCAACGCCGGGTCGGCCGGGTCGGCGACCCGGATCGTGTCACCACCGTCGCGGTAGCCGACGAGGGTCAGGTAGTGGCCACCCTCGTACGAGTGCGGGTTGCCGTCGGTGTCCACTGTCGTGCCCTTGATGTTGGCCACCACCGGGCGGCCGGCGTCCACCGCGGCCAGCACGTCACGGCGCAACTGCTCGACCTGGTCGGGGCGGGCCACCGAATCACGGATCTCGGTGGTCCGGTACTTGCCGCCGGTCAGTTCGTTGAGCACCCGGGTGGTGTCCAGGGCCGAGGGGGTGCCCGCCTCGGTGGTGCCGAGCAGCCGGGCCACCTCGTCCTGCGAGAGCGCCTTGCCCTGGGCGGACAACGCGATCCTGGTCGCGGCCGGGCCGCAGTAGTAGAAGTTCGGCTGGGCCTGGTAGTCGACGCCAAGGACCCGCTCGGCGTGCCTGTCGGTCTGGCTCGACGAAGCCGGAGCGGCGGGTGCCGGCGCGGCCTGCGCGGCCACCGCCGGGCCGAGGGCGCAGCCGCCGGCGACGAGCAGGCCGACGACGGACAGGCCGCTCTTCTGGACGATCGGGTTCATGGTCGAGTCTCCGTTCGGGGGTTGTCGGCTCCGACAAGCGGAGGGCGGCAGCACCGGGAATGGCGCTCGGCGCAACACGGGGGCCGACCAGCTGTGGTCTCGGCCCTGGGCGTACCGAGGGCGTAACGGCTCTGCTCCACGGAGAATTCCGCCGGCTGAGGGCACCGGGACCCGCACGACATCCCTGCCCGACCCGAACCGGTCATCGGGGACAGACGGTCAGCTCAGAGGCTGCCCAACAACCTGGTCACGGTGATCTCGATGACCACCCGCTCCGGATTCGGGCGTGGTGTCCGGTACCGCTCGGCGTACCGCCGCTCCGCCTCCGCCACCGCGGCCGGATCCGACCGCAGCACCGCGCGGCCCTCGATGGTCAACCAGCGGCGGCCATCCACGTGGCACACGGCCACCGCCGCGCCCGCCGCGCCGGCAGCCGCCACCTGACGGGCTTTGCGGGAGGCGCCGGAGGTGATGACCCGGGCCAGGCCGGCCGCCGGGTCGAGCGTCACCCCGACCGGTACGACGTGCGGGGTACCGTCCGCCCGCAGGGTGGTCAGCGTCGCCAGGTGTCGTTCGGCGCAGAAGGCGACAACCCGCTCATCGTGCACGTCCAACCGATGATCGCCCGCCATGCCCGTCCCCTGTCCGCCGAACCGATCCCGATCATGGCACGCGGCGGCGCACCTGGCCCCGATCCGGCGGGGCGTCCGGCTGACCGGGCAGCTGGCGGCCTGCCGCCCGACGTTGGTGCACCAGCCGGGTCAGGTAGATCAGCGCGGCGGCCAGGACCCCCATGTCATCCAGGTAGATCGGGTCCGGCAGCACGTCGACCGGGAAGACCGTGTAGATCAGCGCCCCGTAGAAGGCGACCTTGCCGCCCGCGCCCAGCCCGGTCAGCATCCGCCGGGTACGCACCACCCGCACCGCCAGCACCACGGCACCGACCAGTGTGGCGAGCGCCAGGATGCTGGCGATCACCACGAGGACCCACGCCTGTCGGGACATGCCGTCACGCTAACCCACCCGAGCCCGCGCGGCTCAGAACGCGGGCACCGTCGCACGGCCGCGAGCGGTCACCTTGTTCTCCCGGGTCTGCTCGACGTTCTCCCGAGGCTGCGCGCCCACCGGCCGGGCAACCTCGCTCAGCGGCAGCACGGACGCGGACTCGGCGACCCGTCGCCCGCTCGCGGCGTGCGCCTCCTCGCGCAGACTGCGAGCCGCGGCAACCGCCAACTCCGCCGCTCGCCACGCGCTCTGCTCCCGCTCGCGGGCTGCGGCGTGCCGGGCCGCCAGGTTGTCCCGGATCGCCCGCTGGAGCACCAGCTCCTGCTCGACCGGGTGCAGTCGCGGGTCCCAGCCGTCGCGGTGCGCGAAGACGTCGCTGAGCTGCTCCACCGACAGGTCCCGCCGCCAGTACGCATCCAGCGCCGCCCGGTGCAGGTAGCGCTCGCGGTCCGCGTACTCGGCGGGGGTCCGTGCGGTGTGCGGCAGCGGCATGGCGGCCGCCGCGTCCAACCGCCGTACGCCAGCCTCGGCCGCCTCGTACGCCAGCCAGGCCGCCTCGACCGCCTCCTGCGCGGCAACCCACTCCGTCCGGCGGCGCTGCACGGTGGTGGTCGCCCGCTCGGCGGCCACCGCGACCTCCTGCGCGTAACGGCTCTGCTCCCGCTCCTCCTGGGCCTGCTCAAGTTGGCTCGGCATTGCGGCGCGCCGGATCCGGGAACCCGGGTCGAAGCGGAGCCGGCCGGGTCGCAGCAGGAGAGCGGAGACAGCGACGGCTACCACCCCGAGCAGGCTCAGCCAGATGACGGCGGCCCGGGAGAGGTCGGGCAGGACGGCGGAGAGGATGGTTTGCATGTAACAGCACCTCGCGGTCGAAGGCGGGTATCGACGGGCGGCAGGAAGGCGCGGCAGCACCGGTCGGCCCGGTGGCGGGATGATCCCGTGGACGGCGAACTCAGGTGCCGTGCGGGAGGATCAGCCGGGATCGGGCCCCGGGGATCGCCGGGCCTGGCTCAGCGGGTGGGTGGGCCGCGTCGTGCGGGAGAGCCACGGCCGGGATCGGCGGCCGGGACGTGCACCGGGCCCGCCGCGACCGGAGCGGTCGCCGTGGCGGTGTCGAGCGTGCCAGCCGGCGGGGCTTCAGCGGGCTGGCCGGCTCGCTCGTCGGCCGGGCCGGCGTCGGGGCTGACACTCGCCACCCGGCTGCTCACGGCGCTGGGCCGCAGCGGCGTGGGGGTGGGCGGTGGGGTCGCGGCGAGAGCGGCACCGAGGCCGACCGCGAGGACGAGCGCGGTGACCGCCAGGCGGGTCAGTTCCCGCAGTGACCGCAGCACAGCCCACCTGGCTGGGCGGACGGACGCTGCTGACGACACCTGACCAACCTATCGCCCGTTCCGGCCAACCGCAGCACGGCGATGGGCGGCGCGGGCGTGACCGCCACCACCATGCGCACTGTGGACACCGCCGATCAGGGCCCGGAAACGGCAACGCCCCCGACCGGATCGGGTCCGATCGGGGGCACCGTCAATCGTCGGGGGCGCACCGCCGGTGGTGCGTGCTGGCCGGCGGTGGGCCGTGGTCAGTCGCCGGTGCCGAGCACCGGGGGCGCGGCTTTGTCGTCGCCCTGCCACACCATCTCGTCCTCGGTCAGCCAGGTCAGCCGCTCGTCGGAGTCGTCGTCCTGCGCACGCCCCTGCCCGCCGAGCACACCGGGACGACCGCCGCCGGACCCCGGCCGGGCGTTGCCACCGGTCATGGCCGGACGGCCGCCGCTCCCGCCACGCTGGCCGTCGATGCTGCGCCCGACCCCGTTGGCGGCGCGGGTCTCCGCCGGGGCCGCGCCACCGCCGGTCGGTCGAGCCGAGGTGGGGGCCGCGCTGCCCGAGCCGGCGAGCGCGCCGCTGCGCAACACCCCGCCGGCCGGTGCCCCGCCCTGCGCCCCGTAGAGCAGGCCGGGACCGGTGCTCGCCGCGGTGGGCGCGCCGGCCGGCCCGGACAGCCCGACCAGCCCGGCGGCACCCCCGCCGAGCAGCGCGCCGCCGAGAAGCGGGTCGGCTCCGGCGAGGGACGTGCCGCCGCCAGCGAGGTCGCTGCCAGCGCCGGTCGGAACGGTGACGACAGCAGCCCCGCCGCCGGTGACCGCGCCGACCTCGCCCGGCGTCGAACCGTCGCCCGGCAGTTGGGCGACATGGTCGGGCGTCGAGATGGTCGCGTCACCCTTGCGGCCGGTGTCGGCGCCGGTGTGGGGGCCGCCGCTCACCCGGGCGATCGCCGAGACGCTCTGTGGCGTCGTCGGGTCCTTCCGGGCGGTGGTCGGCGTGTCCGGATCCGGTGGGGGCGGTTCGACCACCCGGTCGTAGGCGGAGATCTCGTAACTGTTGGCCAGGCCGGCCACCAGGTTCACCATCCGCTGGTGGGCCTTCTCCTGCTCTGCCTTGTCCTGCTGGTGACCCGCGATGCCTCCGACGATCAGACCGGTCAGACCGAAGACCGCGCCACCCTTGATCGCACCGCCGATCGCCTTGTCGTTGTCGTCGGTCTCCTCCGGGCTCTCAGCCTGCTTGTGGGCGTCGCGCAGATGGTCGGCCATCATGGTCAACCCCTGCCTGATGCCGGCCATCCCTTCGCCCAGCGCGTCAGTGTGGGCGACGATGAAGCTGAGTCGCCGGTGGAACTCCTGACCCGCCGAACCCGTCCAGGTGTTGGCGAGCTTGTCGAGGTCGCCGCTCAGCTCCCGGCCGAGACCGTCGAGGATGCCCTTGAGCTCGGCCCACTGGGTGGCCACGCCCTCGATCTGCTCCGGCTTGCCCGCCATCAGGCCGTCGTACAGCTGCTGGTGACTGTTGCCCTGGTAGCGCTGGGTGTAGTCAGACACGCCCGTCCTCCTTCGGCTGCAACGCCCGGTCGACCGGGGTCAGCGCGGCGGTGACATCGTCGGCGTTCGCCGCGTTACGTGCCTCGGCGGTGCGGTAGTTGTTCAGGATCGTGCTCGTCGCCTGCTGTGCCGCCAGCACCGCCTGCCGGATCCGTTCGGCCTGGTCGACATAGGACTGGTGGACCTCGCTGTAGCGACGCGCCTTGTCGGTGGCGTCGAAGAACGAGCCCAGGGCCGGAGGACGGCACTGCATCTCGGTGTTGAGCTTGCGCAGCACCGACTCGGCCTGGCTCAACCGCGACGCCAGGTGCTCGTGGAAGTCCTCAAGGGACAACAGGTCGACTTCCGTACGCCCGGCCATGGCAACATCCCCGTCGTTCTGGTTGACAACCGTCAGCGGCATCCAGGTTAGTCCACCAGTGCGACTCCGGGCGACCCGTCGAAGCTGCTCAGCCGTCGGCGTCGGTCGATTCCGCGGACCCTCCGCCGGTCCCACCGCTCGACGGGGTGCCACTGGCGGGACTCGACGATGTCGACCCCGACGGTGGCGCGGCGGACGGCATACCCGACGGCGGTGCCGCTGACGGCGAGCCCGACCTCGGCGCGGTCGACGGCGGTGCGGTCGGTGCCGGTCCGTCGGCAGCGAAGACGGCGAACGCGTCCTCGCGGTCCAGCGTCGGCCCGGTCGGGATCAGTGCGAGCAGGGAGCCGGGCACCGCCAGCGGGGTGATCCCGCCGTAACCGAGCACGTCGAGGGTCTCCGCCGAAGCGAGCGGATACCGGATGCCCTGCGGGCTGATCAGGTAGATCGTCGACCCGGCGGCACCGGAACCGCTGGTCCCGGCACCGGGCGAGGCCTGCGCGATGACACCCTTGCCGCCGGGCAGCAGCACCGCCTCAGCGGTGCGTACCGCGTCGCGCCTGGTCTGGCGCACCGGCACCAGGCCCGGATCGCTGTCGGTCAACTCGGTCGGCACCCGGTCGAAGACCTCCAGGGTGGTCGTCGGCGGGCCGCCCGCGCTGCCCTTGCGGTACGTCGCGCACAGCGTGGTCTGACCGGGCTGGGCCGGGTAGAGGGCGGGCATCGTCGCCGGCACCCCCTCCTCCTCGATCCGCCGCTCCTCGAATGCCTCGCTGGCCTGGTTCGGGGTGATGTCGGTGATCCGACCGCCGTTGCTGACGAGCAGCAGAGCGGTGATCTCACTGATCGAGACGAGAGCGTCCCGGGTCAGCACGTAGTGCCGCCCGGCGGCCTTGAACACCGAACCGACGTCGTACGTCTGCCCTGCCACAGTGCGGCTGCTGGGCTGACCCTCGCCGGGCAGTGACGGCCGGCGCAGCGGTGGCCCGGCCGGCACGGCGTTGAGCAGCTGCTGTCCGACCTGGAGTCGCTCGGTGCCGGCCATCCGCAGCGCCGTGATCGTGCGGGACGGATCGAGCAGCTGGAGTCGGGTGTTGTTGGTGACCAGGTACCGCTGGTCGTTCACCGAGACCAGCACCGCCCGGTCACCCAGCGGCGTGCCGCCGGGCAGCGCCCGGTCGATCACCAGCCGGGTGCTGGAACGCTGCCGGTCGACCGGGTCGGGCACGTCGCAGACCGACCAGGGCAGGCCGGTCAGCGACTTGCGGTCCGGCAGGGCGTCAGGCGCCCCGACGATGCCGACGGTGACGCCGCGCGGCCGGTCCCGCAGCGACGCCTGGGACATCGTCCGCACCTGGGCACTCGCATCGTTCACGATGAGGCGTGCCGAGGTGTAGTTGAGCGTCGGGTGCAACTTGCCCTCGATGAACACGTACGTCGCGCCGGTTTCCCGTTCGATGACCAGGGTCTGGTCGTCCAGCGGTGCCGCGCCACCGGTCAACTGGCCGTAGGCCCCGACCCCGCCCAGCACGATGGCCGCGGTGAGGACACTGCCGAAGACGGCCATGCCGAGACGTCGCATCGGCAGGTTGGTGGTCTCCGGATCGCCCGACAGCAAGGCGGAGACGATGCGGCGGGTGACGAAGCGGTACGCCTGCACCTGATCGCGGCGGGTCCGCATGACTTACCTCCGGCGGGGTGGATCCGCGACGATCAGGGTCGGGGTGCCGTCGCGGGCTTCCCTACGATAAGGGGCCGACTGTGGTTCCTTGGGACCACCGCTCGTGGCCGGCACCGGAGAAGACCCGGCGCAGAGTCGTACCGTGCAGGAGGGACAGTCAGCGATGACGCAGGTTCAGGCGCCACCCGTCCGAGCGGTCACGGACCCTGTGGACGTTCCGACCCGGCCGGCGCCCCCGGCCGAGCGGCCCGGCCGTGGGCGGGTCGGCCCCGTGCTGGTCGGGCAGCTCGTCGTACTGGAGCTGTGCGTGGTCGGCGTCTGGGCCGCCACGGCCGGACCCAGCTGGGTGCTCGCCGCGGCGGGTGTCGCTTCGCTGCTGGTCGTCCTGGCGGCCTTCGCCCGTCGGGGTGGCCGCTGGTGGTTCGAGGACCTGCTGCTGCGCCGGCGTCTGCGGCGACGTGGTGAGCGGGCGTTGGCAGCCCTGGCCAGCGGCACGGCGACCGACCCGAGGTTGGCTGCGCTCGCTCCCGAGCTGAGCGTCATCGAGCTGACCGACCGAGGCACCCGGCTCGGCATCGGGCGCGACGACCAGGGCTGGTTCGCCGCCGTCGCCCTGCAGTCCGCCACCGGTGCGGCGGTCGGCTCCGTCGACGCCGCCGCCGTGGACCGCGCGCTGCGGGTGCTCGCGGACTTCAGCGCCCCGGTCTCCCGGGCCCAGGTCGTTGCGCACACGTTGGTCTGGTACCCGGCACCCGGCGCGCCGCCGGCTGCTCACCGGACCGTCTGGGTGGCGGTGCGGCTCACCGTCCGGGATGCCCGGGTCGAGGCGGTGAGCCGGGGCGGCGGGTTGACCGGCGTACACCGGACGGTGGCTGCCGGCATCGGCCGGCTCGGCAAGGCGCTGACCTCGGCGGGGCTGGCACATCGCCCACTGGGCCGGGAGGAGCTGCGTGCGGCCATCGTCTCGGCCGCCGGCCTCGACCTGGTGCCCGAGGCGCCGGCCGAGAGTTGGCGTGGGTTGCGCGGCGGCGGCTGGACGCACCGCTGCATGGCTCTGCCGGGCCGCTTCGACGCGCCGCTCGGTCCGCTGGTGGACGCGATCACCGCGACCTCGGCACCGTCGCACACGGTGGCCGTGACCGTCTCGTCGGACGGTCGGGTGGCGGCACCGCTGCTGCGGGTCGCGGCGATGGACAACCACGTCGAGGCCCTGGTCAAGGTGGTTCGCGACGTCGCCGGCCGGGTGGGCGCGTCCACCCGGCCGATGGACGGTCAGCACGGCCCGGGGGTCTACGCCACCGCTCCGGTCGCGTCGGCGCTGGGCGTCTCCACCGATCTGCGGTCGCGCTGACCGGTGCGGGGGCGCACGGTCAGGGGCGGAGGTTGACGATCCAGCCGTAGAGGCCGCAGACCCAGAAGGCGAGCGGCACCAGCGAGATGATGAGCAGGATCTCGGCGATGTCGAGCAGACGGCCCCAGACCGGCGAGATGCGCTTGCCGGCGACGGTCAGACCGTAGATCAGGCTGATCACCGCGGCGAGCACCAGACCGCCCAGGATCAGGCCGAGCCGGACCGGCAGCGACCCACCGGCGAAGGTGGTCGCGGCGGCCAGGCCCAGACCCACGGTGCCGGCCAGCAGCACCGGGGTGCGCTGCGCCCGGCCCAGGAGGGGGCGGGCCCGCAGCAGTGCCAGCAGGGCCAGCACCAGGCAGAGCAGCACCGCGGGCAGGCGCCCGTCCAGGGCCAGCACGAGTTGCGCGCCCAGCACCAGCAGCGACACCGTCCACAGCAGACCGGTCAGGAACGCGTCGGCGCGCTCGCTCTGCTGGAGCACCTGGCGGCCGTCCACCGACTCGCTGTCGGTCTTCAGGTCCTCCGGACCGGTCGGAATCGACGGCACCGGCAGCCGGGCCAGCCGGTAGGCCATCATCGGCAGCGCCGGCACCACGCCGAACGCGACAGCGGCGACCACCGAGGCGGAGGCCGCCGCGTCGAGGTCGAGGGCCAGGCAGAGCACGGCGCCCAGGCCGGTCGCGGCCGCGACCCCGATCGCGGCGAAGAAGAGAGGGTACCGGTCGCCGACCGCCAGCACCGCCACCGCGCCGGCCACCACCGCGGCGGTCGCCGCGAGCAGGACATGCGGACTGGCCAGGTCGGTCAGTGCCCGATCACCGGCCAGCAGCAGCAGGCCGCCGGTGGCCGCGTGCACCAGGCCGACCAGGGCCAGCACCGCGCCGATGCCGCTGTCACCGGCGGCCCTGGACAGCACCGCCGCGCCCACCAGCAGCGCCACCGCGACCAGCAGCGCGGCCAGCGCGCCAGGCAGGTGCGGCGGACCGGCGAAGAGGGCGGCGAGCGCGCCGGCACCGAGCGCCGCCGCCGCGAAGACCACAGCGAAGGATCGGGTCGCGCCGACCTGCCAGGCGCCCGGGCGCTGGTTGGTCGCGGTGGCGACCGCGTCCACCACGTCGTCGAAGACGATCTCCGGCGCGGCGTCGGACCGGGGGTTGAAGTAGAGCACCTCACCGTCCCGGACGCTGAGCTGCGCCGCGGTACGACCACCGTCGAGGGGCGCACCGCCCAACCGGGACAGTGCCCAGCCGCCGTGCCGCGCACCCTCGTCGGCCATGTCCTCACCGGCGTAGCGCAGCAGAGTGGGGAGCAGGTCGGCCAACGGCACGTCCGACGGCAGCGCCAGGTCCATCCGGGTACGCGGGGCCACGATGGTGATCCGGCTGAGACCGCCGGTCGCCGTCTTCGTCGCCACAGTGGCCTCCAGGTGTGCGTCTGTGATCGGCTGGCTGGGATGCCGCGGTCCGGGTCCACCGCGCACACGGCAGATTACCTACGATGACGGCACGTACGATGCCCACCCGCGGGCGGTGTTCCGCGGGCCGCACGTCATCAGGGCCGCTTCTGGGGAGGAGACAGCCGTGAGCACTGTGGTGTTCCGCCGGCTCCCGCGTCAGCCGGGGCCGGCCCTGCCGCGCGGCGAGGTGCTGCTGGAGTCGCCTCCTGAGCTGCCCGAGCCGACACCCCGCGGGATGGGGCAGTTGCTCATGATCCTGCCGATGTTCTGCGGGGTCGGCGCCATGGCGTTCCTCTACGCCGGCAAGGGCGGCGGCATGATGACCTACGTCGCCGGTGGTCTGTTCGGTGTCTCGATGCTCGGCATGGCGATCGGCTCGTTGGCCAACAGCGGCGGCAAGGACAAGGCCGAGCTGAACGCCGATCGCCGTGATTACATGCGCTACCTGGCGCAGATGCGCAAGCGCACCCGGCGTGCCGCCGAGCAGCAGCGGGCCGCGATGGCCTGGCGGCACCCGGAGCCCGACGCGCTCTGGTCCATCGCCGCGTCCCGGCGACTCTGGGAACGGCGGATCACCGAGGACGACTTCGGTGAGACCCGGATCGCCCTCGGCCCGCAGCGGCTCGCCGTGGAGATCGTCCCACCGGAGACGAAGCCGGTGGAGGACCTGGAGCCGATGAGCGCCATCGCGCTCCGCCGGTTCGTCCGCGCACACTCCACGGTGCCCGAACTGCCGACGGCGCTGTCGGTGCGCGCGTTCAGTCGGGTGGTGCTGCGCGGCGACCGCGAGCCGGTGCTCGACCTGACCCGGGCGGCGCTGGGGCAGCTGACCACCTTCCACGCACCGGACGACCTGGTGATCGCTGTGGTCGCCGCACCCGACCGGCAGTCGTCCTGGGACTGGGTGAAGTGGCTGCCACACGCCCACCACAGCGGTCGGACGGACGCCGCAGGCGCGCGCCGGCTGGTGTTCGCCAGCCTGGCCGAGGCCGAGGCCTCGCTCGCCGCCGAGCTGGCCGGGCGGCCCCGGTTCGCGCCGGAGGCCAAGCCGCTGACCACTGCCCCGCACCTGGTCGTGGTGATCGACGGCGGGGAGATCTCGCCGACCTGCCAGCTGGTCGGTCCGGGTCTGCTCGGGACCACCGTGATCGACCTCTCCGGGACGGTGCCGCGCGACGCCGGCCGCTGGCTGCTCTGCCTCGACGTGAACGACGGAGGCTCACTCGACCTGGTCCGGGGCACTTCGTCGTCGACGCTGGGTCGTCCCGACCGACTCAGCGCGGAGGCCGCCGAGGGGTTGGCCCGACAGATCGCCCCCTTCCGGCTCTCCCAGCAGCAGACCGGCGGCGACGAGCCGCTGGCCCGCAGCACCGAGCTGCCGGACCTGCTCGGCGTCGGCGACGCCGCAGCGGTGGACGTGCAGAACACCTGGCGCCCGCGTGGGCACCGCGACCGGCTGCGCATCCCGCTCGGTGTCGGCCCGGACGGCAACGTGGTCGAGCTCGACTTCAAGGAGTCGGCGCACGAGGGCATGGGCCCGCACGGTCTGGTGATCGGTGCGACCGGCTCCGGCAAGAGCGAGCTGCTGCGTACGGTGGTGGCCGCGTTGGCGGTGACCCACTCGTCGGAGGAACTGAACTTCGTCCTGGTGGACTTCAAGGGCGGCGCTACCTTCGCCTCGCTGGAGGCGCTGCCGCACACCAGCGCGGTGATCACCAACCTGGCCGACGAGCTGCCGCTCGTCGACCGGATGCGCGACGCGCTCGCCGGTGAGATGGTGCGCCGCCAGGAGTTGCTGCGGGCGGCCGGCAACTACGTCTCCCGCTTCGAGTACGAGAAGGCGCGCTCGGCCGGTGAACCGCTGGCGCCGATGCCCAGCTTGTTGATCATCTGTGACGAGTTCAGCGAACTGCTCGCCGCCAAACCGGACTTCATCGACCTGTTCGTGATGATCGGCCGGCTGGGTCGGTCCCTCGGCGTGCACCTGCTGCTGGCCAGCCAGCGCCTCGAAGAGGGCAAGCTGCGGGGCCTCGACACGCACCTGTCGTACCGGATCGGTCTGCGGACCTTCTCCGCTGTGGAGAGCCGGATCGTGCTCGGCGTCCCGGACGCGTACGAGCTGCCGAACGCGCCGGGCCACGGCTACCTGAAGACCGACACCAGCACCATGCTGCGCTTCCGGGCCGCGTACGTGTCGGGGGCGTACCGGGCGCCGGGGCAGCAGGCCTCCGCCTCGCAGGCGCTGGTGCAGCGCCGGATCGTGCCCTACGGTCTCGACTTCGTACCGGTGCAGGTCCCGCAGGTGCCGGTGGCCACCGCTCCGGAGGCGGAGCAGCCGGCCGACGGCAAGGCAGTGGCGATGCTCGACGTGCTGATCGACCAGCTCAAGGGGCGGGGCCGCCCGGCGCACCAGGTGTGGTTGCCGCCGTTGGCCGACCCGCCGGGTCTGGGCGAGCTGCTCGGTCCGCTGGCGGTGGACCCGACCTACGGGTTGTGCACCGCCTCCTGGCCCGGCCGCGGGCGACTGACAGTGCCCGTCGGCGTTGTGGACCGCCCTTACGAGCAGCGTCGGGATCCGATGATGGTCGAGCTGGCCGGGGCCGGCGGCAACGTGGTCATCGTCGGTCGGTCGCTGAGTGGCAAGAGCACGATGCTGCGTACGCTGCTGGCCTCGTTGGCGCTCACGCACACGCCGCGGGAGGTGCAGTTCTTCTGCCTGGACTTCGGTGGGGGCGCGCTACGCAGCATGGAGCGGTTGCCGCACGTGGCCGGGGTGGCGGGTCGGCGCGACGTCGAGGCGGTCCGCCGGACGGTGGCCGAGGTGGTCGCCGTCCTGGACGATCGGGAGGGTCGTTTCGCCCAGCACGGCATCGACTCGGTGGCGAGTTACCGTCGTCGTCGTGCCGCCGGTGAGTTCGCCGACGATCCGTTCGGCGACGTGTTCCTGGTGGTGGACGGGTGGAACACCCTGCGTCAGGAGTACGAGGAGCTGGAGCAGACCATTACCACGTTGGCCAACCGGGGCCTCGGCTTCGGTGTGCACGTGGTGCTCACCGCCGTGCGGTGGGCGGAGATCCGGATCAACATGCGGGATCTGCTCGGCACCAAGTTGGAGCTGCGCCTCGGTGACGCGTCGGAGTCCGAGATCGACCGTCGGGCGGCGAACAACGTGCCGGAGAAGTCGCCCGGTCGTGGCCTGACCCGGGACAAGCTGCATTTCCTCACCGCGATCTCACGCATCGACGGCCGTCGCGACATCGATGATCTGAGCGAGGCCTCGCTGTCCCTGGCCGGGCACGTGGCCGCGAACTGGTCGGGTCGACCGGCGCCGAAGGTGCGGTTGCTGCCGCGCCGGCTGCCGGTGACGGAGCTGGCCCGGATCATCGACCGCTCGGCGCCCGGTATCCCGATCGGGGTCAACGAGTCGGCACTCGCGCCGGTCTACCTGGACCTGACCAACGAGCCGCACCTGACGGTCTTCGGCGACGCGGAGTGCGGCAAGACCAACCTGCTGCGCCTGATCGCCCGGGGGATCACCGAGCGCTACACCCCGGCGCAGGCCCGGCTGGTGATCGCCGACTACCGGCGTGGCCTGCTGGGGGCGGTGGAGGGTGACCACCTGCTCGACTACGCCCCGTCGAACCAGGCGTTCGCCCAGGGCCTCGGGTCGATCCGCAGTGCCCTGAACAACCGGCTGCCCGGCCCGGACGTGACCACCGCCCAGCTGCGTGATCGGAGCTGGTGGAAGGGTCCGGATCTCTACATCCTGGTGGACGACTACGACCTGGTGGCATCGGGCGGCAGTAACCCACTGAGCGCCCTCCAGGAGTTGTTGCCGCAGGCCCGCGACATCGGTCTGCACCTGATCGTCACGCGCCGCGTCGGTGGTGTCTCCAGGGCGCTGTACGAGCCGGTGCTGCAACGGCTGCGCGAGTTGGACTCGCCGGGCCTGCTGATGTCCGGCAACCGGGAGGAGGGCGCGGTCTTCGGCACGTTGCGGCCGAGCCCGCAACCGGCCGGTCGGGGCACCCTGGTTCGCCGTCGCGATGGCCAGCAGCTGATTCAGACGGCCTGGTCTGAGCCGGCCTGAGCGCTGTCGTTCGTTCGGTAGGGGCTGGTGGGCCGTTCCGGTCCGATTCACCACCATCCATCGAACGTCGCCGGTCAGGGCTGCGAGGGCTGGACACGTTCCGCTACGGTCTTCACTGGAGTGTCCGTCGGTGGGGTGTTGCTGCCTTGCCGCGGGGGAGGGGTGCGGCGAAGCCGCCACCACAACAGACGGAAGGGTGTGAAGCATGGCGTTCGAGGTCGAAGCTGCGACTCTGCATACCGCCGCGAGTGACGTGCGGTCCACGCGCAGCGAGGTCGACGGCGAGCTGAAGAAGCTCTGGAACGTGGTCGACGACCTGGCCATGGCGTGGAAGGGTCAGGCGTCCACGGGCTTCCAGTCGCTGATGACGCGCTGGAACGAGGACACCGTCAAACTGCTGACGGCGATGGACAGCATCGCTGACCTGCTCGACAAGTCGGGTACGACGCACCAGGTCAACGACGAAGAGCAGCAGCAGATGCTGGACAAGTTCCACTCTGCTCTCAACCCGTGATCCGTAGCCGGCAGAGGAGGAAATCGTGACGATCAAAGTTGACTATGCGGTCCTCGAGAGCAGCAACCAGCAGATGCAGGCCATCTCGAAGACCCTCGAGGAAAAGCTCGACACGCTGCGGTCGATGCTGACCAAGCTGCACTGGGACGGCGAGGACCGGGTTGCCTACGAGCAGCACCAGGCGAAGTGGGACGCCGCGGTCCGGGACATCAACCGGATCCTGAACGAGATCGGCGGTGCCGTGGGCATCGCCCGCGAAAACTACCTCACCACGGAGATGAGCAACTCCAAGGTGTGGAGCTGAGGCATTCGCACGAGCGGCTCCGGTCCGGTTCGCCCGGCCCGGAGCCGCTTTGTGTCTGGCGTTGGCGGGCGTAGGCGTCGGCGTCGGGCTGCGGTGCCCAGCTCAGCCGGCGGTTGGTGCGTCCTTGCGTCGGCCGGGGCGCCAGTCGCGTCGGCGGCCCAGGGTCATGATCGGTCGCGCGAGCAGCAGCAGCCCGGCGAGTAGCCCGCCGATGACCGCAGCCCAGATCGCTGTGGGGCGCTGCCAGCTCAGCGGGTCGTCCCGCACGGCGGGCGCCGGGAGCGCGCCGGCCGGCGGGTTCGCCCGGGTGCCGAGCAGGCTCGACACCGCCCGGTACGGGTTGACCATCCCGTGCCCGATGTCGGCGTTCTGGCCCTCGGGTGGGTTGTCCGCGGTGCGCTTCAGCCGATCCGCTACCTGCTGCGGGTCGAGACCGGGGTAGGCGGCCCGGACCAGCGCGGCCGCTCCCGACACGTACGCGGCGGCATAGCTGGTGCCGCCCTCCGGCACGGTGCGGTAGCCGCTGTTTCCGGGTGCCGGCCCGACGATGTTCATCCCGGGTGCGGCGATGTCGACGTAGTCGCCGCTGATCGAGGTGCCGACGTGGCCGCCCTGCTCGTCCACCCCGCCGACCGCTATCACCCCGGGGTAGGCGGCCGGGTAACCCGGCAGGTTCTGCGAATCTTCGGACCGGTTGCCCGCGGCGGCGACCAGCACCACCCCTTTGGCCAGCGCGCGTTCGACGGCCGCCGTCAGTTCGGGGCGGGGAACCGTGGTCAGGGACAGGTTGATCACGTCGGCGCCCTGCTCGACCGCCCAGTCGATTGCCGCGGCGATCTGCGCGGGGAGTTGCGGGTTGTTGACCGCGCCGAGTTGCGGCAGCACCCGGATCGGCAGGATGCGGGCGGCCGGGGCGATGCCGCTGAAGGGGACGACGGTGCCCTCCCGGCCCGCGATGATGCCCGCGATCAGCGTGCCGTGCCCGGCCTCGTCGCACTGGCCCTGGCGGGCCGGCAGGCCGTTGAAGTCGCGACCCTCGAGCACCTGCCCCTTGAGGAGCGGGTGGGCGGCGGAGACTCCGGAGTCGATCACGGCCACCGTGATCCCGGCGCCCCGGGACAGCGGCCACGCCGAGGACGGCTCCAGCCGGCGGAGCGCCCACGGCATCTGGGTCAGGCTGTCGGTGCCGGTGGGACCGCAGAGGGGCGGCGCCGCGGTCGCGGGGGAGGGTGCCACCAGGCCGGCGCCGAGCAGGACCGCCAGCGTTCCACTAAGGACGCCGCGAAGGGCACGGCGGGACGGGGTCGCGCTCAACGGCGGGCATTCGCGCACCCGCAAAGGTTACCGCCGCGACCGTTTGTCAGCGGCCCCCGGTGACCGGGGTCAGGCCCGGGGCTCCGCCTTCGCGGTGGACGTGTCGGCGAACAGCGCGAGCAGGTCGCCGACCTGCCGGTCGGCCTCGGCTGGGTGCCGGAACCGGCCGGCCGGGTTGAGGGTGTACTCGTTGCGTCGCCCGACCCGGGTGCGGTGCAGGTACCCGTCCGCCTCCAGGTCGGCGACGATCGCCTGCGCGGCCCGTTCGGTCACCCCGACCTCGGCTGCGACGTCACGCAGCCGGGCGGTCGGATTGCGGGCGATGGCCAGTAGGACGTGCCCGTGATTGGTGAGGAACGTCCAGTTCCGCCCACTGCCGGTGTCGCCTGTCACCGTGCTCGCCATCGTGTGACCGCCCTTTCGGATGTCCGTCTGCCCTCGCGAGAGTCTGGTCCGCCCCGCCCCGGGAAGGTTGCCCAGGGTGTGGCCGGAGTCAACGTATGAAATCTAAATCACGCATACCTTGACGCATCTTACGGTGCGTGTGACGGTGGAGCACGAGCCAGCGCCCGCCGCCCGCCCGGCGGAAAGCCGGTTTGACCAGGTCAGATGCGTCGAGACGAGGTGCGGGATGAGTCATACCGGGAGCTCCGGCGGTCAGCCGGGTCCGCAGCGGACCACCGACGGGGCCACCGCGCTCAGTGAGCCGACCCGGGCGTACGCCGAACTGGTCGCCGGCAACCGGCGTTTCGTCGATGGCGCCCCACGCCACCCCAACCAGGATGCCGGGCACCGGGCCGCGGTGGCCGACGGGCAACACCCGTTCGCGGTGATCGTCGGCTGCTCGGACTCGCGACTGGCTGCCGAGATCATCTTCGACCGAGGCCTGGGCGACCTGTTCGTGGTTCGCACCGCCGGGCACACCGCCGGCCCCGAGGTGCTCGGCAGCGTCGAGTACGCGGTGACAGTGCTCGGCACCCCGCTGGTGGTGGTGCTCGGTCACGACTCCTGCGGTGCGGTGCAGGCCGCCCGGGAGTCCGCCGCGACCGGTACCGCGCCGAGTGGCCATCTGCGCGCCGTGGTCGACGCCGTGCTGCCCAGCCTGCGCCGGGCCGCGGCCGAGGGCGTGGACGACATCGACGGCATCGTCGACATCCACATCGCACAGACCGTCGAGACGCTGCTCGGGCAGTCGCCAGTGCTGGCCGACGAGGTGGCGCGGGGGCGGTGCGCGGTGGTGGGCGTGTCCTACCGACTGGCAGCCGGAGCGGTACGTCCGGTGGCCGCTGTGCCGGCCGGCTTCACGACGTTGACGACTCCGGCCTCGACCGACCCGGCCGCGCCTGCCACCGTCTGACGCGACGAGGGCCGCTCCGCGTCACGCGGAACGGCCCTCGACGGAGATCGGGCGGGTCAGAGCAGCGACATGTGAACGTGGTCGGTGTGGTTCGACGGCCCGCTGTACGAACTCCAGCCGGTGGCCGGGAACCAGATCTGCCGGTTCCAGATCACGTAGTAGATGCCGAGCCGGTCGGCGTTACGGATGAGGAACGCGGCGACGTTGTTGCCGTACGTCCTGGTGTCGTTGTTGTGCCACGGGGAGAACCCGCTCTTCTGTAGCGACCAGTCGCAGGCGCGGCCCTTCGGGTGCTCCCACGGCCCGCCGGGGCGGTAGCAGCCGACGAACCGGTTGAAGCCGGCCGCCTTGACCTCCTTGTACGCGTGCAGCGTGCGCGGCGTGATGCAGCCGGAGGTGGTGGGGTCGTTCTCGCTGCACGACTGGGCCTTCCAGTCACCGTCGGCCGTGCGACCCGGGCCGATCTTCGCGACCTTGGAGGTGGCATCCACCAGGCCGCCGGTGAAACCCTTGCCGCCGACGAGGGAGAGCGCCTTGTCGGCCTCGCTCTTGCGCTTCGCCATCAGGGCGGTCTGCTTCTGCTGCTCGCGCACCTCGGTGTCGAGGGCCAGCTTGGCCTGCTCGGCGCGGGACTTCACCTCGTTGACCTCGGAGAGCTTCTTCTCGTTGACCATGTTGATCTCGTCGAGCAGCCCGGCGCGCTGGACGAACGAGTCGGGCGCGTCGCTCTCCAGCAGCATTGCGACGGCACCGATCCGGCCGGTCCGGTACGCCTGGGCGGCGATCTGCCCGACCTGCGGGGCCAACGCGTCCAGGTCGGCCTTGGCCCGGTTGACCTCCGCCGCCAACTCGCTCTGCCGCTTCTTGGATTTGTCCAGCTTGGACTTCGCGGCGGAGTAGTCACGGTTGGCCTGCTCGATGACGTCGTTGAGCAGCTTGGGCTCGCCGTCCTCCTCGTGCCCGGACGGTGTGGGGTTCGTCGGGGCGGCGTGCGCCGGGAACGGCCCGGCGAACACGGTCAGTGCGGCGATCACGGCCACCACGGGTGTCAACCAGCGGCGTAGGGGTGCCGTCACAATGTTCCCTTCCGTCGACCGCCGACCGGGTTAGCTGACGGGTTCGGGGCGGAAGTGGCCCCTACCGCTGATGCGGATTCACCCCAGGTACCTGGGTCCCCGGCTCGCCGGTTGGCGATTGGGCGGTGGCACCGCAGGCGCCGCTTCGCGCCTTCATCGGTAACCGGCAGCGAGGTTACCCGAGAGTCGACCGGCTGAGCTACGCCTGGATGCCGACCAAAAGCGTCATTTCGCCATAGCGTTCTGTGACCAGTGACGGGGTTCTCAGGGTGGATGCCCGATCTGGTCACGCTGAGGAGTGTCACCATGCCGTATCCGTGCTCCTGTTCGACTTCGGCCACCGGTCGGTGGCCTCGGGTGGGGGTGCGGTCCGCGTCCGGTCCGGTTCGTCGGAGCCGGCCGTTCGCGGTGAGCTGAGTGCGGCCAGCGCCTCGCTGCGGTCCGGCTGGGGCCGGGGCGCGGGAGCGTCGGTGGGGGCTGAGGCGTCGGTGAGCGCTGAGGCGTCGGCGCGCCCGGCGGCGGTGACCACCGCGGCCAGCCCGGTGGTCAGCGGCACGGCGGCGATCAGACCGAGGGTGGCGACCGCGCTGCGGACGATCTCCTGCGCGAGGAACTCACTGGTGAGGATCTGCCCGATCGGCCGCGAGTCGGCGGTGAGCAGGAGCAGTAGGGGCAGTGACGCACCCGCGTAGGCCAGCACGATGGTGTTGACAGTGGAGGCGATGTGCGCGCGGCCGACCCGGGTGGCGGCACGGTAGAGCTGCAACCGGGTCAGCCCGGGGTTGGCGCTCGCCAGTTCGGTGACGGTGGCCGCCTGGGTGACCGTCACGTCGTCGAGCACCCCGAGTGACCCGATGATGATTCCGGCGAGCAGCAGACCGTGCAGGTCCACGTCGCCCTGGAACATCGACAGGGTGGTGGCGTCCTCGCTGCCGAAGCCGGTGAGGTGGGTCGCGGCCGTGGCGATTGTGGCGAGCACGCCGGTCAGGACCAGGCTGCCCAGGGTGCCGAGCACCGCGACCGAGGTCTGTGCGGTGACCCCGTGGGTCAGATAGAGCACCACGAACATGATCAGGGCCGAGCCGACCACCGCCACCAGCAGCGGTGACCTGCCGGCGCTGATGCCCGGCAGCACGAAGGTGAGCAGGATGGCGAAGCTGGCGGCCAGCCCGGCGAGCGCGGCCAGACCCCGCCACCGACCGAACGCGACGATCGCGACCGCGAAGATCACCGCCAGCCACACCATCGGGGTGCCGCGTTGGTGTTCGGCGATGTTCCAGTTGCTGGTGGCGGGATCGGTCGGGTCGGCCAGCTCGACCAGGACGACCTCGTCGCCGACCTCGACCCGGGGTGCGCCGGGCCCGTCGGGCACCGGAGTCCGTACCTGCTGGCCGGCGGTCGGCCCGTCGTCCACCCGCACGTCGACAGTGCCGCACCGCCCGTCGCCGAGCCTCGGTGTGCCCTCGGGGACCGACGGCGCCGGCGGGCACGGCTCGCTCACCACCCGGGTGACAGTGCCGGGGTAGCGCGGCACGTCCGCACCACCATCGGTCTGCGGTGACCCGCCGCGCGGCCAGAGCAGCACCGCGGCCAGCACGGTGGCGACGAAGAGGGGCACCACAGTCACGACGAGGATCCGTCGCACCCGAGGCGGGGCGGACGGAGCAGGGTGAGTGTGGTCGGCGGCCAAGGTGAGACTCCCAACGATCCGGTGCGGGATACGGGTCAGCGGGCCGGGCGGTTCACCGTTGCGGTGGAAACGCGGCGGACGGCGGGGCGGATCGCTGCCTGACGACCGCTTGATCACGGACGGTCAGTGCTCGGCCCGGTCGGCTGGGGGCACCGCCACGACGTGGCGGCGCCGGTGCCCGACTGTGCAGCGGCATTCGGAGGGCCATCGGGGGAGATGCTAGCCAGCCCTTCCGGGGGTTGCAGGTCGTGGCGGAGTGTCGGGCGGCCGAACCGCTCGCGCGGCGGTCTCCGGGGCGGCATGTTGGAGCCATGCCCGCTCCGTCACCGCCCGACCCCGACCGACCGCGACACGCCGAACCCGTGCCGCACGACAAGCACGCCGGACACGACAAGCACGCCGGACACGATCCGGCGATGTTTCGCCGTCGGTTCTGGGTCTGCCTGGTATTGACCATCCCGGTGGTGCTGACGAGTCATCTCGTGTCGGGTCGGCTGGGCCTGAGCGGGGACGTCGTCCCCGGTCAGGGCTGGGTGGGCCCGGTGCTCGGCTCGGTGGTGTTCTGGTGGGGCGGTTGGCCGTTCCTGGTCGGCGCGGTTCGGGAGGTCCGGGACCGGGCGCCCGGGATGATGCTGCTGGTCGCGATGGCGATCACCGTCGCATACGCCGCGTCCCTGGCGACCAGCGTCGGCGTCTTCGACCTGGACTTCTGGTGGGAGTTGGCCGCGCTGGTCACCATCATGCTGCTCGGGCACTGGCAGGAGATGAAGGCCATCGGACAGGCCCGGGGAGCGCTGGCGGCGCTGGCCGCGCTGTTGCCGGACGAGGCCGAACGGGTGGCGGCGGACGGGCGGGTCGAGGCCGTGCCGGTGACCGGTCTGCGGATCGGCGACGTGGTGCTGGTCCGGCCGGGGGGTCGGGTACCGGCGGACGGCCGTGTCGTCGAGGGCGGCGCCGAGCTGGACGAGTCGATGATCACGGGGGAGTCGCGGCCGGTCGCCCGGTCGACTGGCGACCGGGTGGTGGCCGGCACCGTCGCCACCGACTCGGCGATCCGGGTGCGCGTCGAGGCGTTGGGTGAGCAGACCGCCCTCGCCGGCATCCAGCGGATGGTCGCGCAGGCCCAGGCCTCCGGTGGACGGGCCCAACTGTTGGCCGACCGGTTCGCCGCCGCGCTGTTCTACCTGGCCACCGGGACCGCCGTGCTGACCGTGCTGGTCTGGACCGCGCTCGGTCAGCCCGACGAGGCGGTGGTCCGCGCGGTGACCGTCCTGGTGATCGCCTGCCCGCACGCGCTGGGTCTCGCCATCCCGCTGGTCGTCGCGCTCTCCACCGCGCTCGCCGCACGGTCCGGGATTCTGGTCAAGGACCGGCTGGCCCTGGAGCGGATGCGGACCGTCGGCGCGGTGCTCTTCGACAAGACCGGCACGTTGACCCGGGGCGAGCACGGGGTGACCGACCTGGCGACGGCGTCCGGCGTCGAGCGGAACGAGGTGCTGCGGATCGCGGCCGGTGTCGAGTCGGAGAGCGAACATCCGTTGGCCCGGGCGATAGTGGCGGCGGCCGGCCGCGGCGGCCCGGCCCGGGCAACCGGGTTCCGGTCGCTGCCGGGCCGCGGTGTGAAGGCGACAATCGACGGTACGGAGTACGCGGTGGGCGGGCCGGCGCTGCTGCGCGAGCTGGGCCTTTCGCTCCCGGCGGAGCTGGAGGCCGCGACCGGGCGGTGGTCGGCGCGGGGTGCCGCGGTGTTGCACCTGGTGCGGCTGCCCGACGCCGTGCTCGGTGCGTTCGCGTTGACCGACGAGGTGCGTCCGGAGGCCCGGCGCGCTGTCGACGAGTTGCGAGCCGAGGGTGTCCGGACCATCGCCATGATCACCGGTGATGCCCGGCCGGTGGCCGAGGCGGTCGCCGCCGACCTCGGCTTCCGGCCCGGCGTCGACGAGGTCTTCGCCGAGGTGCTGCCGGCGGAGAAGGACGATCGGGTGGCCGAGCTCCAGCGGCGGGGGTTGGTGGTGGCGATGGTCGGTGACGGGGTGAACGACGCGCCGGCGCTGGCCCGGGCGGACGTGGGCATCGCGATCGGCGCGGGCACCGATGTGGCCATCGAGTCCGCCGGGGTGGTGCTGGCATCCTCGGACCCGCGCGGGGTGGGGGCCGTGGTCCGGCTGTCCCGGGCGTCGTACCGGAAGATGCGACAGAACCTGGCCTGGGCGGCCGGCTACAACGTGGTGGCGCTGCCGCTGGCCGCCGGGGTGCTGGCCTGGGCGGGTGTGGCGTTGAGCCCGGCGGTGGCCGCGGTGCTGATGTCGGCGTCGACGATCGTGGTGGCGCTCAACGCTCAGTTGCTGCGCCGGGTCCGTCTCGATCCCGCGCCGGACTGAGCGCGGTCAGCCGCGCTTCATGAGCCGGCCGACCGCCGCCATCATCTCGGTGGCCATCTCGTCGGCCCGACCATCGGCGGCGCCCTCGTGCATGCAGTGCCGGGCGTGCCCGTCGAGCAGCCCGAGGGCCACCTTGTCGAGGGCGGCCTGGATGGCGGAGATCTGGGTGAGCACGTCGATGCAGTAGCGGTCGTCGTCGACCATCTTCTCGATGCCCCGGACCTGCCCCTCGACGCGGCGGAGCCGCGCGAGCAGCTGGTCCTTGCTGGCGGTGTATCCGCGGATCGGGGTGGGTGCGGTCATACCGACCAGGATAGCGTACCCCCAGGGGGTATGGTACGGTCGGTTCTGTTGGGATACCCCCACCGGGTACCGGTACCACGAAGGAGACGATCCAATGGTCGACACGACGTACCAGGTGCAGGGCATGACCTGCGGGCACTGCGTCAGCGCGGTGAGCGCTGAGGTCGGCGCCATCGCGGGTGTGCGTGACGTCCAGGTCGACCTCGCCGCCGGCCGGGTCACCGTCAGCAGCGACCAGCCGCTGGACACCGCCGTCGTCCGGGCCGCCGTCGACGAGGCCGGTTACGACCTCGTCGACGCGTGATCGGCGGGCCGGCGTGCGTACCGTGACGAAACTGGCCGGGTTCGCCGTCGGCCTGGCGGCGGTCTTCGGCGCCGCCTACGGGATCGGCCGGGTCGTCGACCCCGCCCCGGTCGCCGAGAGCCGGCACGACGATGCCGCCGCCACCCCGACGGCGGACGAGCGGGGCGGGACGGGCGATCGGCTGCCCGGTGGGTTGCTCGTCTCCGAACGTGGCTACACCCTCGAACCGCTCGACGCCCCGGCCGACGAGTTCGCCTTCCGGATCACCGGCCCGGACGGCCGCCCGGTCATCCGGTACGACGTGGCGCACGACAAGCAGATGCACCTGATCGTCGCCCGTCGGGACCTCTCCGGCTTCCGCCACGTCCACCCCGAGCTGGCCGCGGACGGCACCTGGCGGGTCGACACCCCGCTGGCCGGTCCCGGACAGTGGCGGGCGTTCGCCGACTTCACCCCGACCGGGGGCGATCCGCTGACCCTGGGCGTGGACGTGACAGTCCCCGGCGTGCTGACCGAACGGCCGTTGCCCGCCCCGACGACCAGCACCACTGTCGACGGCTACACGGTCACCCTGACCGGTGCGCCGCAGCCCGGTCGGACGTCGTCGCTGACCCTGACCGTCAGCCGGGACGGGCAGCCGGTCACCGACCTGGAGCCCTACCTGGGCGCGTACGGGCACCTGGTGGCACTGCGTCGGGGTGATCTGGCGTACCTGCACGTGCACCCGGACGGAACGCCCGGCGACGGGCGCACCCGGCCCGGTCCGGCCGTCACCTTCCTCGCCGAGGTGCCCTCGGCCGGCAGCTACCGGCTCTACCTCGACTTCCAACACGGCGGGAGGGTGCACACCGCCGAGTTCACAGTGGTCGCCGGCGCTGCCCCGACCGGAGACGCCCCCAAGCCGAGCGGGCCCGCACCGACCGGCGGGGCCGACCACGGCACCCCCGGGCACGGACATGACTGACGGGACCAGACGATGACCACCACCAGCAGACCGCTGCCCGAGGCGCCGAACCGGATCGAACTGGCGATCAGCGGGATGACCTGCGCCGCGTGCGCCGCCCGCATCGAGAAGAAGCTCAACCGGATGGACGGGGTGAGCGCCACCGTCAACTACGCCACCGAGAAGGCGACAGTCCGGTACGCCGACGGCGTCACGCCGGACGACCTGATCGGGACCGTGCAGAAGACCGGTTACACAGCGGCGCTGCCAGCCCCGCCCAGCGCGGAACCCCCGGTGGACCCGTTGCGGGGGCCGCGTACCCGGCTGTGGGTGTCGGTGGCCCTGAGCGTGCCGGTGGTCCTGCTGGCCATGGTCCCGGCCTGGCAGTTCGACTACTGGCAGTGGCTGTCGCTGACCCTGGCCGCCCCGGTGGTGGTCTGGGGCGGGCTGCCGTTCCACCGGGCCGCCTGGACCAACCTGCGGCACGGCGCGGCCACCATGGACACACTGGTGTCGCTCGGCACGTTGGCCGCGTTCGGCTGGTCGCTCTGGGCGCTCTTCCTCGGTGACGCGGGGATGCCCGGAATGACGCACCCGTTCCGCTTCGACATCGTCCGGAGCGACGGCGCCGGCAACATCTACCTGGAGGCGGCCGCCGGGGTCACCGTGTTCATCCTGGCCGGTCGCTACTTCGAGGCTCGGTCCAAGCGAACTGCCGGCGCCGCCCTGCGCGCCCTGCTCGATCTCGGCGCCAAGGACGTGACGGTGCTGCGTGACGGCGTGGAAATCCTGATCCCGGTGGACCGGCTCGCCGTCGGTGACCGCTTCGTGGTCCGCCCCGGGGAGAAGATCGCCACCGACGGTGTGGTCGACGAGGGCACCTCCGCCGTCGACGCCAGCATGCTCACCGGTGAGTCGGTGCCGGTCGAGGTCGCCCCGGGTGACGGCGTGGTCGGCGCAACGATCAACGCGGGTGGGCGGCTGATCGTCACCGCCACCCGGGTCGGCGCGGACACCCAGCTCGCCCGGATGGCCGACCTGGTGGAGCAGGCGCAGAGCGGCAAGGCGGCGGTGCAGCGGCTGGCGGACCGGATCTCCGGGGTCTTCGTGCCGATCGTCATCACCCTCGCCGTCGGCACGCTCGGCTGGTGGCTCGGCACCGGGGCCGGCCCGACCGCCGCGTTCACCGCCGCCGTAGCCGTGCTGATCATCGCCTGTCCGTGCGCGCTCGGCCTGGCCACCCCGACCGCGCTGCTGGTCGGCACTGGTCGGGGCGCCCAGCTCGGCGTGCTGATCAAGGGCCCGGAGGTGCTGGAGTCGACCCGTCGGGTGGACACCGTGGTGCTCGACAAGACCGGCACCGTGACGACCGGCCGGATGACACTGGTGGACGTGGTGCCGGCGAGCGGCGTGGACCGGGCCGAGCTGCTCCGGCTCGCCGGGGCGGTGGAGGCCGCCTCCGAGCACCCGATCGCCCGTGCGGTAGCGGCCGCTGCCACCGAGGCGGGCGCGTTGCCCCCGGTGACCGCCTTCGGCAACCTCGAAGGGCTGGGGGTGAGCGGCACCGTCGACGGGCGGGCCGTGCTGGTCGGCCGGGTCCGGCTGCTGCGCGAGCGTGAGATCGACGTACCCCCGGAGGTCGAGTGGGCGGTGCGCGACGCCGAGGCCGCCGGCCGTACGCCGATCGTCGCCGGCTGGGACGGCCGGGCCCGGGGCGTGCTCACTGTCGCCGACGTGGTCCGGCCGACCAGCCGGGCGGCGGTGGCTCGGCTGCGCGGGCTGGGGCTGACTCCGGTCCTGCTGACCGGGGACAACGCCACTGTGGCTCGCGCGGTCGCCGCCGAGGTGGGCGTCGACGAGGTGATCGCCGAGGTGCTGCCCGCCGGAAAGGTCGACGTGATCAAGCGGCTCCAGGCCGAGGGGCGGTCGGTGGCGATGGTCGGTGACGGGGTCAACGACGCCCCGGCGCTGGCCCAGGCCGACCTGGGGCTGGCCATGGGCACCGGCGCCGACGTGGCGATCGAGGCGTCCGACCTCACCCTCGTCCGGGGCGACCTGGACGCCGCGGTGGACGCCATCCGATTGTCCCGCCGCACGCTCGGCATCATCCGGGGCAACCTGTTCTGGGCGTTCGGCTACAACGTGGCGGCCCTGCCGTTGGCCGCTGCCGGGCTGCTCAACCCGATGATCGCCGGTGCCACGATGGCGCTGTCCTCGGTCTTCGTGGTGGCCAACAGCCTGCGCCTGCGTCGCTTCCGGTCGGCCGTCGCCGATCTGTGACGACGGTAATGGTTGGACCGGGGACGGCGGGGGTACCTCTGTTGTCGTAGCGACGCTTGCAATGGAGGTTGGCAATGGGATTCGACGACAAGATCAACAACGCCACCGAGGACGCGACCGGCAAGCTGAAGGAAGGCGCCGGTCGGGCCACCGACAACGAGCAGCTGGAGGCGGAGGGACGCGCTGACCAGTCCACCGCCAAGCTCAAGCAGGCGGGCGAGAAGATCAAGGACGCCTTCAAGAGCTGACGTACGACGTAACCCGCACGCCGGGCCGGTGATCATCACCGGCCCGGCGTGCTGTGTGTCCGGCCTCTTTCGCCGACCCTGAGATCCCCCTGATTCCGCTCTCCGTCCGCACCGCAGTTCGCCGACACCTGCTAACTTTCCTTGGCATGTGCAAGGGCTGGTTATGAGCACCGCCTCACCGCCGACCGGCGACGACCTGGTCCGGGTGCTGGCCACCCTGGCCAACCCGCACCGGCTGCGGGTCGTCGCCGCGCTGGCCCGCGAGCGTGCGTACGTCAGCGGGCTGGCCCGGCAACTGGGCATCAGTCGAGCGCTGTTGCAGGTCCACCTACGGAAGCTGGCGGCGGCCGGGCTGGTCACCGCCCGCCTGGAGTTGTCGGAGGACGGGAAGGCCATGAACTACTACGAGGTGGAGCCGTTCGTGCTCACACTCACCCCCGCGGTCATCGCGGCGGCGGTCGAGACGCTGACAGTGCCCGACTCGGGCGAGCAGCCGGGAGCGCAGCGATGAGCGAACACGACTGGACCGAGGTGGTCGGCGCGATCGGCATCTTCGCCTTCCTGATCAGCGTGGTCACGGTGACCGTCGTGCAACTCGCCAAGACCCGTCGGGCCCGGTACGAGGCGGACCGGGCGGACGACTACCGCCAACTCGCCGAGACGGCCGCTCAGGCCCAGGCGGAGAACGCCCGACTGCTCGCGGCGATGGACGGCCGGCTGGGCGGGATGGAAACCCGGATGACCACGCTCGAACGCGTCCTGCGCGAGGTCGACTGACCCGGCGGACGAGAAGGGCCCCGGGCCGTCGAGCGGCTACTCGACGGCCCGGGTGGAAGCAGCATCACCTCGCCCAGTGGGCGATTTTCACCGGCAACGCTCCTTCGAGGAGAGGACAGCACCTCATGCTGCGCTCACGCAAATCCGCAGTCGGCTGGGCCGTCGCCCTGGCCCTGACGGCCGCCGGCCTGACCCCGGCGAGCCCGGCCGCCGCCCGACCACAGCCCGCCCGGACTATCGACTGGCGGCCCTGCGCCACTGACACCAGCGCCGAGTGCGGCACCCTGTCGCTGCCGGTGGACTGGAACCGACCCGGGGGTGAGCGCTTCGACCTGTCGCTGGCCCGCCGGGTCGCCGACCCGGCCACCCGCGAAGGCGCGCTGGTCTTCGGCCCCGGCGGGCCGGGCGACAGCGGGGTCGACCGGGTGGTGGACGGCAGCTCCCGATTCAGCGCCGACCTGCGGGCCCGGTTCGACATCGTCAGCTTCGACCCACGCGGCACCGGCGGCAGCCACCCGGTGGTCTGCGCCCGGGACCTGCTCGCCCGGCAACCGCAACTGATCGCCGACCAGGCGCAGTTCGACGCCACACTGGCCGACAACGCGCTGCTGCGCGCCGACTGCCGGGCCCGCACCGGGGCGCTCTACGACCACGTCGACACCACCAGTGCCGCCCGCGACCTGGACGCGGTCCGCGCCGCGCTCGGCGAACGGCAGTTGACCTTCCACGGCAGCTCGTACGGCACCCTGCTCGGGCAGCGGTACGCCGAGCTGTACCCCGACCGGGTCCGGGCCGTGGTGCTGGAGGCCACGATGGACCACAGCCTCGGCACCCGCGCCTTCCTGGACACCCAGGCCGCCACAGCGGAGGGCGCGTTCGACGAGTTCGCCGCCTGGTGTGAACGGTCCACGGCCTGTGCCCTGCACGGCCGGGACCTCCGGTCGATCTGGGCCGGGCTGCACGTGCGGGCCGAGCGCGGCCTGCTGACCGACCCGAAGCGGCCCGGGGTGGTGCTGACCCCGTTCGAATTGAGTCGGCTCACCCACAAGGAGTTCTACGACACCTGGCGGTGGCCGGGCCTGGCCGAGTGGCTGGGCAGGATGGATGCCGCCACCGCCATGCGAAGCGCCGGCCCATCGACCGCCGACGCCGTGGCTCCGTACCCCTTCGCGGTTTTCTGTCAGGACTGGAGCCTGCCGGTGCGCGACTACCGCGAGTACGTCGGACATCTGCGCCGGGCGGCCCGGCTCGCGCCGGACCTGCGCTACCCGCCGGCGCTGTTCGCACTGGTCACCTGCCTGGGCGCCCCGACGCCGGTGGCCAACCCGCAGCATCGGCTACGGGTCCACACCGACGTGCCGCTGCTGCTCGCCGCCACGGTGCACGACCCGGCCACTGGCTACGACTGGGCGCGCAACGTGGCGCGACAGTTGGGCCGGCACGGCGCGGTGCTCACCTACCAGGGGTGGGGGCACGGCAGCTACAGCAGTAGCCAGTGCGTGCAACGAGCCGTCGACTCGTACCTGATCGATCAGGTGGTGCCCGCCCGGGGTGCCAGCTGCCCGGCCGTCGAACCCGAGGTGTGACCGCCGCTGCCGGCCGCCGGGCGCCCGGCGGCCGGCAGCGCTGTGCTCAGCGGCGTGACAATTGGTGCCAAAGCGGCAAGGCGACGTCGCTCAGCCCTGCCCGGTCAGCCGGGCCGCCCGCACCTCCAGGTAGCGCTGCTCTGGCCGGCTCGTGGTGCCCCGCGCCGCCACCAGGTACGCCTCCCGCGCCGCACCGACCTCCCCAGCCAGCTCCAACAGGTGAGCCCGGACGGCGGCCAGCCGGTGGTGCCCGGCCGTGCGTTCGTCGGCGTCCAACGGCGTGAGCAGGGCGAGGCCGGCCCGGGGCCCGTCGACCATGGCCACCGCCACCGCCTGGTTGAGGGTGACCATCGGATTCGGCGCGATCCGGGCCAGCAGTCGGTAGAGCGCGACGATCTGCCGCCAGTCCGTCTCCGCCGCCGTCGACGCCTCGGCGTGCACAGCGGCGATGGCCGCCTGGAGCTGGTACGGGCCGGGCGGCGACCAGGTCAGCGCCTCGGTGATCAGCGCTACCCCCTCCGCGATGGCGGCGACGTCCCACCGGGAACGGTCCTGCTCCGCCAGCGGCACCAACTCCCCGTCCGGCCCCACCCGGGCCGCCCGGTGCGCATCGGTCAGCAGCATCAGCGCCAGCAGCCCGGTCACCTCGCCGTCGTCGGGCAGCAGCCCGCGCAGGATGCGAGCCAGCCGGATCGCCTCGCCGGTCAGCTCGGCCCGGCGCAGGTCCTGGCCACTGGACGCGGTGTAGCCCTCGTTGAAGATCAGGTAGAGCACCCGCAGCACCGTGCCCAGCCGCTCGCCCCGCTCGGCCGGCCCGGGCATCGTGAACCGTGCCCCGGCAGCCTCGATCCGCTGCTTGGCCCGTCGGATCCGTTGACTCATCGTCGCCTCGGGCACCAGGTGCGCCCGGGCGATCTGGGCGGTGCTGAGACCGCCGACCGCCCGCAGTGTGAGCGCCACCTGCGCCGAGCCGGGCAGCGCCGGGTGGCAGCAGAGGAACAGCAGCGTGAGGGTGTCGTCGTCGGCCGCAACGGTGGGCTCCGCGTCCGCCGCGGGCGCCACCCCGGCGTACGCCGGCTCGCGCCGCGCCACCGCCACCTCGCGGTCCCGGCGCGCGCTCTCGCTGCGCCACTCGTCGGTGAGCCGGCGGGTGGCAACGGTGAGCAACCAGGCGCGCGGATTGTCCGGCACGCCCTGCCCGGGCCACTGCGTCGCGGCGGCGAGCAGTGCCTCCTGGACCGCGTCCTCGCACCTGTCGAACTGTCCATGCCGACGGACCAGCAGGCCGAGGACCTGCGGCGCGAACGTGCGCAGCAGGTCCTCGACCGTCCGGTCCTCGGTCACATCTCCGTCCCAGCCTCGTCCATGATCGGGCGGACCTCCATGGCGCCGCCGTACCGGACGTCCGGCCAGCGGGCCGCAATCTCGGCAGCCCGCTGCGGGGTGTCGCAGTCGACGGCCAGGTAGCCGGCGAACTGCTCCTTGCTCTCCATGAACGGGCCGTCGAGAACCTCGGGGCTGCCGTCCACGAGCCGGACCGTCAACGTCTGCGACGGATTCGCCAACGCCTGGCCGCCGATCAGCTCGCCGGTCTCGGTCAGCTCCTTCATGATCTCGTCGACCTCGCCGAAGAGGGCGGTGCGCTCCTGCTCGCTCAGACTCTCGGTGAAGCCGGGCCGGTTCCAGATCAGCAGCATGTACTTCACGGCGATTGCTCCTCAGGCTCTGGTCGCACCCCGATCGGGGCGCGACTCACCGGAGGGTCGGAGCTGATCCCCCGATCCCTACCGCGTACCGAAGAAGATCGCAGATACATCCGCCGGGGGCGTTCCCACGCCGGACGGTTCAGCGCGGATCGGGTCGGCCGGGCACCTGTCGGGGCTTCCGGGCGCCCCCGACGTCCAGCGAGGCCCGGTCGGCGGCCGAGGTGCCGGACGACCAGCCCTCGGCGTCGCGCACGCTGAGCCGGTGCCGGGTGACGCCGGGGAAGAGCGAGTCCAACCGCTCCCGGACCGCCTCGCCCCGCGCCGCGAGCACCGGCAACAGTCCTTCCGCCCCCGCCGTCTCGGCCGCCGCCTCGTCCGCCGCGGTGGTCGCCGCCTCGGTGGCCGTGCGCAGCCGCTCGCCGATCCGCAGCGCGAACGCGTTGAGGAAGGACTCGTCCCAGACCTTCGTCCGCCGCCCCGACCCCGGCCGACGCTCGGCACGGCCACGCAGCATCGCCGCCGTGGCCTGGACCAGCAGCGACGTGTAGAGCAACTCGACCGCCACCAGATCGGCCGGCCAGCCCAGCACTGTGGCGAAGCCCAGATCGTCGGACCAGACCGCCTCGCACCGGTTCGCCGCCGCCACCTCCTGCACCAGCAGCGCCTTCGCGCCCGCGTACGGGGCGTCGGTGCTCAGACGTACCCCGCCGGGCAGGTCACCGCGCTCGGACCCGGCCGCCAGCAACGCCTCGTCGATGCTGTGCCGGGCAATCAGCTCCTGGGCCTTTCCCGTCAGTGCCTCCGCCTCCGCCGGGAAGGTCGTCGACTCGGCCTTCGCCAGCAGCGCCCGCACCCGATCCAGCATCGGCGACCCGCTGCGAGCCGTGCCCGCCGTGCGGGGCAGTGCCGCGCCGCTCGTGCCCGGCGGTGGGCGCAGCACCGCGATCGGCGGCAGGCTCTCCACCAGCGCGAGAGCGTCCACTGCCGAGCGGAGCGCGTCGGCCCGGTCCAGACCCTCCTGGCTGGCCCAGCCAGCCACCACGCTGCCGTCGGCCTTGGTGGCCGCCAACTCGCGTAGCTGGTCGTCCCACCAGGCCGGGACCGGCTCGGCCTGGTCGCGCCGCTGAACGGCCATCGCGGCACGGACCAGCCGCGCCGCGCGGCCGTCGAGCCGTCGACTGGTGATCCGGTCCACGTCGACCGGCTGCCAACCGCGCGGCCAGAGCCGACCCAGTGCGCGGACCAGGCGACGCAGCAGAGCGGCGTCCACCGCCGTGCTGCCGTCCACGGCGCCGGTGCCGACCATCAGTTGGTCCAGCTGCCGTTCGGCCTGTCGTACGTCAGTGCCGCGCACCGCCGCGAGCGCGTTGGCGACGAGTTCGTCCGCGTCCGGCACGGGCACCTCCTTCTCGGGATCTGGCTGTCGCTGCCTCTCCAGGCTCCATGATCATGCCGTCAGTGGCCCGGGAGCCACGAAACGGGGATATCGCCGGCCGCCCCCGCCCCGCCCGTCCCCGTCGCCGTTGATCAAGAGGTTTGCGTCACCGGAAGGCGATTTCCTGACGCAAACCTCTTGATCAACAGGGTGAGGGGGACGGTCAGGCGCGCTGGGGCCAGTGGGTGAGGATCTCCTCGACGGGTAGGACGTCCTGCTCCGGGTTGGGTGCCGGGGTCGGCCGGTCGGTCGGGGTGCGGTCGAAGCGGGGTGCGGGGGCCGGCTGGATCTCGCCGCCCACCTCGACGAACGTGCCCCGGGCCGCGTTGTGCGGGTGCGCGTGCGCCTCGCCGGGGGCGAGCACCGGCGCGACGCAGGCGTCCAGGTCGGCGAAGACCGCCGTCCACTCGTCCCGGGTGCGCTCGGCGAACCGTTCGGTGAACCGGCGGCGCAGCTCGTCCCAGCCGCTCGGGTCGTACTGGGCGGGCAGGTCCGGGTCGTCGGCGAGGCCGAGGCCGGTGAGCAGTACGGCGTAGAAGGCCGGTTCCATCGCGCCGACCGCCATGAATCCACCGTCGGCGGCGGCGTACGTGTCGTAGAACGGGGCCCCGCCGTCGAACATGTTGCCCCCGCGTGGGGCGGCCCACAGGCCGGCGCCGAGCAGCCCGTGCAGGAACGAGGTGAGCAGCGCCGAGCCGTCCACCATCGCCGCGTCGACCACCTGGCCGAAGCCGGAGCGCTCCCGCTCCAGCAGCGCAGCCAGCACCCCGACGGCGAGCAGCATCCCGCCGCCGCCGAAGTCGCCGAGGAGGTTCATCGGCGCGTACGGGCGTTCGCCGGCCCGTCCGAGCGGCTCCAACGCCCCGGCCACCGCGATGTAGTCGATGTCGTGCCCGGCTCGGGCTGCCAGCGGGCCGTCCTGACCCCAGCCGGTCATCCGCGCGTACACCAGTCGGGGGTTGCGGGCCTGGCACACCTCCGGCCCGATGCCGAGCCGCTCGGCCACCCCCGGCCGGTACGCCTCGACCAGCACGTCCGCGCGGTCGGCGAGGCGCAGCAGGTCCGCCACCCCGGCCGGGGACTTGAGGTCCAGCGCAGTGACTTGCCGGCCGCGTTGCAACGGCCCGCTGGTCGGTGCGGCCAGCCGGCCCGCTCCCGGTGCGCCCGGCCGGTCCACCCGCACCACGTCCGCGCCGAGGTCGGCGAGCACCATGCAGCCGAACGGCGCCGGGGCGAGGCTGGCCAGCTCGACCACGCGCACCCCGGCCAGCGGCCCACCGCGGGCCGCCATCACGCGACGTCAGCCGGTTCGGCCCGAAGGGCGGCGAGCCGGTCGGCCAGGTCGGCGGGGGGCGTGAACCGGTCGCCGTAGCTGGCGGCCAGCTCGGTGGCACGGGCCGCGAAGCCGGCCGGGCCGCCCGTGTACTGCCGGACGTAGCGGATCACCCCGCCCGTCCACGCCGGGAAGCCGATGCCGAAGATCGAGCCGATGTTGGCGTCGGTCTCGGTGCGCAGCACCCCCTCGTCGAGGCAGCGCAGCGCGTCCAGCGCCTCGGCGAAGAGCATCCGCTCCTGAAGGTCGGTGAACGGCACCGCCCGACCCGCGTCGGTGATCAGGTCGGCGAGCCCGGACCACAGCCGGCCCCGGGCACCCTCGTCGTAGGAGTAGAAGCCGCGTCCCGCGGCGCGCCCCGGCCGGTCGTACGCGTCGACCAGCTCGTCCACCAGGCGGTGCGCCGGCAGCGGGCGGAACTCCTCGCTGGCCGCCTCGAACTGGCGGCGGATCCGTTGGATCAGCGTGAGACTGACCTCGTCGGCCAGCGCCAGCGGCCCGGTCGGGTAGCCGGCCTGGAGGGCGGCCTGCTCCACCGATGCGGCGGGGACACCCTCGGCGACCATGCCGACCGCCTCGTCGATGAACCTGCCGATCACCCGGCTGGTGAAGAAGCCCCGGCCGTCGTTGACCACGATCGGGGTCTTGCCGATCCGCCGGCCCAGGTCGAAGGCCCGGGCCAGCGCCACGTCCCCGGTCCGCTCGCCCACCACGATCTCCAGCAGCGGCATCCGGTCCACCGGAGAGAAGAAGTGCATGCCGATGAAGTCCGCCGGCCGGTCCACGCCGGCGGCCAGCCCGGTGATCGGCAGGGTGGAGGTGTTGGAGGCGAGCAACGCGTCGGGCGCCAGGACGGGCAGCACCTCGGCGAAGACCCGCTGTTTCAGCGCCGGGTCCTCGAAGACCGCCTCGATGACCGCGTCGCAGCCGGCCAGCGCGTCCGCCTGGTCGGTGGTGGTGATCCGGTCCAGTACGGCGCGGGCGTCCGCCTCGGTCTTGCGGCCCTTGCGTACGGCGCGGGCCAGTAGGCGCTCGGCGTGTTCGCGGGCCCGGCCGGCGGCCTCCGGGGTGACGTCCTTGACCACGACGTCCAGCCCGGCGCTGGCGCAGGCGTACGCGATGCCCGCGCCCATCATGCCGGCCCCGAGCACCGCCACCCGGCGTACCGGTGCGGCGTCCACACCGGTCGGTCGGGCCGCACCACCGTTGACGGCCTTCAGGTCGAAGAAGAACGCACCGATCATGTTCTTGGCGACCTGCCCGGTGAGCAGGCCGATCAGGTGCCGGGTCTCCACCGTCAGGGCGGTCTCCAGGTCGACCTGCGCGCCCTCGACGGCGGCGGCGAGGATCGCCTCGGGCGCGGGTAGCCGGGCACCCTTGAGCTGCTTGCGCAGCGTCGCCGGGAAGGCGGGCAGTTGTGCGGCCAGCGAGCGGCTCGCCGGGGTGCCGCCCGGCATCCGATAGTCCGGCCGGTCCCACCGTTGCGCCGGGTGCGGGTTCGCCGCGATCCAGGCCCGTGCCCGGTCCAGCAGTTCGGCGGGCGTGGCGACCACCTCGTCGACCAGCCCGACCGACAGCGCCTCGGTCGGGCGCATCCGCCGGCCGGTGAGCAGCACCGTGGTCAGCGCGCCGGCCAGGCCGAGCATCCGCACGGTCCGGGTGACGCCACCCGCCCCGGGCAGCAGGCCCAGCGTCACCTCGGGCAGCCCGAGCCGGCTGCCGGGGGTGTCCAGCGCGATCCGGTGGTGGCAGGCGAGCGCGATCTCCAGGCCACCGCCGAGCGCGGAGCCGTTGACCGCGGCGACCACCGGTCGGCCCAGCGTCTCCAGCCGGCGCAGGTCCCGTTTGATGGCGCCGAGCAGGTCGGCCAGGTCGGGCGCGTCGGCGCGGGTCGCCCGGATCATCTCGGGCAGGTCCCCGCCGGCGAAGAAGGTCGACTTCGCGCTGGTCACTATGACGCCGACGAGATCGGGCTCGGCCTCCAGCCGGTCCAGCACCGCGCTCATCGAGGCGGCGTACGCCCGGTTCATGGTGTTGGCGGACTGGGTGGGGTCGTCCAGGGTGAGCGTGACGATGCCGTCGGCGCCGCGGTCGTACCGGATGGTGTCTGTCATTGTCGTCCTCCGGGTCAGCAGCGCTCGAGAACTGTGGCGACGCCCATGCCGCCGCCGATGCACAGGGTCACCACGGCCCGGCGCAGGTCGCGGCGCTCCAACTCGTCCAACGCCGTACCGAGCAGCATCGCTCCGGTCGCGCCGAGCGGGTGGCCGAGCGCGATCGCGCCGCCGTTGACGTTCACCCGGTCCGGGTCGAGGCCCAGGTCGCGGACGTACTTGAGCACCACCGCGGCGAACGCCTCGTTGATCTCGAACAGGTCGATGTCGTCGACTGTCAGCCCGGCTACGGCCAGCGCCTTGTGGGTGGCCGGGATCGGGCCGGTCAACATCAGCGTCGGGTCCGCGCCGGTGACTGCCGCGCCGACGATCCGGGCGCGCGGGGTGAGGCCGAGATCCTGACCCACCTGTTCCGACCCGATCAGCACCAGCGCGGCACCGTCCACGATGCCGGACGAGTTGCCCGCGTGGTGGACGTGCTCGATGGCCTCCAGCCAGTGGAACTTCTGCAACGCGACCGCGTCGAAGCCGGCCGCCTCACCCATCGTGGCGAACGACGGGGTGAGCTTGGCCAGCGCCTCCCGGGTCGTCTCCGGGCGCGGGTGCTCGTCGACGGTGAGGATGTCCAGGCCGTTGCCGTCGCGGACCGGCACCACCGAGCGGGCAAAGTATCCGCCGGCCCACGCCTTGGCGGCCCGCTCCTGCGACCGCAGCGCGTAGCCGTCCACGTCGTCGCGGGTGAAGCCCTCCAGGGTGGCGATCAGGTCCGCGCTGACGCCCTGCGGCACGAACGACGTGGCCAGCGCGGTCTGCGGATCGGTGGCCCAGGCCGCCCCGTCGGAGCCCATCGGCACCCGGGACATCGACTCGACCCCGCCGGCGAGCAGCAGATGCTCCCAACCGGAGCGGATTCGCGCGGCGGCGGAGTTGACCGCCTCCAACCCGGAGGCGCAGAACCTGTTGAGCTGCACCCCGCCGACCTGGTCCGGCAGCCCGGCCAGCAGCGCGGCCGCCCGGGCCAGGTCGCCGCCCTGCTCGCCGACCGGGGTCACGATGCCGAGCAGCAGATCCTCCAGCCGGCCCACGTCCAGGCCGGGGTTGCGCTCCCGCAACGCGTCGATCAGGCCGACCACGAGGGAGATGGGCTTGACCCCGTGCAGCGCGCCGGTGTCCCGGCCGCGTCCGCGCGGGGTGCGGACCGCGTCATAGACGTACGCCTCAGAGGGCACGGGCGATCAACTCCTTCATGATCTCGTTGGTGCCGCCGTAGATCTTCTGGACGCGGGCGTCGGCGTACATCCGGGCGATCGGGTACTCCGTCGTGTAGCCGTAGCCGCCGAAGAGCTGAAGGCACCTGTCGACGACCTCGCACTGCCCGTCAGTGAGCCATGACTTCGCCATCGCCGCTGTGGAGACGTCCAGGTCGCCACGGGTGTGTCGGACGATGCAGTCGTCCAGGAAGACGCGGCTGACGCGGGCGCGGGTGGCGCACTCGGCGAGCACCATCCGGGTGTTCTGGTGACCCATCAACGCCTTGCCGAAGGCGGTGCGCTCCTTGGCGTACGCGACAGTCAGCGCGACCGCCCGTTCCATGGCGGCGACCGCGCCCACACCGATGACCAGCCGTTCCTGCGGAAGCTGCTGCATGAGTTGGACGAAGCCCAGCCCTTCGGCGCCGCCGAGCAGGTTGGCCGCCGGCACCCGGAACTCGTCGAAGAACAACTCCGCCGTGTCGTTGGCGTGCAGGCCGATCTTGGACAGCAGCCGGCCTCGCCGGAAGCCCTCCGGGTCACCGCCCACCTCGCAGACAAGCAGCGAGACGCCGGCCGCCCGCTGCTCGGGGTCGGTCTTCACGGCGACGATGATCAGGTCGGCCAGGCCACCGTTGGTGATGAACGTCTTCGCGCCGGTGACCAGGTAGTCGTCGCCGTCGCGGACCGCCCGGGTCCGCATCGCCTGAAGATCGGAGCCGCCGTCCGGTTCGGTCATCGCGATGGCACCGACCAGTTCGCCGCTGCACAGGCCGGGCAGCCAGCGCCGCTTCTGCTCCTCGCTGCCGTACGCCACCAGGTAGCCGGTGACGATGCCACTGTGGACGGCGAGGCCCAGACTGCTCTCCCCGGTGTACGCCTGCTCGTGCAGCAGCACCGCCTCGTGGGTGAACCCGCCGCCTCCACCGCCGTACTCCTCAGGGACCGACAGGCCGAGCAGCCCCAGCTCACCGGCGCGCCGGTAGTGCCCGCGGTCCGGGTGGCCCTGCGCGAGGAGGCGTTCGGCGTGCGGCAGCACCTCCTTGGTGAAGAAGGTGCGGGCCAGCTCGGCGAGGTCGTCGTGTTCCGGTTCGCGCCAGGGCGAGGGGGGATGGTCGGGCGTCGACATGTGCACACCCTCGCGCCCTGTTGGCACGCTGTCAATAAGCGGTGCTGGACGGCTGCGGCGGCGTCGGGGCGTGCGGTGATCAGGGTGAGGAACGGCTGCTGACCGGTGAGCTGTCGATAGGGTCGGGCAGATGAATGTCGAGACGGCTCCGCGCCGCCGCCGTTTGGAGCCGGACGCCCGGCGTGGGCAGATCCTGGCCTGCGCGGTCCGGCTGTTCGGCGAGCGCCCGTACGCGGACGTGTCGACCACCGACGTGGCCCGCGAGGCAGGTGTCGCTCGCGGCCTGGTCAACCATTACTTCGGTGCGAAGAAGGACCTCTACCTGGAGGTCGTCCGGGTCATGGTGACCATCCCCGAGGTTGCAGTGGAGCGGCTGCCCAAGGGTGATCTCCGGACCCGGGTCGACGCCAGCGTCACCTGGTTCCTCGACGTGGTGTCCCGGCACAGCACCTCGTGGCTGGCGGCGGTCACCGCCCGGGGGATGGGCGGTGACGCCGACGTGGAGCGGGTGCTCGCCGAGGCCGAGGAGGTCGCCGCGGACCGGATGCTGGTCGCCGTCGGGTTGGCCGGCGAGGCGGAGCACCGCGAGGAGTTGCGCGGGATGGTCCGCGCGTACGGCGGGCTGGCGACGTCGACCGCCCGCGAGTGGCTTCAGCGCGGCGCGCTGACCCGTGCCCAGGTGCACCTGCTGCTCACCACCACCCTGCTGACCATCGTCGAGCAGGTCATCCCGCAGGCCCTCGCCGACGACGGTCCGCCCCGCCCGGCGCAGCCGGCTGGACCTTCGGCGTAGGGCCTGACTCGGGGGCGGGTGACGCAGGCCATGGGCCCGATGATTGCCGGTGAAATAGGCATAGGGGCTACGGTTATTTCAGCGGTCTACGGGTACCCAACCCCGACGTGCCGCCGACCGCGTCACCGGAGGAGGAGACATGACCACATCTGCGCTGTCCTACGAGGTGTTCGTCTCAGACGGCCCGATGCGAGCCGGTGATCGGCGCATGCCGGACGGGTCGAGGCTCTACGGAAGCCCGGTCGCGTCCACGTTGATCTTCGGGGCCGAGGAGGCCCTTCTCGTGGACCCACCCTTCACCCACGAGCAGATCGCGAAGGTGGGCGACTGGATCGCCCAGTCGGGTAAGCGGCTGACGTACATCTACGCCACCCACGGGCACGGCGACCACTGGTTCGGTGCGGCTGAGCTGGTCAAGCGCTTCCCCGGTGCCGTCACCTACGCGACGCCCGGCACCATCGAGGTCATGCACCAGCAGGCCACTGTTGGCCGGAGTGAGGTGTTCGACAGGGATTTCCCCGGCCTGATCCCGGAGTCGCCGGTCGACGCGGTGCCCGTGCCGGCCGACGGGTTCCTGCTGGAGGGCAATCTCATCCAGCCCGTCGAAACCGGGCACACCGACACCGACCAGTCCACCGTGCTGCACGTTCCGTCGATCGGCCTGGTGGTCGCCGGTGACGTCGTCTACAACGGGGTTCACCAGTACATCTCGGAGAGCGCCAACGGGGGCCTGCGGCAATGGCTCGACGCCCTCGACCGCGTCGAGGCGCTCGCACCCCGCACAGTCGTCGCCAGTCACAAGAACCGGGACCTCCCCGACGACCCGGCCAGCATCGACCAGACCCGGCAGTACCTGCTGAACGTGCAGCGGCTGTTGGCCGAGAAGCAGACCGCCAGTGAGTTCTTCGACGAGATCGTGCGACTCTACCCAGACCGGATCAATCCGGGACCCGCGTGGTACGGGGCGCTTGCCCTGCTCGGGAAGTGAGCTGATGGTGCCCTCGATCCCCGACCACCCAGCAGATGTGGTGGTCGGGTCGTGGCCCGCCACCGCGAGGTACGACCTGGACGCCGCCCCAGGTGGCCTCGGGCTCGTCCAGGATCTGCTCAACACGATCTCGGCCGGCGCGCCACGGCAACCGGACCTCCTGGACGACCTGGACAGCGCCACGGAGTGGGCCCACCTGGCCGTCGCGCAGTGGTCGACCGCCACCGGGCGCCCGGCGCCCGACGTCACGCTCGACGCCGCAGGGCTCCGGGCGCTGCGCATCTTCCGCGAGGAATTGTCGGACGAGATCGATGCCAGGCTCCGCATCACGCCGGACCCCGGGCAACCCGTCGGAGCGTCGAACCGGGTTCCGACCGGATCTCGTACCACCGGTGCCACGCTCCGGCTCGATCGAGACGGCTCCGTCCACCTCGACCCCGCCGGGTTCGGTGTCGATCTGCTGGTCTCGCTCGTTCTCGGCGCACTGTTCGAGGCGCAGCTCGCCGACGTGGGGCGGCGGATCAAGACCTGCCGCAACCCCCGCTGCCGGGTGGCGTTCTACGACCGCTCCCGCAACAACAGCGGGGCCTGGCACTCCGTACGCGTCTGCGGGCACCCCACCAACCTGCGCGCCCACCGCGCGCGCCAACGGCAGGCGGACTGACTCAGGCGGCCCGGCGTTCGTCGCCCTGGCCGGTGCGGGGCCGACCGCTGTGCGCCGCCGGTGCGGCGAACCGGTCGGCCGCCTGCGCCGGATAGGACTCGGGGCGCACCACCCGCAGCGGCCGGTCCACCTCGTCGGCCCCGAAGCGCCAGCGGGACGGCGTCGGCTGCCGCTGCGGTGCCGGGCCACCGGGGCGCAGCCCGGGCCGGGACAGCGCCACGGTGATCAGGTAGCCGACCACCAGGAAGCCATGGCTGATCAGCCGTTCCCCGCCCACCGAACCGGTGGCCAGGTCGTTCACCGACAGCAGCAGCAACGTGCCGACGAACGCGCTGAGCATCGGCAGCAGCCCGGCGGGCGGGCTGCGGCGCAACGCCACGAACAGGAAGCCCGCGCCCACTGCCACGTTCCACGCCGCCGACTCGTGCCACAGGTGTTGGCCGGTGGGGTGCAGGTGGTCGGCGGTCGCGCCCCGGCCGACCTGGGCCAGGCCGAGCACCAGTTGCACCGCGCCGAGCAGCCCGAGCGCCGACCGCAGGCCGGCCACGAGCGGGCCACGTCCGAACGCCGCGCGCAGGCCGGCGGCGAGCTGACCCCGTCCGGGCACCTTTCGCAGGCCGGCGACCAGCGGGCCACGCCGCCAGCGTGACCGGCGGGCCGGGTCCGCGCTGGCGGCGGCAAGGATCGCCGCCGTCCGGTCGGGCACCTCGACCACCAATCGGGTACGAACCCGACGGGTCACCGCGGCCGCCGCCGTGAACCAGGCCCGGCAATCGGCACACCCGTCGAGGTGCCCCTGCACCGCCGCCAGTTCGGCGGCGGTCTCCTCCCCGTCCAACTGCGCGGACAGGACCTCCCGCCACTGCTCACACCCCATGTATCGGTAGTCGCTCCGGCAGCCGCTCCGGTTCCCGGCGACCGTGACCCGTTGTGGAATACTCGCCGGATCATGACGCGTTACGGCCTGCTGATCCTGCCCGCCACCAACCGGGTGTACGCCCGCGCCGCAGTCGACCTCACCCGGGCCGAGCTGGAGATCTTCGGCCGCTCGGCACTCGACGGTCGGATCGGCGAGCTGGACACCGAGGTCGTGGGAGGGGCGTCCTACATCACGTTCACCGGCGACGGGCTGACCGAGCGTGACCTGGCCGTCCTGGGCAACCTCTCCGCCGGGTACGCGTTGTTCGAGATCGTCGGTGAGCTGTTGCGGCCGATCGAGTGGAGCCGTCTGGACCGCTACGACGACGATCTGCTCACCATTCAGAAGTACCCGGGCAAGACCAATGAGCAGTTCACCAAGCTGCTGCTCAACGTCACACTGCTCGCCTCGGACTGGGCCGCCGAGATGACCAGCCGCCGGTTCCGGGTGCTCGACCCGCTCTGTGGTCGGGGCACCACCCTCAACCAGGCGCTGATGTACGGCTTCGACGCCGCCGGGATCGAGCGCGACCAGAAGGACGTCGAGGCGTACCGGGCGTTCGTCACCACCTGGCTGAAGCAGAAGCGGGTCAAGCACCGGGTGCTGGAGTCGGGGCCGGTGCGACGGGAGCGCAAGGTGGTCGGCCGGCGGGTACGGATCGAGGTGGCGCCGACCCGTGAGGAGCACAAGGCCGGCCAGACGCAACTGCTGGACGTGGTCAACGCCGACACCACCCGCTCGGCGGAGTTCTTCCGCCCGGAGACCGTGGACCTGGTCGTCGCCGACGCGCCGTACGGCGTGCAGCACGGCAGCCGTACCGCCGGGCAGGGGTTGACCCGCGACCCGCTGGCGTTGCTCGCGGACGCCGCACCGGTCTGGGCCCGGTTGTTGCGGCCCGGCGGTGCGCTCGGGATCTCCTGGAACACCCACGTCGCCAGTCGGGACGACGCGGCGGCGGCGTTGGCCGACGCCGGCCTGACAGTGCTCGACGACGAGCCCTACCGCGCGCTGCGGCACCGGGTGGACCAGTCGATCATGCGTGACGTGCTGGTGGCACGCCGCCCGGCCTAGCCCCCGGTCTCGCCCCTCCGCCCCTCGCCCCTCCGCCCCTGCGCCGCGCAGTGCGTCACCCCATCGGGGTCGCGCACGGTCTCGTGCGTCCTTTGCTCTGCACCCGCGGAGGCGACACTCACGGTCCGTAGCTGGTGCCTCCGCGGGTGCAGAGCAAAGGGGTGGACAACTGGTCTCGACCCCCCCGGACCACCGAGGGTCTGTGCCGCATTTCACCTGTTTAGTGGGCGGGCGTGAAAACCACGTCAAGAAAAGGTTCGCCCCCGTCATGGTCGCGTTATGACCCCTGCCGTTCGGCGGGTGGTGGGGCTTTGATTGCCCGGCGCGACCGGAAGGCGGTCGCGACGAACCTTTCCGGCTGAGGAGTCAGCGTGTCTGACGTGGTGTTCGTGGTCCTGACGGTGGTGCTGTTCGCAGTGCTCGCCCTGGTGGTCCGGGCGGTGGAGAAGCTGTGAACGCGGTAAACGCCGTCGGTCTGGTGCTCGCGGTCGTCCTGGGCGCGTTCCTAGTGTTCGCCCTGCTGTTTCCGGAGCGCTTCTGATGACCATGACAACAGCGGGCGTCATCTTCGTGTTGACGCTGGTGGCGGCCCTGGTCGCCGTCTACAAGCCGTTCGGCGACTACATGTTCCGGGCGGTCTCCGGCACCAAGCAGTCCCGGGTCGAGCGGGGCATCTTCCGACTGGTCGGGGTCAATCCGGCAGCCGAGCAGACCTGGGGCGTGTACGCCCGCAGCGTGCTGGCGTTCTCCGCGGTCTCGATCCTGTTCCTGTACCTGTTCCAGCGGGTGCAGAACCACCTGTGGTTGTCGCTCGGGTTCGACCCGGTGGTGCCGCACGGCGCGTGGAACACGGCCGTGTCGTTCGTGACGAACACGAACTGGCAGTCGTACTCGGGTGAGTCGACGATGGGCCACCTGGTGCAGATGGCCGGTCTGGCCGTGCAGAACTTCGTGTCGGCGGCGGTCGGCATCGCGGTGGCTGTCGCGTTGGTACGCGGCTTCGCCCGCAGCCGTACCGGGCAGCTCGGCAACTTCTGGGTCGACCTGACCCGGATCACGCTGCGGATCCTGCTGCCGATCGCGGTGCTCGGCGCCATCGCGTTGATGATCGGCGGGGCGGTGCAGAACCTGTCCGCCGGCACCGACGTGAGCACGCTGACCGGCGGCACCCAGACCATCACCGGTGGTCCGGTCGCCAGCCAGGAAGTGATCAAGGAGCTGGGCACCAACGGTGGCGGCTTCTACAACGTCAACAGCGCGCACCCGTTCGAGAACCCGACCACCTGGACGAACTGGCTGCAGATCTTCCTGATCTTCCTGATCCCGTTCAGCCTGCCCCGGGTCTTCGGCCGGATGGTCGGGCAGAACCGGCAGGGCTACGCCATCGCCGCGGTGATGGGCATCCTCGCGTTCCTCAGCGTCGCCATCACCAACATCTTCGAGCTGGCCGGCCACGGCACTGTGCCGCAGGCGGTCGGCGCGGCGATGGAGGGCAAGGAGGTGCGTTTCGACGTGTCGAACTCGGCCACCTTCGCCGCCGCCACCACGCTCACCTCGACCGGTGCGGTGAACTCGTTCCACGACTCGTTCACCTCGCTCGGCGGCATGATGACGATGGTCAACATGATGCTCGGCGAGGTCGCGCCGGGTGGCACCGGTTCGGGGCTCTACGGCCTGCTCATCCTCGCGGTGATCACGGTCTTCGTGGCCGGGCTGATGGTGGGCCGCACTCCCGAGTACCTGGGCAAGAAGATCGGGTCCCGCGAGATCAAGTTCGCCTCGCTCTACTTCCTGATCACGCCGATCCTGGTGCTCGTCGGTACGGCGGCGGCGTTCGGCACCGGCAACAACTCGACGGCGCTCAACGTCGGCCCGCACGGTCTCTCCGAGGTGCTGTACGCGTTCACCTCGGCCAGCAACAACAACGGCTCGGCGTTCGGCGGCATCACTGTCAACACCACCTGGTGGGACACCGCGCTCGGGTTGTGCATGCTGCTGGGCAGGTTCCTGCCGCTGATCTTCGTGCTCGCGTTGGCCGGCTCGCTGGCCCGCCAGGCACCCACCCCCGCGTCCGAGGGCACTCTGCCGACCCATCGACCGCTGTTCATCGGCATGGTCGTCGGCGTCACCGTGGTCCTCGTCGCGCTGACCTTCCTGCCCGCGCTCGCGCTCGGTCCGCTGGCAGAGGGGCTCTGACCATCATGAGGAACGAGGACATGTCCGTCACGTCCGCCCCAACAGAGCAACTCCCCGGTACGCCCGCCACCCAGGGCAACCGGATCGGTGGAGGGCTGCTCGACCCCAAGCAGTTGATCCGGTCCCTGCCGGACGCGGTACGCAAGCTGAACCCCGCCACGATGTGGCGCAACCCGGTGATGCTGATCGTGGAGGTCGGTGCGGCCTTCACCACCGTCCTGGCGGTGGCCGACCCGTCGGTGTTCGCCTGGGCGATCACCATCTGGCTCTGGCTGACGGTGGTCTTCGCCAACCTGGCCGAGGCGGTCGCCGAGGGTCGGGGCAAGGCCCAGGCCGCGACCCTGCGGCAGGCGAAGAAGGACACCATCGCCACCCGGCTGATCGACTGGAAGCCGGGCGCGCGGGCCAACACCTACCGCGACGAGGCGGTGCCGGCGCCGGACCTGCGTCAGGGCGACGTGGTGCTCGTCGAGGCGGGCGGCATCATCCCCGGTGACGGTGACATCGTCGAGGGCATCGCCAGCGTCGACGAGTCGGCCATCACCGGCGAGTCGGCCCCGGTCATCCGGGAGTCCGGCGGCGACCGCAGCGCGGTCACCGGTGGCACCAAGGTGCTCTCCGACCAGATCATCGTGAAGATCACCCAGAAGCCCGGGGAGAGCTTCATCGACCGGATGATCGCCCTGGTCGAGGGTGCCAACCGGCAGAAGACGCCGAACGAGATCGCGCTGAACATCCTGCTCGCCGCGCTCACTGTCATCTTCCTGCTGGCCGTCGTCACCCTCCAGCCGCTGGCCATCTTCTCCAAGGCGTACCAGGCGGCCGCTCCGGACAGCGGGGCGATCACCGGTTCCGGTGTCACCGGGGTCGTGCTGGTCTCGCTGCTGGTCTGCCTGATCCCCACCACCATCGGGGCGCTGCTCTCCGCCATCGGCATCGCCGGCATGGACCGCCTCGTCCAGCGCAACGTCCTGGCCATGAGCGGCCGGGCCGTCGAGGCGGCCGGCGACGTCAACACCCTGCTGCTGGACAAGACCGGCACCATCACGCTGGGCAACCGGCAGGCCGCCGAGTTCGTTCCGGTCGAGGGGGTCGACGCCGCGACGTTGGCCGACGCCGCGCAGATGTCCAGCCTGGCCGACGAGACCCCGGAGGGGCGCTCGGTGGTCGTACTGGCGAAAAACGAGTTCGGGCTGCGCGAGCGCGAGCCGGGCGTGATGCCGCACGCCACCTTCGTACCGTTCACCGCGCAGACCCGGATGAGCGGCGTCGACCTCACCCCGGACGCCAGCGTGGACGCCGGCGCGGTGGGCACGGCCCGCCGGGTCCGCAAGGGCGCCGCGGCGGCGGTCATGAAGTGGGTACGCGAGAACGGCGGTCACCCGACCGAGCAGGTCGGCGAGATCGTGGACGCGATCAGCGGCACCGGCGGCACCCCGCTCGTGGTCGCCGAGCACGTCGACGGTCAGCCCGCCCGCGCGCTTGGCGTCATCCACCTCAAGGACGTCGTCAAGTCCGGCATGCGCGAACGGTTCGACGAGATGCGCCGGATGGGCATCCGCACCGTGATGATCACCGGTGACAACCCGCGTACCGCGAAGGCGATCGCCGACGAGGCCGGGGTGGACGACTTCCTGGCCGAGGCGACGCCGGAGGACAAGCTCGCGCTGATCAAGCGGGAGCAGGAGGGCGGTCGTCTGGTCGCGATGACCGGTGACGGCACCAACGACGCGCCGGCGCTCGCCCAGGCCGACGTCGGGGTGGCCATGAACACCGGCACGTCGGCCGCCAAGGAGGCCGGCAACATGGTCGACCTCGACTCCGACCCGACCAAGCTGATCGAGATCGTGGAGATCGGCAAGCAGTTGCTGATCACCCGTGGCGCGCTGACCACGTTCAGCATCTCGAACGACATCGCGAAGTACTTCGCGATCATCCCGGCCATGTTCGCCGGCCTCTACCCGAGCCTGGACGCGCTGAACATCATGCGGCTGGCCAGCCCGGAGTCGGCGATCCTGTCCGCTGTCATCTTCAACGCCCTGGTGATCATCGCGCTGATCCCGCTCGCCCTGCGGGGCGTGCGGTACCGGCCGGCCGCCGCGTCGAAGCTGCTCAGCCGCAACCTGCTGGTCTACGGACTGGGCGGCATCATCGTGCCGTTCATCGGGATCAAAATCATCGACCTGCTCATCCAGTTCATCCCGGGGATTTCGTGATGCGCCTACCCACCTGGATCGCCCAACACCTCGCCGCGCTGCGCGCCGTACTCGTCTTCACGGTGCTGCTCGGCCTGGTCTACCCGCTGGCCCTGGTAGCGCTCGGTCAGCTACCCGGCCTCAACCACAAGACCGACGGTTCGCTGATCTCCTCGGGCGGGACGGTTGTCGGCAGCGCCCTGATCGGCCAGTCCTTCACCGACGCGGACGGCAACCCGATCGCCCGGTACTTCCAGTCCCGCCCCTCCGCCGCCGGCGACGGCTACGACCCGACCTCCACCTCGGCCAGCAACCTGGGCCCGGAGAGCGTTGTCGACACCATCGCCACGGACCCGGAGGAATCCAGCGAGAGCCTGCTCACCCAGGTGTGTGGGCGCAGCAAGTCGGTCGGCGAACTCAACGGCGTCGACGGCCGGCGCCCGTACTGCACCGACGACGGGGTGGGCGCCGTGCTCGCGGTGTTCCGCGCCGACGGTCTGACCGGCCCGGTCACCCGGGTGGTCAGCGTCAACCAGGCAGCCCCGGCCACGCCGTTCGTCAGCGAGTACCAGGGCGTGACGGTGGAGCCGGCCCAGCCTGGCGAGGACTACGTGGCCGCCGGCGGGGTGATCACCCCGATCCGGGGCGACGCGCCCGCCGACCCGGCGGTTCCGGCCGACGCGGTCACCGCCAGCGCCAGCGGCCTCGACCCGCAGATCAGCCCGGCGTACGCCGAGTTGCAGGTGAACCGGGTCGCGCGGGAGCGCGGCGCGGACCCGGCGGCGGTCCGCAAGCTGGTCAAGGAGCACACCGACGGGCGGGCGCTCGGCTTCATGGGTGAGCCCGGCGTGAACGTGCTGGAGCTCAACCTCGCGCTCGACAAGCAGTTCGCCGCACGCTGAGCACGCGCGCGGGGCGGGGCCGTGCCCACCGGGCGCGGCCCCGCCCGCCAATCTGACCAGGGAGGATGGTCCCCGTGCCACGCGGAGAACTGCGCATCTATCTGGGGGCCGCCCCCGGCGTCGGTAAGACGTACGCCATGTTGGAGGAGGCCCAGCGGCGGGCCACGCGCGGCACCGACGTGGTGATCGGTTTTGTGGAGACCCACGGCCGTCAACACACCGCCGCGATGCTCGGTGACCTGGAGCAGGTGCCCCGCCGGACCATCGACTACCGCGGCGCGGAGTTCACCGAGATGGACCTGGACGCGGTGCTGGCCCGCCGACCACAGATCGCCGTGGTCGACGAGTTGGCGCACAGCAACGTGCCCGGTTCCCGGCACGACAAGCGCTGGCAGGACGTCCAGGAGCTGCTCGACGCGGGGATCGACGTGCTGTCCACCGTCAACGTGCAGCACCTGGACTCGGTGAACGACGTCGTCGCGCAGATCACCGGCACCACCCAGCGGGAGACCGTGCCGGACGAGATCGTCCGCGCCGCCGAGCAGGTCGAGCTTGTCGACATGACCCCGGAGGCGCTGCGCCGGCGGATGGCGCACGGCAACATCTACCGACCTGACAAGATCGACGCCGCGTTGGGCAACTACTTTCGGGTCGGCAACCTCACCGCGCTGCGCGAGCTGGCGCTGCTCTGGCTGGCCGACAAGGTCGACGAGCAGCTCGACCGCTACCGCAGCCAGCAGGGCATCGCTGCCACCTGGGAGGCCCGGGAACGGGTGGTGGTCGCGCTGACCGGCGGCCCGGAGGGCGAGACGCTGATCCGCCGCGCCGCCCGGGTCGCGGCCCGCAGCAAGGGCGCCGACCTGCTCGCCGTGCACGTGGCCCGCAGCGACGGCCTGGCCGGGGCCGACCCGGCCCAGTTGGCCCGGCAACGGGTGCTGGTGGAGAGCCTGGGCGGCACGTACCACCAGGTGCTCGGCACCGACGTGCCGGCCGCGCTGCTGGACTTCGCCCAGGGCGTGAACGCCACCCAGTTGGTGCTGGGGGCCAGCCGGCGGGGTCGCCTCGCGCAGGTCTTCGCGAGGGGTGTCGGGGTGACCACCACAGCGCTCTCCGGCTCGATCGACGTGCACCTGGTCACCCACAAACAGGCCGGCAAGGGCCGGAGGGCGGCGGCCGTACCGGCGGCGCTGTCCCGACGCCGCCGGCTGCTCGGCTTCGGCCTGGCGGTGCTGGGCATGCCGCTGCTCACAGTGCTGCTGAAGACCCTGCCCGACCTGACGTTGACGAACGACATCCTGCTGTTCCTCGCCGGGGTGGTCGGGGTCGCGCTGGTCGGCGGGGTGTGGCCGGCCCTGGTCGCCGCGCTCGGCGGCTCGCTGCTGCTCAACTGGTTCTTCACCCCGCCCTTCCGCACGCTCACCATCGCCGAGGCGGACAACCTGCTCGCCCTGGCCGTCTTCGTCGGGGTGGCCCTGGCCGTGAGCTGGATCGTCGACGTGGCCGCCCGGCGTACCCGGGAGGCCGCGCGAGCCGCCGCCGACGCGCAGACCCTCGCCGCCGTCGCCGGTGGTGTGCTGCGCGGCGAACGTCCGCTGCCCGCCCTGCTCGATCAGCTCCGGGAGACCTTCGGGCTGCGCGCGGTGAGCGTGCTGGAGTTGGCCGAGGAGGCCAGCGGGCGACCGGAGCGGGCCCGCGAGGAGCACGCCTGGTGCGTGGTGGCGAGCGTCGGCGAGCAGCCGGCGTGCACACCCGACGCTGGCGAGACCGCGGTGCCGGTCGACGAGCGGATCACTGTCGTGCTCAGCGGCCGGCGGTTGGAGGCGGCCGACCGGCGCATCGTCGAGGCGTTCGCCGCCCAGGCCGCCGTCGCGCTGCGCCAGGAACGGCTCGCCGAGGAGGCCGCCACCGCCCGGCCCCTCGCCGCCGCCGACCGGATGCGCACCGCGCTGCTCGCGGCGGTCAGCCACGATCTGCGTACGCCACTGGCGTCCGCGAAGGCGGCCGTGACCAGCCTGCGCAGCCACGACATCGAGTTCGACGAGTCCGACCGCGAGGAGTTGCTGGAGACCGCCGAGGAGTCGCTGGACCGGCTCGCCCGGCTGGTCGGCAACCTGCTGGACATGAGCCGGCTCCAGGCGGGCGTGCTGGGCATCTCGGCGACAGCGATCGGCCTGGAGGACGCCGTACCCCTGGCGCTTGACGAACTTGGCCCGGTGGCCGCGACTGTCGGCACTGACATTCCGGCCGACCTGCCGGCCGCCACCGCCGACCCGGGCCTGCTGGAACGGGTGCTTGTCAACATCGTCGCCAACGCCCTGCGGTACAGCCCGCCCGGTCAGCCGCCCACGATCACCGCGAGCGCCCACGCCGGCCAGGTCGAGCTGCGGGTGATCGACCGGGGGCCGGGCATCCCGGAGGACCAGTGGGAGCACGTCTTCCTGCCGTTCCAACGTCTCGGCGACCGGGACAACCAGACGGGTGTCGGTCTCGGTCTTGCCCTGTCCCGGGGGTTGGCCGAGGCGATGGGTGGCAGCATCACCCCGGAGACCACGCCCGGCGGTGGGCTCACCATGGTGCTGCGGCTGCCTGCCGCGCCGACCAGCTCGGAGGGGCCGCAGGAATGACGCGCATCCTGGTCGTCGACGACGAACCGCAGATCCTGCGTGCCCTGCACATCAACCTGCGCGCCCGCCGGTACGACGTGGACGTGGCCGGCACCGGGGCCGCCGCGTTGAAGGCCGCCGCCAGCCACCCGCCCGACCTGGTGGTGCTGGACCTCGGCCTGCCCGACATCGACGGCGTGGAGGTGATCCGGGGCCTGCGCGGGTGGACCACAGTGCCGATCATCGTGCTCTCCGGTCGGGCCGGCAGCGAGGACAAGGTCGCCGCGCTGGACGCGGGCGCGGACGACTACGTCACCAAGCCGTTCGGGGTGGAGGAGCTGCTGGCCCGCATCCGCGCGGTGACCCGCCGTCTCGGCGGGCCCAGCGAGGCGGTGCCGGCCCTGCGGATCGGCCAGCACACCGTCGACCTGGCCGACCACAGCGTGCGGCGAGACGACGGCACCGAGGTCAAGCTGACCCCCACCCAGTGGAGCGTGCTGGAGAAGCTGCTGCGTCACCCTGGCAAGCTGGTCAGCCAACGTCAGCTGCTCCAGGACGTGTGGGGGCCGGAATACCAGAACGAGACCAACTACCTGCGGCAGTACCTGGCCCAGCTGCGGCGCAAGCTGGAGGACGACCCGGCCCGCCCCCGCCACCTCATCACCGAGCCGGGAATGGGTTACCGCTACCGGCCGTGAACCGTTGACACCCACCGGCAGAGATTGAAGAATTTCGCTCGCAGCGGCAGCGGCGTGCTTCTGTAACCGTCCCCTCCACCGGTTACCCCTCGGGAGCCCGCCGTGTCCGTGCCTCTGCCCCTGTCCCGTCGTCGGCTGCTGGTCGCCGGCGGTGCCGGCCTCGTCCTGGCCGGTCTCACCGACCCGTTCCGGGCCGCCCCCGCCCGAGCCGCCGTCACCACCGCCGACCTTGTCGTCTACGGCGCCACCTCCGGCGGGCTGGCCGCCGCGATCACCATGCGCCGGCTCGGCCGCACCGCAGTGGTGGTGGAGCCCACCGGTCACGTCGGCGGGTTGAGCACCGCCGGGCTGGGCGCCACCGACACCGGCGTCCAGGCGTCCATCGGCGGGCTCGCCGCCGAGTTCTACCGCCGGGTGTACGTGAAGTACCACGGCGGAACCCTCACGTCGACGTCGCCGCTGCGGATGACCTTCGAACCGCACGTCGCCACCGCCGTCTTCGCCGAGATGCTGGCCGAGGCGGGCGTGCCGGTGGTCGTCGACGCCCGGCTGGCCGGCCTGGGCCGAACCGGCAACCGGATCACCGAGTTGCGCACCGAGGACGGGTCGATCTACCGGGGCGGGGTGTTCGTCGACGCCACCTACGAGGGCGATCTGCTGGCCATGGCCGGCGTCGGGTTCACCGTCGGGCGGGAGTCAAACGACACCTACGGCGAGACGATCAACGGGGTGCAGTCGCGTAACACGCACCAGTTTGCCTACCCCGTCGATCCGTACGTGACGGCCGGCTCGCCCGCCAGTGGACTGCTGCCGGGCATCTCCGCCACCCCGCTCGCCCCGCAGGGCAGCGGCGACGACAGGATCCAGGCGTACTGCTTCCGGATGTGCCTGACCCAGGCGGCCAACCGGATCCCGTTCGGCAAGCCGTCCGGCTACGACCCGATCCGGTACGAGTTGCTGCTGCGGCACATCCAGGCCGGCTACGCGGGACCGTACTTCACCACCCACTCGGTCGGTGGCGGGAAGACCGACTCCAACAACAACGGGGCCGTGTCGACCGACAACATCGGCTTCAACTACGCGTACCCGACGGCGAGCTGGGCGACGCGCGAGAGCATCATCGCCGAGCACCGCACGTACCAGCAGGGGTTGATGTGGTTCCTGGCCAATGACAGCCGACTGCCGGCGTCGGTTCGCGACTCGACGGCCCGGTGGGGGCTGCCGGTGGACGAGTTCACCGGCACGGGCGGCTGGCCGCCGCTGCTCTACATCCGCGAGGCCCGCCGGATGATCTCCGCGTACGTGATGACCGAGGCCGACTGTCGGGGCCGGGTACGCGCCACCGACTCCGTGGGCCTGGCCAGCTACACGATGGACTCGCACAACTGTCAGCGGGTAATCATCGACGGCAAGGTGCGCAACGAGGGCGATGTGCAGATCGGTGTGCCAGCGCCGTACCCGGTGAGCTACCGCGCGATCGTGCCGCACGAGGCGCAGTGCGCCAACCTGCTGGTGCCGGTCTGCCTCTCGGCGAGTCACATCGCCTACGGCTCGATCCGGATGGAACCCGTGTTCATGATCCTCGGGCAGGCCGCGGCCACCGCGGCGTCCCTGGCGCTCGCCGGGAACCTCGCCGTGCAGGCCGTCTCCGTGCCGGCCCTCCAGACCCGGCTGCGCCAGGACGGCGCGGTGCTGGAGTGGGGCTCCACCAGCGAGGTGATCCTGGACAACGCGTCGACCAGCGGGATCACCCGGGCCGGAACGTGGCTGCGCAGCACCAGCATCGGTGGTTACTACGGCGGGGACTACGAGCACGACGGCAACACCGCCAAGGGCGTCAACCGGCTGCGGTTCCGCCCGACGCTACCGGTCTCCGGGTCGTGGACGGTGCAGTTGCGCTGGACCGCTGACCCCAACCGGGCGAGCAACGTGCCGGTGGACATCGCGTACTCCGGGGGGTTGGTCACCCGGACCGTCGACCAGCGGCAGTCCGGGGGTCAGTGGGTACCGCTGGGCACCTACCCGTTCACGGCGGGCACGGAGGGGAGCGTGTTGATCCGCACCGAGGACACCGACGGCCACGTGATCGCCGACGCGGTGCGCTTCGTCCGGGCCTGACCGCTCGAAACGGCGGCGGTCTCCGGGCGGGCAGCGGTCTCCGGGCGGGCGGCGGTTCCCGGGCGGGCGGCGGTCCTCGGGTCGAGCGGCGGTGCCACCAGCAGCGGGTCGACCTGGATCACCTCGATCCCGAGCGGGCGCAGCATGCCCCGCAGTGCCGACTCGCACAGCTCCTCCCATGGCTGCTCCGCGCCCATGGCGGCGACCAGCAGCTCGGGTCTGGTGAAGGCGATGCCCACCCGTTGCCCCTGTGGGGAGCGGCCGGTCCGCACCGTCCGCACCAGCCGTCCCGGCAGATCGCGCACCGGAACGGCGAAGACTATCGGGGCCTCGTCCATTGTCGGGTTGGTCCTTCCCGTTCGTGCCGCGGTTGCGGCGGTTGCTGGTTGTGCCGTAGTTGCGGTGGTCATCGGCTGAATCGTTCGAGGTCATGGGCGAAGCGGCGGATCGTCGCGGCCCGTGCCCAGGACGGCGCGGGAACCGCGACGACCGGCACGGACGCGCGCGTCACGCAGTACCGGGTGACGTTCCCGCGCGACCTACCGAACCGGCCGCGATCCGGGCTGCCGACGACGAGCAGGTCGGACTCCCGATCCGCGTGGTCGACGAGCACCTGCCCGGCGTACCCCTGGGTCGCCACCAGCCGCACTGTCACGTCCCCTGGCAGGCCACCGAGCGCCGCGTCGAACACGCCGCGCAGGTAGACCAGGGCCGCCCTGTCGCACTCGTCCTGCCAACGCCAGGTCAGGGTGCCGGGCCGCCACGTCGGCGCGAAGACCCAGGCGCGGACGGCGTCCAGTTGCGCTCCGTCGCGGCGGGCCAACTGCATCGCGCGCCGCAACGCCTGCATTCCGGCGAACGACCTGTCGACTCCGACCACGATCCGGTGGGGCTGGGCCGGGCGGCTCATGCGGCGGACACCACCCAGGCCGGGGCGTGGGTCGCGGTACGCGGGTCGGTCGGCGTGATCAGGTCGAGCGCGCGCAGGATGTAGTTGGCCTCGACCACCTCCACCCCGGCGCGCAGGCGCAGGTCGGCCACGGCGCGGTGCAGCACTGTGATGCTGCCGGCGGAGAGGCGGACCACGGCGTCGACGTCGGCGGCGATCCACCATGCCGCGACCGCGCACGGCTCGTGCCGCAGGTACTCCACCAGGTGACTGCCCGGCGCGGATGGGCCGAGCCGGACGCTCACCAGCGCCTCGTGCCGCCGCTCGGGCTCGCTCGCCCCGGTCACGGTCTCACCGGGGTCGCCGTCTGTGCCGGGTGGCGGTCCTCCGCGTTCCCAGCGTGTCATCCGCCAAGGACTCATGGACCCATCGTCACCACCAGGCGACGGCGGAGCGCCAGTCGATACGCCGTTTCGACGGGCCACCGCCAAATCTTGACGCCGCGTTCACGCGGAGCACTCTCCGGTCAGTTGCCGGAGAACCCGACGGCCACTAACCGTTGCGAGACGGCCCAGAGGCGGGCGGCGTCGTCGATGCTCCGGGCGGAACGGTAGACGGTCAACTCGGTCGGCGCTCCGGTGAACTGACCCAGCCCGTCCGGGCCGTAGAACCGGCCGCCCTGCGCCTGCGGGCTGGTGGCCGCGTACAGGGCGGGGCGCAGCCCGGCCTCCACCGAGTGCACCAGGAAACCCCAACGGGCCAGCCGACTCATCACCGTGTGGTGCAGCGAGGGCCGGCTGCGGCCCAGGTTGGGACCGGACGCGTACAGGTTCGTCATCGTGGTGCCCGGGTGGGCGACGTTGCTGACGATTCCCCAGCCGCCGGCTCGACTGCGCCGGTCCAGTTCCAGCCCGAACAGCAGGGTGGCGAGCTTGGAGGCGTTGTAGGCGCGGATCGACGCGTACCTGCTGTCGCTCTGGAGGTCGTCCCAGTCCAGCCGGCCGGAGCGGGCGGCACTGCTCGACATGGTGGTGACCCGCGCCCGCCCGGCGCGAAGCAGCGGCAGCAGCCGTCCGGTCAGCGCGAAGTGGCCCAGGTGGTTGGTGCCGAGTTGCAGCTCGAAGCCCTCCGCTGTGACGTGCCGGGTGGGAGGTGTCATCACGCCCGCGTTATTGATCATGAGGTGGATCGGCCGGCCCTCGCCCAGCAGCGTGTCGGCCAGCGCGGCCACCGAGTCCAGCGAGGCGAGGTCCAGCTGCCGGGTCGACACGACGGCAACCGGTGCGGCGGCCCGTACGGCGTCCAGCGCAGCGGCGCCTTTGGCAGGGTTGCGGACCGGCAGCACCACCTCGGCGCCGGCCTGCGCCAGCCGGGTGGCCAGGCCGAGGCCCAGTCCGTCGCTGCCGCCGGTCACGACGGCGAGTTTTCCAGTCAGGTCCGGAACGGTCAGGTCGAGCACGACATCCCCCAGGTCGACGGTGTCCTTCATCGGTCGTGGACAAGCCTGGATCGGTCGCCGGCCGGCACCCAGGGTGGCCTTGTCCAGGGATCACCGGTCCCTGGCTCGGGGAAGCTGCCGGCCGGGCCGACACGGGGAGTAGCGTTCCCGGCGGACCAAGATCGGCGTACGAGGAGGCACAGTGCAGACGACGACGGTGGACATCCCGACCGGTGACGGAGTCGCGGACGCATCCCTGAGCCGGCCCGACGGAGACGGCCCGTTCCCCGCGGTGCTGCTCTTCATGGACGCCTTCGGCCCGCGTCCGCGCCTGGTCGAGATGGCCGAGCGGATCGCCGCCCGGGGCTACCTGGTGCTGACGCCCCACCTGTTCTACCGGGCCGGCCGGGCGCCGCTGTTCGACCTGTCCCGGCTCGCCGAGCCGGATCAGCGCGGCGCGCTGTTCCAGAAGATCATGCCGTTGGTCGGTGCGTTGACCCCCGAGGTGATCAGCCGGGACACCGCCGCGTTCCTCGACTTCCTGGCCGCCCGCGACGACGTCCGACCGGGCCCGGTCGCCATCACCGGTTACTGCATGGGCGGCACGAACGCGCTGCGGGCCATCGAGGCACACCCGGACCGCATCGCCGCGGTGGCGAGCTTCCACGGTGGGCGGATCGTCACCGAGGCGCCGGACAGCCCACACCTGGGCGTCGCCTCGGTGACCGGCGAGGTGTACTTCGGGCACGCCGACGCCGACCAGTCGATGACGCCCGAGCAGATCGCCACGCTGGAGAAGGCGCTCGACGCCGCCGGTGTGCGCTACCGCTCCGAGGTGTACGAGGGCGCCCACCACGGCTACACCATGGCCGACACCCCGGCGTACGACGAGCAGGCCACCGAGCGTCACTGGGCCGCTCTGTTCGACCTCCTGGACCGCACCCTGCCCGTCAGCTGACGGGCGCCGGCCCGATCAGCGGCGCAGCAGCACCGGGCCGGCGTCGATGCGGGTGCGGAACAGCGCGTACGGCTTGCGCCGTAGGTCCTTGCCCCGCTGGTACTGCGGCTGCCGGTGCAGTTGGTTGGCGGTGACGTAGAGGTACCCGTCGGTGGCCACCGACATGGTGTCCGGCCACAGCAGCCGTGGGTCGTGCACCAGGGTCTCGTACTCGCCGTCGGGCAGTCGACGGAGCACCGCGTTGTGCTCGTACGAGGTGAGGTAGAGCCGCCCCGCGTCGTCGCTCTCCAACCCGTCCGAGGCGGTGCCCCGGTCGCCCTCGTCGACCACTGTGGCGGCGACCGCCTCCTGGGTGACGCCCGGGTCGGCCAGCGCCTCGGTGGACACGCTGTGCAGGCGTCGGGACGCCAACGGGCAGTAGTAGAGCCGTTCGCCGTCGGCGGAGATGGCGATGCCGTCGGAGCCCATGCTCACCGGCTTCGGCGGACCGTCGGCCGGCCGTTCGAGGAACGGTCGGCCCTCCACCACCGGCCGGAACGACGTCAGCGGCTCCGCCTTTGTGGACGGGTGGTCGTGCAGTCGCCGCCAGGAGGCCCCGCTGGCCAGGTCCACGACGATGATCCCGTTCGGCCCGGAGTCCGCCGAGTCGGTGATGTACGCGACCCCCGCCTCGCCCCGCCGCAGGTCGAAGCGGACGTCGTTGAGGTACGTCGTCGGCAGCGCCACGTCCGCCGGGAAGGTGATCACTTGGGCGACGGTGTCCGTGTCCAGGTCGATCCGGACCAGCTTGGGGCCGCCCGGCTTGGTGGGCTGGAACATCGGGCTGCCGGTGTCCAGCACCCAGAGCCGGTCGGCCGGGTCCACCACGATGCTCTGCACCGAGACGAACGCGCCCGCGTCGTCGTCGCCGGACGGGTCGTTCCAGGCCTGGTCGGGGTAGGGCACCTCCTGACCGTCGCGCAGCTCGACGACAGTGGCCGGCACCTCGTCGCCCCATTTCGGGAAGTTGACGAAGATCCGGCCGGAGTGCGAGACGCTCACCCCGGTCGGCATCGGCCCGGTGAAGGTGTGCACCAGATCCAGCTCGCCCATCGGCTCGTCGCCGACCGGCCCGTTCATGACGTCCGCCCCACGGTGCTCATCGCCCGCCCCTTCCGACCCGCCGGATGTCCCGCTCCACCGCTGCTATTCCCGCCCGGACGTCCGGTATGCGTCGCTGGTCAGCGGAGCCGGAAGGGACGGCGGAGCCGGGAGGTACGGGGGAGCCGGAAGGGGCGGGCCGGTCCGGGTTTCGGTCAGGCCACCGGCGCGGCGGCCCTGGCTGCGGGCAGGCCGGGGACGGGGACGTCCACCGCGAGTAGCGCTCCGTCTTCCGGGCCGGGCGTGTCCAGCCCCACCCGGGCGGTGCCGATGAAGAGTCGCCGCAGGTCGGGGCCGCCCAGGCAGATCCCGGCCGGCTGTTTCGCGGGCAGCCGGATCTCCTGCTCCAGGGTCCCGTCCGGCCGGTAGCGGCGGACCGCCGAACCGCCCCACAGCGCGATCCAGAGGTGACCGGCGGCGTCGACGGTCATGCCGTCCGGGCCGCCGTCCGCGGAGGGCAACCGGAGGAACGGCTCCCGCCCGTTCAGGGCCCCGGTCGCGGGGTCGACGGTGAACCGGTCGATCTCGCCGCGCGGCGTGTCGGCGAGGTACATGGTGGTGCCGGTGGCGTCGAACGCCGGTCCGTTCGGGATGGTCAGTCCGGTGACCGCGGGCACCGGTGCCGCGCCGGGGGTGAGCCGGAACAGCGTGCCCCCGCCGGGCGTCATCGCGTACGTCATGCTGCCGGCCCAGAAGTGGCCGTGCGGGTCCGCGACCGCGTCGTTCATCCGGGTGGGAACGGGCGCGTCAGCAACCAGGTCGGCGACCGGTCGGGGGTCGCCGGTGGCGGGCAGCACTGTGAGACCGGTTCCGGCGGCGGCCAGCCAGTCACCGGGCCGGCCGGCCACCGGGGCCACCGCGCCGAGCGGGACGTCGAGACGGCGCACCTCCCGTAGCGCGGCGGGGGCGTCGCCGTCGGTTTCCAGCAGTCGTCCGGCCAGCAGATCGACGAGGATCAGGCGGTCGTCGACCCAGCGCAGCCCTTCGCCCAACTCCAACCGGTCGGTGCTCCAGACGGTCGGCTCGGTCAGCTCCATCTCGCTCCTCCAAACGATCTGCGGGGGCGGCGGCGGGCGGTCCTGCCGATCAGCGGTGACCGCCCACAGCCCGGTCAGCGGACCGTACCGCCCGGCTCGTGGTCCAGCAGCGTCAGCTCCGCCCGGTCGGGCAGGCCCTCCCAGTCGCCCCGGGTGGCGACCGCGAACGCGCCGGTGGTGACGGCCCGTTCCAGTCGGCCACGGGTCGGCTCGGCTCCGCGCCGGTTCAGGCCGGGACGAACTCCCGGCATCGACGTAGCGCGGCGAGGGCGAGTGGAGCCTCGCGGCCGGCGATCCCGGCTTCCAACTCGGCCACCGCACTCGCCGCCCGCGCCGGTTCACCAGTCGCGGCCGCCGCTTCGGCCAACACCAGCACGGCCTCGGCGGCCCAGGCCAGGACGCCCTTTCCGCGTACCAGCGACAGCGCCTCGGCCGCGTGCCGGACCGCCTCGTCCGGCCTGTCGACCAGCAGCAGCCGGGCGAGCGCCGAGAGTGCCTGCACCAGTGGCCAGATCGCGCCGACCCGTCGAGCGTCGGCCACCACATCCCGCAGCGCCCGTTCGGCGGCCTCCACGTCGTCGCGGCGCCCGGCGGTGCTGCGGAGGGTGTTGCGTCCCTCGGCGGTGCCGCCGCGTTCGTTGCGTCCCGCGGCGGTGCCGCCGTGTCCGGTGCCGGCAACGAGCGCCAGCACCGTGGCCAGTTCGGCCCGCGCGTCCAGCAGGGTGACCGGCATCCGCTCGGCGTTGGCCACCAACCGGCCGAGCCGTTCGGCGAGCCCGTCCAGCCGGCCGGCGGCCCGATCCAGTGACAGTTCGGTCGCCTCCACCAGGGACGCCAGCCGCTCGTACCCGGTCTCGTCGACAAGCGCCCGACCGGCCGCCAGCAACGCTTCGGCCTGCTCCGGGTGACCGGCGTGCAGCGCGCCCTGCGCCCAGTTCAGGCAGGCTCGCGCGTGCTCGCGGGGCCGGTCGGCCAAGTCGGCGGACGCGCGCAGCTCGGAGATGATCGCCCACGCCGCCGGGTCGCCCAGCTCCAGCAGCAACGAGGCTCGGGCGATGCGGACCGCGAGGTGCGCCGCCGGATCCCCGCTGGCCGCAGCGGCGGTCTCCGCCTCCGCGCAGCGGGCCAGGTGGTCGTCGACGTGCCGGCCGACGACGGTGTCGGGGGCCGCCAGCACCGCGAGCGCCGGGGCCTTGCGGCGCGGCGCGCGCAGGTACGGCACGGCACGCTCGATCTCGGTGTACCCGCGCAGCGCCTCGCCCTGCTGTCGCAGCATCCGCCCGAGCACCAGACCCAGCTCACCTCGGGCACCCGGCGGCAGCCGCCGGTCGGCGAGCAGCCGTTCCAGCACCGGGATCGCCTCGGCCTGGCTGAGTCCGTCGATGGCCGAACGGCCCAACTTGGCGGCGAGCCGAACCCGTACCGGTCGGGGCAGTTCGGCGATGTCCATCGTCTGGAGCAGGAAGCTGGCCGCTGTCGCGTCGTCGCCGCGCTCGGTGGCGAGGTCGGCGGCCGCCTCGGCGTTGCGGACGAAGTCGGCGCCGCTGCCAGCTCGACGGTAGTGGTGCGCCAGTTGGGCAACCGGCCTCGGCAACTCCTGTTCCAACACCCGTGCCACCCGCAGGTGCAGCCACTCCCGGCTCTCCCGGGGCACCAGGTCGTACACCACCTGTCGGGCCAGGTCGTGCCGGAACCGCAGGCCGTCCCCGGCGTCGTGCAGCAGGCCCGCCCGGTGCGCGGCGGTCAACGCCGCGCGGATCGCCACCCGGTCCAGGCTGAGCACCGAGGCGAGGATGCGCTGATCAGGCGTCATCCCCAGTACGGCCGCCGCGCCGAGCACCTCCCGGGTGGCCTCGTCGAGCGGACGCAGCCGCCAGAGCAGCACGTCACGCAGGACGAAAGGGACACTGTCGTCGGCCAGCGGGTCGCCGCCCCGCTCGGCGAGCGTCCGCAGCACCTCCTCGACCACGAACGGGATGCCTGCCGTGCGGTCGAGCAGGGTGGCGGTCAGCTGCTGCGGCGGATCATCGAGGCGCAGGGTCCGGGCCGCCAACCGGCGTACGTCGGCGGCGTCCAGCGGGCCGAGCGCAACGCGCGTGACGCTCCACGGGGGAGTACGCGCCAGGGCGTCGTGGATCGGCGTACTGCTTCCCGGCGTCGCCGTACGCGCGGTCAGCACCACTGCCAGCCCCTCCACCGGGTGGGTGCTCAGGTAGGCGAGGAGTTCGCAGGTCGCCGGGTCCGCCCAGTGCAGATCCTCCAGCAACAGCGTGGCCGGACTCAGCGCGGCGAGCACCGCCGCGACGGCGCGGAGCAGGCGATGTCGTTCGGCCGCCGGGTCGGTCAACGAGGGCGGGACGTCCGGCAGCACGTCGGCCAGTTCGGGTAGCAGTGGCGCGAGGGCGCCGGCCACCGGGTTGAGCGGACCGAGTCGGTCGGCGCCGCCCCGGATCGCGTCCAGCAGCACGCCGAGCGGGAAGGGCTCGGGCACGTCGTCACACTCGCCGACGAGGTGTCGTCCGGGGAGTTCGGCGAGGAGTTCGGCGACGAGTCGACTCTTGCCGATCCCGGGCTCACCCTCCAGCAGGATCAGGCAGGGCGGGGTGGCGACGAGCCGGCGTAACTGCGCCAGTTCCGCCGCTCGGCCGACGAACTCGACGGGCCCGCGCAGACGTTCGGGGCGGACGGGAGTTGGGCTCCCGCCGCCCCGTTTCTTGTCCTCGCCACCGTCGATCACCGTGGGCCGAGCAGATCACCTCTGCCCGGCGCGACGGTGGGCCGGCGGACCGGCGGTGACCTGGGTCACACGCCGGTCCGCCGGGTGGGGGGTGCAGTCAGGACTGGATGGTGACGGGCACTGTCTTCAGCGACCCGTCCCCGTTGCGGAACTCCACCACGCCGACGTAGCGCTGACCCGGAGCGAGTCCGAACCAGCGCAGAGTCAGGTTCGCCGTCGCGCCCGGCTGCACGCTGCGCTGCTTCGGGTCGATGGTGAACCGGCCGGTGGACGTGCCCGGCGCGCCCGGCAGGTAGCTGGTGACTGTGTACGCGTTCGCGCCGTCCTTGATGTTCTCGGTGAACTCCTGCTCGACGACCACGATGTAGTCACCGGCACCGTCCGGCAGGGTGACCTTGGCGCCGATCCGGGTGCTTGCCGTGGCGGTGACGAACTTCCCGGACTTGTCGTAGACGTTGAGGCTGAACTCGGTGCACTCCATCACGCCCTCCTCGTCTTCCCAGTCGATGTGGGAGCAGGTGGGTCGCGCGGACGTCACGTGGATCTCCGGACTGCGGGTACCGGCCGGGACGTGCAGGGTGGTCCTGCTGATCGACGCGGGCAGCGGCACCGGCAGGTTGTTCGACGTGCTCCAGTCCCAGCTCGGCCCGTCGCCCTTCAGGGTGACCACGTTGCTGGTGCCCGAGGTCAGGCCGGAGAGCTGGGAGACCAGCTGACCCTTGAAGCCGACCTCGGCGGCGATCCGGACGCTGCCGAAGGTGCCCTTGCCGGTGATGGCGTCGGGGGCGACCAAACCGGAATTGTGTACGACGAGCGGGCTGCGTACCGCGTGCTTGAACTGGTCGCGCCAGGTCAGCGACCCGTCGGCCCAGGTGTCGAACGGGCCCCCGGTGTTGGTGACCTCAACCGTGAAGCGGGCGCTGTGGCCCGGACGGACCTGCAGCTTCTTCGGGGTGACAGTGACCTTGTACCCCGGCGGGGCCTGCACCGAGGAGGTGTAGGTGCTGGTCTTGTCGCTGACGTTGGTGACCGTACGGGTCACGGTCTGCCTGCCCACCATCCGGCCCAGCGAGATGGACGGGTAGTTGAGCTGGGCCGTGTCGATCGCGCCGACGGTGTCGCAGCCGTCCAGGTCGCCGAGCCCGTAGTCACCGCCACGGTCGGCGGACACCCCGCACAGGTACTGGATCCAGTCCTGCTGGTTGGAGTCGTAGACCAGGCCCGGGTCGAAGGCGCTGCCCGGCTCCACCTGCCCGGCGCCGTAGTTCAGCGGAGTCGCGTCGTACGTGCCGATCTTGATCGGGTTGCCCTTGTCGGTCTTGTCCACGGCGCTGGTCATCAGCGCCGAGCGGACCGCCGCCGGCGACCAGCCGGGGTGCTTGGCCAGAACCAGGGCGGCGATACCGGCGATGTGCGGCGCCGCCATCGAGGTGCCCGACTCCAGGGCGAAGTCGTTGCCGCCGATGGATGGGGAGAACGCGGCGACGATGTCCTGACCGGGCGCGCTGATGTCCGGCTTGAGCAGCTCACCGGCGTTCAGGTTCGACGGGCCCGCCGAGGAGAACGCGGCGACCGATGGGGCCTCCACCGTCTCCAGCTTGCTCGGCGCGATGGTCGCCGTGGCGTTGCCCTTGGCGACGTACGCCGTGACGGTGGCCAGGTCGACCTCGTTGATGTGCACTGTCGGCACTGTCTGCACGTCGGCGTTCAGGGAGTTCAGCTCGTCGTTGTACAGCACCATGCCGACGCCGCCGGCCCGCGCCACCTCGATGCTCTTGTCGGTACGCGGGATCTCGCCGCGCAGGCAGAGCACGATCGCACCCTTGACCTTGGCCGGATCCAACGTGTCGTCGGCGCAGAGACCGGCACCGTAGGCGCCGTCCGGATCGATCGCGCTGTCCTTCGCGAAGACCAGTCGGGCCGGCCCGACGCCGGTCTCGCCCATGCCCACGCCGGCGATCGTGGTGCCGTTGCCGAGGGTGAGCTTCCGGGTGTTCTGCCGGTCGGTCGTGCTCGCGGCCACCGTGGTCAGCCATGGCGTCGAGTTGTCGACAGTGTTGGCGAACGGGCCGGAGTTGCCGGCGGCGGCGGCGACGAACACCCCGGCGGCGGCCGCGTTGAAGAACGTCGCGTCGACCGCCCCGAACTGCTCGGTGTCATCACCGATCGAGTAGTTGATCACGTCGACGCCGTCCGCGACCGCGTCGTCGATGGCGTGCACGATGTCGATGTCGGTGCCGGTCGCGCCGCCCGCACCGTTGTCGTACAGAGCCTTGTAGATCGCCAACCGCGCAGCCGGCGCCATGCCGGAAATCATGCCCAGGTCCTGGGTGCCCGACGTGGCCCGCACGCCGTGGATGCCGGCCGCGGTGCTGGCGGTGTGGGTGCCGTGGCCGTTGCGGTCGCGCGGCGAGGAGTAGTCGTCCGGGAAGGCCTCGGCGATGCCGCTGTCGTTGTACCAACGTGCCCCGATCACCTTGTTGTTGCAGGTGACCGGCGCTTCGACGCCGACGTCGCAGGTGCCCTTCCACTTGGCGTCGATGACGGCCTGGTCGGGGCGCGGGCTGGGCAGCGGCGCGAAGCTCGCGCTCTCCGGCCAGTAGCCGCTGTCGATGACCCCGATGATGACGCCCTCACCAGCGTGGGAGTCTCCACCGAACTCCTTGTTCCACACCCCGCCCTTTCCGGTCAGGCCCAGGTAGTCGGGGGTGTGTGAGGTGGTGGCGTGCACCTTCTGGCTCTCGTACACCGCTCGGACACCGGTTGTGGCGCGCAGCCGGGCGGCCTGTGGCCCGGTGAGGTCGGCGGCGAAGCCGTTGAACGCGGTCTCCATGGTGACGCGGGTGCGGTCGGCTGGCACGCCGACGTGGTCCAGCACCGACTTACGCTGCTGGCGCAGGTGATTCCGGTACGCGTTGGCGTTCCCGGACGTGCGGTTCAGCTTGGCCCCGTCGGCCGGCTTGGTGGCCGCGATCCCGGGAACCCCGCCGGTGTAGGTGGCCAGCGGCTCCTCGGCGAGCTGGACGAGATAGCGGGCGGTCGGCCCACTGCCGGCCGGCGCGGCGGTGGCGCTGGCGCTGGCGGGCAGGCCGGTCAGGCCGGCCGCGGTCAGCGCAACGGCGGCCAGCATGCTGACCCCGTACCTGGCCCGTCCGGTCCGATGTGCGTTCGGTTGTGGCACGTCGTTGCCTCCACGTTCGGTGCCGGCCGCCACGACTGATGACGGTGGCCGAAACCTAGGATCGGTACCGATCATCGAGAAGCACCCGTAACCTGCCTGTCATCTTGGAAACAAGCTCGTAACACAACGGGTACTTTGCGCGTCATTTGGAAGCGCCGACCTGGGGGATCTGTGCCATTTGGTCGGGCGCGACGCCGTCTGCCATCCGCCTCAATGGTCCTGTTCGGACGGTGCGCGACGTGGCTTTGTCTGACCTCATCCACCCCTGGTGCGACGGCAGCAACCTGAACCACGCCACAACGTACGCGCGGACCGCCGCCGACTCGCCGGTTCCAGGACCTGCCGGTCCGCGCTGTCGAGCAGGCGGAGCAGGGCGTCGGTTTACGGGCCTGGCCACCGGGCTGCTCCTATGTGCGTCGGTGGTAGTGGTTGCGGCGGGGGAGTTGTTCGGGGTCGAGCCAGGCGGGTGGGATGAATTCGGGGTGGCCGTGGCCGTTGAGTTGGATGGTCCAGTCGCTGTGGTGCAGGTGTCGGTGGTGGTGGCCGCAGAGTAGGACGGCGTTGGCCAGGCTGGTGGGGCCGCCGTCGGCCCAGTGGTGGATGTGGTGGGCGTCGCACCAGCGGGGTGGTCGGTCGCAGCCGGGGAAGGCGCACCCGCGGTCGCGGAGCACGAGGGCGCGGCGCAGTGGGCCGGTGATGAGTCGGCGTTGTCGTCCGACGTCGAGGATCTGACCGGTGCCGCCGAGGACGGCGGGCAGGATGGTGGCGTCGCAGGCGAGCCGGCGCACTGTTTGCGGGGTGAGGGGCAGGCCGGTGTCGAGGGTGCCGCTGCTCAGTTGCCGGGTCAGCGCGTCGTAGCTGGTGGTGACGACGATCTGGGTGGGGTCGCCGCCGCTGTCGGGTAGCTCGCCGGCTCGAAGGGCGAGTCGGCAGACCTCGGTGAGGGCGTCGTGGCGTCGTTGACCGGGGGACCGTGAGTCGTCTGGTGCGGACGGGGCGGTCAGCGGATCGATGGCGGCGCGGAGCAGGCCGGCGGTTTCGGCGTCGAGGGTGCCGGTGAGTCGCAGGCGTCCGTCGGTCTGTTCGGAGAGGGTGAGGTGGCGGTCGCGGGCGGCGCGGGCGGCTTCGGCGTCGAGTGCTGCTTGGGCGGCGGCGTCGGCGAGGTCGGGGGCGACGTGGTCGAGGATGCGGGTGCCGAGTTTGCGCAGCAGGGTGGGGTCGAATTGTGTGGCCCAGTCGGTGAGCAGGGTGACGGCTTTGTCGGCGGCCTGCGTGCCGGCGGTGGCGTGCACGGTGGTGGCGGTGTCGGCGATGACCCGGGCCTGGTCGAGGGTGATGTGTCCGTCGGCGAGCGCTTGTCGGATGCCGGGGCTGCCGGTGTCCAAGGCGGTGGCGAGGTCGACGAGCCGGCGGGCGGCGGAAACGGTCAGCCGTAGCCGTCCGCGGAGCCAGACCGCAGTGGATGAGGCTCCTTGGGTGCGGGCGGTGCCGTGGGCGTCGATCTCGCGGATCAGGGTCAGTTTGACTGCGGCGAGGCGCTGCTCCAAGCGGTGCGCGGCGTCGAGTGCGGCGATCAGATCGTGTTCCGGGAGTGGCCAGGCGGGGGCGTCGACGCACGCGGAGATCGCGTCGTCTGCCTGCGCCAACTCCTCTACCATGACCCGAGACTAGAACAGGTGTACGACATATTTGGTCGGCCATGATCGATGCGTTCTCGGGGCTCGATGCTGATCACGGTTGCTCCGCGACCGAGGCGGACCAGGCTCGTTCAGTTGAGGAAGCTGCGCCCGTGCCGCGCCCGTGCCGCGCCGTCTCGGCTCGCGGCTGTCGGCCGGGCCGAGGTGCCGCGAGTGGCGCTGGTGAGCGCAGCCAGCGAAAGGCCTGCGCCGGGAAAAGGGTAGCGCTGGTTCGGCCACGCTGTGGTCAGTCGCGCCGGACGAGGCCTGGGCCGGCGATGATGTCGATGTCGCCGTCGGCGATCTCGTGGCCGGCGGCGCAGCGGAGCACTGCGCGGATCGGTTCGCCGCAGTCGTGGTGGGTGGCGACGACGGACGGGCCGGTGTCGGTGGTGGCCCAGGTGTCGCCCCAGTTGCGCAGTGCGGTGATGACGGGCAGGAGGTCGCGGCCCTTGCGGGTGAGTTGGTACTCGTGGCGGGTGCGCTGCCCGGGCTCCCGGTAGGGGATTCGTTCGAGCAGTTCCGCGGCGACCATTTCCTTGAGGCGGGCGGCCATGGCGGGTTCGCCGACGCCGACCCGGCGGACGAAGTCGTCGAAGCGGCGTGTGCCGAGCAGGGCCTCGCGCATGATCAGGACCGTTGACCTGCTGCCCACGATGTCCATCGCCCGGGCTACCGAGCAGTTCTCGCTCGTCCAGGAATCGCGATCGCCTCGTAGGTCCTCCATGCCCACCAGCCTACCTGACTTGCATGAAGGCTAGCCAGGTGCTTAACTGGGCCGCGCTGACTTCAGCATACGCAAGTCAGACCCCAGCCTGAAGGATCTTCAGTGACCACCAGCGCCACGGCCCCGACCCCACCCGGAGCGACCCCACCCGGAGCGACCCCACCCGGAGCGACCCCGCCCGGGAAGATCCCATCGGGGCCAGCGGCACCCGGGTCGGCCGCCTCTACCCGCTCGTCCTTGCGCGGCTCCCGCCCGGTGACCCTGATCGCCATGTGCCTGGGCGCGATGATCACGTTCCTGCAGATCACCGCGACGGTCTCCGCGTTGACCACGATCCAGCGGGACCTGCGGGTCGACCCCACCACTCTGGTCTGGATCCCCAGCGCCTACACCCTGATGGTGGCGAGCGTCGTGCTGTCCGCGGCCACCCTGGGCAGCCGCTACGGGCGTAAGCGCATGTTCGGCGCCGGGGTCGTCGCGATGATCGTCGGCGCAGCCGTCGTGGCTGAGGCTCCGACCGTCGGGTGGGTGATCGTCGGGCAGTTGGTCGCCGGCCTCGGCGGGGCGCTGATCCTGCCGAACAGCCTGGCGATCCTCGGTGCGACCTTCACCGATCCGCACCGACGGACCGAGGTCATCACCGCCTGGTCGGCGGCGTCCGGCATCGGCCTCGCGATCGGCCCACTCATCGCCGGCTTCCTGCTGCGGCACTACCAGTGGCACAGCGTCTACCTGTCGACGATCGCGCTGGGTCTGGTCACCCTCGTCGTCGCCATCGTCGGGGTGGTCGAGTCCCGGCCGAGCCCCGCCCGACTCGACGTGCCCGGCCTGCTGCTGGGTACCGTCGCCATCGCGGCCGCCGTCTACGCGCTGATCCAGGGCGGCAAGGTTGGCTACACCGACCCGGTGGTGTCGACGGCCTGGGTCGTCGCGGTCGTCGCACTTGTCGCGTTCGTGCTGGTCGAGCTGCGGACCAGTGCGCCGATGCTCGACGTGCGGCTGTTCCGGTCCGCGTCGTTCAGCGCCGTCATGGTCGTCGGCGCGGTGTCGCTGTTCGGCTTCACCGGCGTGGCGATCCTGCTGGTTCTCTTCCACGAACGTGCCCAGGAACTCAGCCCGCTGGACACCGGCTGGCGCATGCTGGTGCTCTTCGGCGCGTACGTGCTGGTCGCCTTCGGTGCCGGGCGCGCGATCCGCCGTACCGGATTCAAGGCGCCGTTGACCCTCGGCCTGGTCCTCGCTGCGGTGGCCAGCTTCGCGCTGGCCAACCAGGGGCCGACCACGTCGTTCGGTGACCGCTGGGCGCTGTTCGCGTTGTTCGGCGCGGCCACCGGTCTGGTGGTGGCCCCGGCGACGGCGGCGGCGTTGGCCAGCGTCGCGCCCGCCCAGGCCGGTATGGCCTCCGGCGCGGTGAACGCCGCCCGCCAGGTCGGCTCGGTGCTTGGCTCGTCCCTGCTCGGCACGCTCCTCACCACCACGATGGTGGCCGACCTGCCGGGCCGGCTCGCCGCGCACCAGATCGACGAACCCACCCGTACCGCCGTGCGGGCGGCCGTGGCCTCCGGCGCCAACGGCGGCCAACCCCTGCCCGACCCGGTCCGGGCGGCGATCGCGGAGGCACTGACCTCCGGTGTCCAGGCCGGGCTGCGGGTCACCGGCATCGTCTTCCTCGTCACCGCGGTGCTGGCGCTCACCCTGATCCGAAACCGGCCGCACCAGCAGCACCAGCAGCACCAGCAGCACCAGCACTGAGCCGCACGAACGCTAGGCGGCGAGCGCGTCCAGTTCCTCGATGGCGTCGGTCGGCAGTTTCAGGTCGGCCGCCGCCATGTTCTCCCGCAGGTGCGCCAGGCTGGAGGTGCCGGGGATCAGGACGGTGGTGGGAGACCGCTGAAGCAGCCAGGCGAGGGCGACCTGCTGAGGTGAGGCGCCCAGTCGGGCGGCCACGCCGTCGAGCGTGTCGGACTGCAACGGCGTGAACCCGCCGAGCGGGAAGAACGCCGCGAACGCGATGTTCTCCGCCGCGCACCTGTCGACCAGTGCGTCGTCCCGGCGGTTGGCGAGGTTGTAGAGGTTCTGCACGGTGACCACCGGCGCGATGGCCTGGGCCTCGTCGAGCTGGTCGAGCGTCACGTTGCTGAGCCCGAGGTGCCGGATCAGGCCCTCCTGGCGCAGCTCCGCCAGGGCGGCGAACTGCTCGCCGAGCGGCGCGTCGCCGGTGCCCTCCGCCACGCCCACCCGCAGGTTGACCACGTCGAGGACGTCCAAGCGGAGATGCTGGAGGTTCTCCCGCACCTGGGCCTTGAGGTCGTCCGGCTCCAGGGCCGGGATCCAGGAGCGGTCGGCGCCGCGGCGCGCGCCGACCTTGGTGACCAGGTGCAAACCCTGGGGGTACGGGTGAAGCGCCTCGCGGATCAGCTCGTTGACCACGACGGGCCCGTAGAAGTCGCTTGTGTCGATGTGTCGGACGCCCAGGTCGACGGCCTCGCGGAGCACGGCGAGCGCCTGCTCGCGGTCGCGGGGCGGGCCGAAGACACCCGGGCCGGCCAACTGCATCGCCCCGTAGCCCATCCGGCTCAGGGTGAGGCCGTCGGCGGGGGTGAGGGTGCCGCCGGGAAGGTTCTCGCTCATCTCATCCTCTTGTCAGCAGTAGTGATGACATCCGTGGCCGAACGGATCCGGCCCTTCGACGACTGTCCGCCGCGAGTGACCCCGGCGGCAGGGCGAGCTGTTCCTGGTAGTGACACAGCCAGTCACCGGGCCGCCCGGCGATCTACCGTCGGTGGCATGGACGCAACGAACCCGCTCGGCGACTTCCTGCGCGCCCGCCGGGAGCAGACCCGGCCCGAGGACGTCGGGCTCGGCCCGGGGGTGGGCCTGCGCCGGGTGCCGGGGCTGCGGCGCGAGGAGGTGGCGATGCTGGCCGGCATCAGCGCCGACTACTACCTCCGACTGGAGCAGGGTCGCGAACGGCACCCCTCGGTGCAGGTCCTCGATGCCCTCGCCGGGGTGTTGCGGCTGGATCCGGAGGCGACCGCGTACATGATCGGGTTGAGCCGGGCGCGGTCGCGCCGGGCGGCCCGACCGGCCGCCGAGCGGGTGCCGGCCAGCATCCTGCACCTGCTGCGGCAGCTCTCCATGCCGGCCTTCGTGCAGAATCGCTACCTCGACATCCTGGCCTCGAACCCGATGGCGAGGGCGCTGTCGCCGAATCTGGCCCCGGGTGCCAACCGACTCCGCGCGGTGTTCCTGGACGAGGCCGAGCGGGAGCTGTTCCGCGACTGGCGGCAGGCGATGCAGAGCGTGGTGGGGCAGATGCGTGCCGACTCGGGCGGGGCCACCGACGACCCACGGTTGACGGCGCTGGTGGGGGAGTTGTCCCTCAAGAGCGACTGCTTCCGGCAGTTGTGGGCGCGCCACGAGGTGCGTCGGCGGGAGGGCGTCGTCAGCCGGCTGCACCACCCCGAGGTGGGCGACCTCGACCTGTACTGCGACAAGCTCGCCGTGGCGGGCGCCGACGGGCAGCTGCTGGTGATCTACCACGCCGAGCCCGGTACGGAGTCCGCCCGCTCGTTGGCGCTGCTCGGCTCGATCGCCGCCAGCAGTGCGGACGACGTGCCGGACAGCCTCCGACCCGGCGACCCGGCCCGTCTCTATCCGCTGGAGTGAGCCGGTCATGGCCGCTGCGGACCGCCTGCGTGGGGATGTGCTCGTAGCGACGACTTGACGACACTTGTTTGTGAGTGCACACTTACAAATATGCGATCCACCGCCGAGGCCCGCCGGGTCACAGTCCTGAACACCGCGGTGTCGGTGTTCGCGCGCGCCGGCTTCCACGCCACCCCGGTCACCGCCGTGGCCGCCGCCGCTGGCATCTCCGAGGCGTACGTCTTCCGACTCTTCTCCGGGAAGCTCGGCTTGTTCGTGGCGGCGGCCGGGGCGTGTTTCGACCGGATCGCCGACGCGATCGAGGCGGGCGCTGAGCGCGCCGTGGGTGGCAGTCCGGAGGAGATCCTCGACGCCATGGGCGATGCCTACGCGGAGCTGATCGCCGATCGCGACCTGCTGCTCTTCCAGGTGCAGGCACAGGCCGTCACGGACATCCCGGAGGTCGCCGAGGCGGTGCGGGCCGGCTACCGGCGGGTCGCGACCTTCGTGCAGAGTCGGGCCCGGGCCAGCGACGCGCAGGTGCAGCAGTTCTTCGCGTACGGCCAGTTGTGCCACCTGATCGTGACGGCCGGCCTGGAGGAGGTCCCGGAGCCCTGGGCTCGCGCCCTGACCGCCGGTATCCGCCACCCCTGACCGACCCCCGATGCTGGGCCGCCTCGGCGGCCCAATCTTTTGACCAGGCAAGTGTGTGAGTGCACACTTACAAACAAGGAGAATCCGATGACGACCACCGACACGACGATCACCGAAGTGGTACTGCCCGGCGTGGTGGAGCCTGACGGCCTCCTGCTGCACCGACGCGCGATGCCCGTCCCCGCCCAGGGGCAGGCGCTCGTCCAGGTAGAGGCCACCGGCATCTCGTTCGCCGAGCAGCAGATGCGCCACGCGCTCTACCCCGGCCAGCCGAAGTTTCCGTTCGTGCCCGGCTACGACCTGGTCGGCACGGTGCGGGCGGTCGGCCCCGGCGGCGACGACGCGCTGGTCGGCACCCGGGTGGCGGCGGTCACCAAGACCGGTGCCTGGGCCACGCACGCGCTTGTCGACATCGACGCCCTGGCCCCGGTGCCCGCGGGTCTGGACCCCGCCGCGGCCGAGACCGTCGTCGTCAACGGGGTGACCGCCTGGCAGATGCTGCGGGACGCCCACCTGACGGCCGGACAGACCATCCTCGTGCACGGCGCGAACGGCGGCGTCGGGAGCGTGCTCGTCCAACTCGGCCGACACCTCGGCCTGCGGGTCATCGGCACCGCCGCCGAACGGCACCACGCCGGGCTGCGTGAACTCGGCGTCGAACCGCTCGACTACCGCGACCCGGACATGGCCGCGCGGGTCCGCGAACTGTCGCCAGGCGGGGTCGACGCCGTCTTCGACCCGGTCGCCGGCCCGGGCGTACGCACGTCGTACGCCCTGCTCGCCCCCGGCGGCACGTTGGTCGTCTACGGCAACGCCGCCGCCGTCGGCACCGGGCAGTCGGTCGCGTGGGTCTTCGTGAAGCTGCTGGCCCGCCTCTACACCTGGAACGCGCTGCCCAACGGCCACCGCGCCGGCTTCTACAACTTCTGGGCCGGCCAGCTCACCCGGCGCGCCGCGTTCCGCCGTCGCCTGCGTACCGACCTCGGCATCGTGCTCGACCTGCTGCGGCAGGGAGTGATCGTGCCGCAGATCGCCGCCCGCTACCCGCTCAGCGAGGTTTCCGCAGCACTGGTGTTCGCCGAGAACCGCAGCCGGGCCGGCAAGGTGGTGCTGGAGCCCTGACCTCCGGCCCGCCCAGGGCGCTGGTGCGGCGGGCCGCCGGCGGCTCGGTCGTCCCGACGCGCCCTGGGGCGTACGCCACTCGTGCACACCGGGTGCGCGGCGGGCGAGGTAGCCTCACGCTCGCACTACGTGCTCCTGCTACCGGGGAGGACAGGGGGAGGTGGAGCGTGGCCGACATCGGCGAGGTGGTCCGTTGGTTGCAGCTCAACGCGCCCCGGGGTGGCCCGGACGAGGTGTCGCAGTTGGTTGCCCGAGCGGCGCCCGAGATCGATGCCAGCGAGATCGTGATCTATCTGGCCGACTACACGCAGACTCTCCTCGTGCCGCTGCTCGGCGCGGGTGCCGACCGGGACCAGTTGCCGCTCGAGACGACGCTCGCCGGCCGGGCCTTCACCACCCTCGACATCCAGCGCGCGCCCGACAACCCGGACCGGCTGTGGGTGCCACTGCTTCTCGGCTGTGAGCGGATGGGCGTACTGGAAGTCGTCTCGCCGGCCGCCGCCGACGAGGCGATGGACGCTCCAGCCTGGGAGGTGGCGGTCAACGTCGCCCAGATCCTGGTGAACCGCCGGCTCTACGGTGACGTGGTCGAGCGGATGCGGCGGCGGATGCCGATGCAGGTCGCTGCCGAGATCGTGTGGGGCCTGCTCCCGCCGCTGACCTTCGCCACCGACGACCTGGTGGTCACCGCCATCCTCGAACCGTGCTACGACGTCGGCGGCGACATCTTCGACTACGCGTTGAACGACGACGTGCTCAGCGTCGGGCTCTTCGACACCTGCGGGCACGGCATCAAGGCGAGCACCCTGGCCTCGCTGGTGGTCAGCGCGTACCGCAATGCCCGTCGGTGTGGCCTCGACCTGGTCGACACGGCGATCAGCATCGACCGGTGGGTGCGCTCCGAGCACCCGAACTTCTTCGCTACCGGGTTGCTCATCGAGTTGGACCGCCGGACCGGCCGGCTCAGCATGATCAACGCGGGGCATCCCGGTGCGATGTTGCTGCGAGACGGCAAGGCCGTTCGGGAACTGCCCGGGCCGACCGCGTTGCCGCTCGGCCTGGGCCACATGGCACCCCGCCGACCGCGGGTGCACGAGGAGAATCTGCACCCGGGCGACCGCATCCTCGCCTACACCGACGGCATCACCGACGCCCGTAGCGCCCAGGGGGAGCAGTTCGGGGTGGACCGGCTCGTCGACTTCGTCAACCGCGCCCTGAACGACGGGTTGCCCAGCCCGGAGACGATGCGTCGCCTGGTCCGCGCGGTCGTCGGCTACCAGGATGACCAGCTCGAGGACGACGCGACGGCCCTCTTCGTGGAGTGGCGGCCACCGCACCTGCCGCTCGCGCACCTCCGCGACCTCGCCGCGCTCCGACCCTGACTCCTCGCGCAGTGGGATTTTGCACTCGCAGTGCACTTGTCTCCGATTGCGGGGCTGTCTAGCGTCACCTCATGGCTGACTCATGGACCTTCGCCGTGGCGCGTGACGACCTCGGGCAGACCACGCTCGTCGATGGCTCCACCCCTGTCCTGTCCGACGGCGAGGCGCTGCTGCGCGTGGACCGCGTCGGCCTCACCGCCAACAACGTGACCTACGCGGTGCTCGGCGACTCGATGCGGTACTGGCAGTTCTTCCCACCGGCGGCCCAGGGCCTCGGGCCGCAGTGGGGTCTGCCGCCGCTCTGGGGCTTCGCCGAGGTGGTCGCCTCGGCGGTGGCCGGTGTCGAGGTGGGGCAACGGGTCTACGGCTACCTCCCGCCCGCCGGTCACCTCGTGGTGCGGCCGGACCGGGTGGACGCGTCCGGGTTCCGCGAGGCGAGCCCGCACCGGGCCGAGCTGCCGTCGCCGTACAACGCGTACCGGTCGACCACCGGCGACCCGGCGTACCAGCGCGACCAGGAGGACCTGCTGATCCTGTTCCGGCCGCTGTTCTTCACCTCGTTCATGCTGGCCGACCAGGTCGTCGACAACGACTTCTACGGTGCCGAGGCGCTGCTGGTGTCGTCGGCGTCGAGCAAGACCGCGTACGCCGCCGCGTTCGAGCTGCACCGGCGCGGGCCGCGCCTGATCGGTCTCACCTCACCGGGCAACCTGGCGTTCACCCGGTCGCTCGGCTGCTACGACGAGGTCGTGTCGTACGACGACATCGATTCCCTCGACGTGGTCCCGAGCGTCTACCTCGACCTGTCCGGCGCGCCCTCGACCCGCGCCGCCCTGCGTCGACGTCTCGGCGACCGGTTCGTCCGGGACATCGCGGTCGGGCTCACCAACCAGACGCCGAACGCCGACGCCGCCGAGGAGGTGTTCTTCGCGCCGGTGCAGATGCGCAAGCGCAGCCACGACTGGGGCCGCGACGGGCTCGACCAACGGTTCACCGAGGCGTGGCAACGCTTCGCCGCCGTCGTGAGCCAGTGGCTCGACGTTCGGGTGGGTGCCGGGCCGGCAGCCCTCCAGCACGCGTGGCTCGACGTCCTCGCCGGTCGTACGCCGCCACGGGTGGGCCACGTCGTCCAACTGTGAACCGGCTCAGGCGGTGATGTCGTCGCTGAGCTGGTGACGCAGCGTGGCCAGTGAGCGGGTGATCAGCCGGGACACGTGCATCTGTGACACGCCGATCCGGTCGGCGATCTGGGCCTGGGTCAGATTGCCGTGGAAGCGCAGGCTGAGGATCTCGCGCTCGCGTTCCGGCAGCGTCGCGAGGGCCGGGCCGAGGGCGACGCGGATCTCGACGAGGTCGATCTCGTGGTCGTCGACGCCGAGGGTGTCGCCGAGCTCCCGGTTGCCGTCGGTCCCGATCGGGGTGGACAGCGACGTGGCCCGGTAGGCACGCGCCCCCTCCAGCCCTTCCAGGACGGTTTCCTCGGACACGTCGAGGTAGGAGGCGATGTCGGCCACCGTGGGCAGGCGGCCGAGGGTCTGGGTCAGGACGCCGTTGGCGGCGCTGATCGACAGGCGTAGCTCCTGTAGGCGGCGAGGCACCCGCACCGCCCAGGTGCGATCCCGGAAGTATCGCTTGATTTCGCCGATGATGGTGGGGATGGCGTACCCGCTGAAGTCGATCCCCCGGCTGTGGTCGAAGTTGTCGACGGCCTTGATGAGCCCCACCGAGGCGGTCTGGGCCAGGTCGTCGTCGGGGGCGCCGCGTCCGCTGTAGCGGCGCGCCAGGTGCCGGGCGAGCGGCAGCCACGCCTCGATGGTGCGCTCCCGCAGTGCCGGGCGCCGGGGGTCGTGCGGCGAGGTCGCCGCCAGGGCGGCGAGGAGGTCCTCCGGGCTCTGGTCCCTGTTGCGCTGGCCGACCCGGGTGCTCGTGGCGTTCTCGGCGGTGGCTGTGGCGTTCTCGACGATCGTGGACATGGGTGGTTCCTCCGGCGTTCGCCCGTCGATCGGATCGACCGGAAGGATCTCCGAACCGGCTTGTGGCCGGGGGCGCACCTGCGGGCAGGAGCGCGCTGTCGCAACACCACACGATCACGGGCCTGGCCACCGCGTCATGTCTTTCATGTGATGAAGCGACCCTACCCGAACGTCCGACTGATTACTAGCCGAAAGTATGAATCGAGGCAGGTCTAGGCCGTCCGGAGAGGGGGTTGCGCCCCAGCTCAGCCGCGCTGGGCGGGGGCGTCGACAGCAGCCGAGGCAGTCTGGGCGGGCTCCACCGCGAACGGGTGACGCAGTCGCCGCATGGCCTCCTCGCTGCTGTCGAAGGTCACCGCCGGTCCGTCCAGCACGTCACCGTGCGACGTGGCGAGGAACAGTGCGGGTCGATTGCTGTCGTTCGATGTCATGCAGAGATCCTGTCTCTTTGAAAGGGGTGCGTCTGGGGCCCCGGCAACATCGGCCGTGCGACCTGGTGACGCTTCGGCGCACACGCTGGCGCCCGAATGCTGGTGTCCTGTTGCACGGGCGAGCGCCCGGCGACACCGACACCCCGCACCATACCCGCCGCCGCCGACACATATGCGCCGCCGACGGACCCGCCTCGCTTGTGGCGGACCGACCGCCCGGGAATTCTGTAATCCCACCCGCTGCCGTGAGTCTCCGATCTTGAGGGCGGTCAGCACAACCAGCGTGGGCGCCGCGCGGATGAGCACCAAAGGAGTGAGACCCATGTCGTCAGCCGGTCGAGCACTGCCCGATGTCGGGTTGGTCGTCGCGGCCCGGCAGGGCGACCAGCGCGCACTCGACGACGTCGTCGCGGCCTCGCTCCCGCTGGTCTACAACATCGTCGGGCGTGCGCTGCGCGGGCACGCCGACGTCGACGACGTGGTCCAGGAGACGTTGGTACGGGTGATCCGGTACCTGCCCGCGCTCAACGACCCGGCGGCATACCGGTCCTGGCTGGTGGCGATCACCATCCGCCAGGTGCGGGACTGGGAGACGCGCCGCCGTGTCGCGCTCAACCGGGATGCCGGGCTGGACGCGATCCACAACGTGCCCGACCCCGCCTCCGACTTCGCGGGGATGACCATCCTCCGGCTCGGCCTCACCGACCAACGACGCGAGGTCGCCGAGGCGACCCGCTGGCTCGACCCGGACGACCAGGAACTGCTCTCGCTGTGGTGGCTGGAGGAGACCGGCGAGATCGACCGGAACGAGGTCGCCGACGCGCTCGGGTTGTCGCCCGGGCACGTCGCGGTGCGGATTCACCGGATGAAGGAGCAGATCCAGAGCGCCCGAGGCGTCGTACGCGCGCTTCGCGCCCGCCCCGGTTGCCCGGACCTGGGCGCCGTGACCGCCGAGTGGGACGGCACGCCCAGCTCGCTGTGGCGCAAGCGACTGGCTCGACACGTCCGTGACTGCGCGTTCTGCGGACGGCTGGGAAACACCCTCCTGCCGATCGATCGACTGCTCGCCGGCATGCCGTTGCTGCCGCTGCCGGCGGGTCTCGGCGCCCAGCTGCCGAGCGCTGCCGCCCCGGCAGCCGCCGCGCAGGCAGTCCCGCCGCCCGGCCCGACTGCCGCACCCGCCGCCGGACCGACGGCACCCGGCACGGTGCCCACGGACGCGGGCGGCGGCCCGAGCGTCGTCGACCTCGCGGTGAACCGGCCCCGTGGCCTCGTGCCGTCCCTCGCCGCCGGTGTGGCCGCCGCCGTCCTGGCCATCACCATGGCGGTGGTGATCCAGCCGGACGACCCGTCCGCGCCCTCCTGGGCGGCGCCGCCGTCCGCCGCGCCCACCGCCGCCGCCACCCCGAGCGTGGCGCCCTCGCCGAGCGCACGCCCCTCGTCGAAGGCTCCGGTAGCGCCGGCGGTCAGCTCCGCCCGCAAGGGTGTCGGGGTGTGGAACTTCGCCGGGGCGAGTCAGGCGTTGGCGAACTCGAAGGCCGGCTGGTACTACACCTGGGGCACCCAGCACCCGGGGATCAGCACGCCGCGCGGTGCGACGTTCGTGCCGATGATCCGCAGCGCGGAGAACGTCACCGCCGCAGAGCTGGCCCGGGCCAGGGCCGCCGGGCCGTACCTGCTCACCTTCAACGAGCCGGACATGCCCGAGCAGGCGAACATGACCGTCGAGCAGGCGTTGGAGCTGTGGCCGCAGCTGATGGCGACGGGCAGCAAGCTGGGCAGCCCGGCGGTCGCCTGGGGTGGGCCGGACCCGCAGGGTTGGCTGGACAGGTTCATGACCGGCGCCCAGGCCCGCGGCCACCGGGTGGACTTCATCACGCTGCACTGGTTCGGCGCCGACTTCACGACCGCCACCGCCGTGGCCCAACTCCGGCAGTATCTCCAGGCCGTCTACCAGCGGTACCGAAAGCCGATCTGGCTGACCGAGTTCGCGCTGATTCGCTTCGCCGGGGGCGGTTCGCAGTTCCCCAGTCAGCAGCAGCAGGCGGCCTTCCTCACCGCAGCCACCGCCATGCTCGGTCAACTGCCCTACCTACAGCGCTACGCCTGGTTCGGGCTACCCGCCACGGACAAGGATCGGTCCGGACTGTTCAGCGACGGGGCCGAGGCGACAGTGGTCGGCCGCGCGTTCCAAGCCGCCCGTTGAGCACCGACGAACGGATGGACGAGCAGAGCATGGCGGAGCGCCGAGGCTTTCGCGTACGGGCCGGGCGGCTGATCGGCGTCGTCGCGACCCTGGTCGCCACGGCGGTGGCCGTCGGGCTCAGCCAGGGCTGGGGCCGCACCAACCAGGCACCAGCAGCGTCGACGGTGGCAGCGTCGTCGGCCGCTGCGGCACCGACCGCCCCGGTGGTGCTCAACGGCACCGACGACGCCTTCATCCAACTGTTGATTCCGATGAACGAGGGCGCGCTCGCGCTGATCGACCAGCTCGACACCCGCCCGGCGGATCCGTCGTTGCGGGCCCTCCTCGGCGAGGTCCGGAAGGCTCATCAGGCGGAGTTGCGGGACCTGCGGGGGCTCCTGGCCGCGGGCAACGTGCCGGAGCTGAACATCCACGAGGGGCATCAGATGCCCGGCATGGTCACCCAGGCCAGCCTCGCCGAGCTACGTGCCGCATCCGACACGGAGGTGTCGTCCCGGGCGGCCGGTCTGATCCGGGCGCATCTCGCGCAGACAGTGGTGCTGTGCCGGGGCGAGCAGACCGCCGGGGGAAGCCCGGAGCTGAAGGCGCTCGCCGGCCGGATCCAACAGGCGCGGGCCGCCGAGCTGAACACGCTGGACAACCGACCCGGCGCGCCCACCGCCGCACCGGGCGGCTGAGCATGCGGCCCGGAGGTCCGGCCGATGCGGACGTCTGACCTGCACGTCGACGTCCACCCACAGTCCCGGGCGTCCCGTCCCGCCCACCGTGCCGTCGCGTCGGACGCCGTCCGCCCGGTGCGGCGCGCGACGCACCGGACCCGCAGCGCGTCCCTGCCCGAGGCGGTCGCCCCGATGCCGGTTGCCGGCTGGCGCGGTGGCCACCGGCGCGCTGCCGGCCGGGCCACCATCGTCGCCTCGGTCCTGACGGTCAGCATCGGGTGGCTGATCGCGATCCTGGTCGCGCCGCACGTCACCCTCTCTCCGGGTGCGCGGATGGTCGCCCTCTTCTGCCACCTGACCTGCCTGGTGGTGGGCTTCGGCGCGGTGCTGACGGTGGACTGGTTCAGCCTTCGCTGGCTGCTGCGCCGGGAACCACTCGGCACCGTGCTGACCGCCGCCCGTGGCGCGCACCTGCTCATCTGGCTGGGTCTGGTGGGTCTGCTCGCCAGTGGGGCCGCCCTCGGACCGGACACGTCGTCCGGGCTGGTCTGGGTCAAGTTGCTCGCGGTGCTGGTGGTCGGCATCAACGGGCTGTTCCTCGGCCGGGTCCGGGATCGACTCGTGGCGGTGCAGGGCCGCCCACAGTGGTCCGCCCTGCTGCCCGGTGTCGCCGCCGCCACGATCTCGCAGCTCGCCTGGTGGACCGCGACCCTCGTCGGCTTCTGGAACGCCAACGGCTGACGGCCGGTGGTCAGGCCGGCGTCGGGTGCCTCTCCGCGAACCGGGCGCGGGTCAGGAACGCGAGCTGGGCCCGCTTGTCCGGCATGTCGATCTCGGAGTCGAAGGTGAAGCCCTCGATCTCCAGTCGGCGCAGGGCGAGGTGGTTGCGGACGTCCGGTTCCACAACGATGCGCTGCGCGGCCGGGTCGCGGAACAGGAATCGGGCGATGGCCGGGCCGGCCGCGTTGGTGAGGCTGCGGGCGAGGCGTCGGTCGGGGCTGAGCAGCAGGTGCATCCCCACGTCGCCGGGCTGGACGGGGTAGCGCTCGCCGACCGGGTCTGCCTCGGGCTGATAGCTCTGGAAGAGGCCGACCGGCTCCCCGTCGACCGTGATCAGGTACGCGTGGTGCGTTGGCAGACTGTCCACAAAGGCGTAGATCTCGCGTACCTCGTCGAGGGTGTGCGAACCCATGCCCCAGAAGGAGTTGCGGGGCATGGTCACCCAACCGTGCAGGAGTGCGGCGTCCCGATCCGGGTCGACTGTCACCAACGACAGCTCGCCGAGACCGACGATCTTCTCCTGGTACGTCATCGGGCGCTGTCCTCTGTTCCATCCGGGGCGCAACTTAGGTTAACCTCCCCTAACCAAGGATGACCTTACCTGGAGGGGTGCGTGAAACGGAACTGGGAGGCCCTGGTCCTCAAGGCCATGGGAGGGCGGGACTTTCAGTTGACCGTCCTGGGCACCGAGTCAGTCGACGGGCACTACCAGCGACTCCTTCTGGACGGGGGCGGCCTGCTGGAGGCGTGCGGGGTGCACCCCACGATGTGGATCCGGCTGTGGTTCGACAACGACGGCCGAGCCCACCAACGCGCGTACACGCTGGTTGACCCCGACCCGGCCACCGGGCGATTCACCCTCGAATTCGCCATCCACGACGGCTGCGCGGCCCGCTGGGCCACCACTGCCACTGTCGGCGACACCATCAGCGCGACAGTGCAGGGCAGCGCCTTCGAGCTGCCCGACCCCGCGCCCGAGCACCTCTACCTGGTCGGTGACGCGGCCTCGCTGCCCGCGGTCAACAGCCTGCTCGACGCCGGTGCCGACATCCCGGCGACGGTGTGGCTGGAGTACGCCCACGAGGGCGAGAAGGCACTCGCGCTGCGGGCCCGGGCGCACCACGACATCACCTGGGTGCCGCGGCGCGACGAGGGTCAGCACCTCGTCGACACGGTCTGCGCGGCCCTGCCGACCAGCGGTGCGGGCCACTACTGGGTGGCCTGCGAGGCGGCAACCACCCGGGGCATCACCCGACACCTCCGCAAGACGTTGGGCGTCGACAAGGACAGGTTGACCTCTCTCGGCTACTGGAAAGCGGCATGAAGGGCCGCCTCGGCACCCTGACCGCGCTGTACGTCACCCAGTACCTCGGCGTCGGCTTCATCACCGTCGGGCTCACCGCCATCCTGCGCGACGGTGGCACCTCGCTGGACACGTTGGCGCTGTTGCAGATCGTCGGTCTGATCTGGCCCGTCAAGTTCCTCTGGGCACCGATCCTCGACCGGTACGGCTCACGGCACCGCGGCCACTACCGCTCCTGGTTGCTCGTACTCCAGACCGCTCTGGTGCTCGCCCTGCTGGCGTTGCTGCCCTTCGCCAGTCCGGCCGACGCGCTCGGCCCGATCGTCGCGATCTGCGCCGCGTACGTGTTCTTCTCGGCCACCCAGGACATCGCCGTGGACGCCGTCGCGGTCCGGATGCTGGCCGACTCGGCCCGGGGGACCGGCAACGGCATCCAGGTAGCGGCGAGCTACCTCGGCAACCTGCTCGGCGGCGGCGCCTGCGTCCTGGTCTACGACCAGTTCGGCTGGGCGCCGGCGATCGGCCTGCTGGTTGCGATGACGGCGGTCGGCCTGCTGGTGGTGTGGCGGTTCCAGGAGCCTCCCCGTACCGACCGGGTGGAACGGGTCGGCACTGCCTACCGGGCGTTGCTGTCGGTGTTCGGCCAGCCGGGCTGCCGGTGGTGGACCTTCGGCGTGGTGCCGCTGGTCTACGTCGGGGCGGGAATGGCGTACGCCCTGGTCACCCCGGCGCTGGTCGACGCCGGGTGGTCGTTGGGTCGGATCGGCGTCGTCACGGGTGTGGTGACCAGCGTCCCGGCCATCGTGGCGGGCTTGGTCGCGGGCCTCGGGATCGGGCGGTTCGGGCGCGGTGGCGTGCTCGTGATCGGCGGCGTGACGCTGACGGTGTCGACGTTGTTGCTGCTGCCGCTGATGAACGGCCGCGCGCCGCTGGGCGGGACGGTCGCCGCGCTCTGCTGCTTCATGGTGGCCTACACCATCGCCAACGTCGTGCTCTACACGGTCAACATGGACTACTCCCGGCCCGACACCGGCGGTACCGACTTCACGGTGCTGTCGTCGTTCGGCCTGGTCTGCTCGTTCGTGGCGGCGTCCATCGGCCTCGCGGCGGCCGACCGGGTCGGCTACCCGGCGGTCGCGGTCGCGGCCATCGTGCTGGTGGCCGCCGGCGTCGCCCTCGGCCTCGTCCACCAGCGGCGCTTCCCGCACCGGCCCGGCCCCGCCGTCGGCCCGGCGGTCGAGCAGCCCTCCGAGCAGCCAGCGGTGGACGGCGTCAAGGCGGTGGCGTGACCACGGTCCAGCCGGCCACCGACACCGCGACATCGGCACGACTTCCACAGCGATGGCTCATCCTGGCCGTGCTGTGCGTCGCGCAACTGGTAGTGGTGTTGGACAACACCGTGCTGACCGTGGCGGTGCCGGTGCTCACCACCGAGTTGGGCGCCAGCACCGCCGAGGTGCAATGGATGATCAACGCGTACGCGTTGGTGTTGTCCGGGTTGCTGCTCACCGCCGGTAGCGCCGCCGACCGGTACGGCCGCCGCCGGATGCTGCTCGCCGGGCTGGTCCTGTTCGGGGTCGGCTCGCTGGCCGCCGGTCTGGCCAGCACCAGCGGGCAGTTGATCGCTGCGCGGGCCGGGATGGGCGTCGGTGGAGCGTTGCTGGTCACCGCGACGCTCGCGGTGGCGATGCAGGTCTTCGACGCCACCGAGCGGTCCCGGGCGATCGGCATCTGGGCGGCCACCAGCGCGTTGGGCTTCGCCGTCGGGCCACCGATCGGCGGCACGATCCTCGCGCATCTGCCGTGGGGCGCGATCTTCCTGATGAACGTGCCGATCGTGCTTGTCTGCCTGCTCGTCGCTCGCGCGCTGGTCCCGGAGTCCCGCGGGCCGGCCGGCGGCCGACTCGACGTGCTGGGCGCCGTGCTCTCCACAGCCGGTCTGACATCTGTCGTCTGGGCGATCATCTCTGGGCCGGAGCGCGGCTGGGCGTCGACCGAGGTGGTCGGCGCGGCGGTCGTCGGCGTACTCCTGCTCGGGATCTTCGTGCGGTGGGAGCGACGGATCGCGCACCCGATGCTGGACATGAGCTTCTTCCGGGACCGGCGCTTCGTCGGTGCGATCTCCGGCGTCGTGCTGATCACGTTCGGCGCCACCGGCGCGCTGTTCCTGCTCACCCAGCACCTCCAGTTCGTCAGGGGTTACCCCGCCTGGGAGGCCGGTCTGCGGATGGCGCCCTTCGCACTGTCCATTGTGCTGCTCAACGTCAGTGGCGTCGTCGCGAGCGTGATCCGTCGGCTCGGCCTCGCTGTCGCCATCGCCGTTGGCATGACGCTGCTCGCGGCTGGTCTCGCGCTGGTCACAGTCTTTCCGTCCGACGGGTACGGGGTGCTGCTGGTCGGGTTGCTCGTCATGGGTGTCGGCTGCGCATTGGCCAATCCGGCCATCGTCGAGGCGGTGATGAGCGCGATCCCGACGGCGAAGGCCGGCGCGGGCGCGGGTGTCGACGGCACCATGACCGAGGTCGGCAGCAGCCTCGGCATCGCGGTGCTGGGTGCCGTGCTGAACGCCCGGTTCGCGGCGCTGCTGCCGGCGGCCCTGGCCGGCACCGGGTCGTTTCCCGCAGCGCTCGCCGCAGCCCGTGGAGGAGCTGAGCGGGAGGCGGTGACCGTCGCCTTCGCCTCGGCACTGGAGACGGGGCAGTTGGTGGGCGCGGCTGCGGTGTTGATCGGTGGCCTGGTGGCCGCCGGGTTGCTACATAGGGCAGACCGCATCAAATCCGTTTAATAAGGATAGGCTACCCTAATAGCGACATCGTGGTAGTCGACGGAGGCGGTATGCAGCTGTACCTGACCGCGCTCAACCCCACCGACGCGCTCCTGGACGGGTTACTCCCGGCGGCGGCGTCGCTCGGGCTGTCGGCGACCGTGCTGACCGACCGGCCCGCCGAATGGCCGGCCGACGTGCGGGTGGCGCGCTGCGCCGTCCGCGACCCGGCCGCCGTGGTGGCGGCGGCGGCCCCCGCCCGGCCCCTGGCGCTACTGTCCAACAGCGACCATCTCCAGGAGGCCACCGCGATCGCCGCCCGAAAGCTCGGCCTGCCCGGCAAGGACCCGGACGCCGCCCGTCTCTGCAAGGACAAGGCCGCGGCGCGCCGGGCGATCGCCGCTGCGGGCCTCGATCTGGTACGCACCGTCACCGTCGACCCCGGCGCCACGCCGCACGTGCCGACCCTGATGTTCCCGGCGGTGGTCAAACCCCGCGAGGGAGTTGCCAGTGAGGACGCCTACCTGGTGACCGACCACGCCGAGCTGGTCGCCCGGGTCGCCGAGATCCGTGGCCGACGGCCGGACGTGGCACTGGTCGTCGAGGAGTACCTCGCCGGTGAGCTGCGGACCTTCGAGACCCTCGGTGACGGCACCGAGCTGGCCTCCCTCGGCGGATGGCGCACCGGCCTCGGCCCGCCGCCGACCTTCACCGAGGAGAGCCTCGCCTGGTCGCCCCCGGCGGAGCAGGCACGCACCCAGTTGCGGGAGCGGCTGGACGCCCTCGGGGTCGGCTTCGGCGCCTGCCACACCGAGTACGTCGTCTCCGACGGCCGGGTCCGGCTCATCGAGGTGAACTACCGTCTCATCGGCGACCGGATGGACCTGATCCTCGCCGACCTGCTCGGTGTGCCGTTGTTCGAGTACGTCATCCGGCTGCACCTCGGCGAACCGCTGGCCGCCCTCGGCCTGCCCCACACCGTCGACCGCTACGCCCGGGTCGAGTACGTCTGCGCGGACCGGTCCGGCCGTCTCGTCGCCGCACCGGGGCCCCTCGACACCGTCGACGGCGACGTCCGGCTGGCCTGCCGTCCGCTGCGCGAGGTGGGCCGCACCGCCGAGCACACCGGCACGAACCGCGACTACCTCGCCGTGCTGCACGGAGTCGGCCCCGACGAGGCCACCGTCCGGCAGTCGCTGACCGCCCTCCGCGACAGCCTTCAGTGGACCATCGTCGAGTGAGCGACGAGTGTGAGCGGGAGGTCCTCGCCCGGGTGCTCGACGCCCTGCTGCGCGAGGATCACCTCGGCCTGCGCAGTGCCGGCCGAGCGGACGGCCCCGGCTGGTGGCAGGTGCCGCACCCCGACGGCCTGCTGCGCATTCCGGTCCGGGCGGACGGGTTCCTGCAGGCCCTGCGCAGCGCCGCGCCGATGGTGCTGCTGGTGACCCACACCGGGGAGACGCAGCGCGCGGAGACGCTGGACGGACTGTTGACGCTGCTCGCCCCGTACGACAACGCCGAGGCCGAGGCCGGCTGGCGGGACTTCGGCGTCGAGTGCCGCGCCGACCTGCGGGCCCGACGCCTCGCCGCCCGCAACCGGGCACGGGTGCTAACCGAGGTGGCCGCCGAACGCGCGCACACCCCGACCGGCCTGCCGGCGGCACTCCTGGACGACGTGCTCGCGGCCCACCACGGCCACCCCGTCTACCCCACCGACCGGTGCCGGCACGGTCTTCGCGACGACGAACTGCTCCGGTACGCCCCGGAGCACGCCCCACGGTTCGCGCTGCGCTGGTACGCCGCCCCGGCCGACGACGTCCGACTCGCTGGCGAGCTGCCAGCGTGGTGGCCGAGCGCGCCGCGACCGGATCAGCTGCTGCTGCCAGCGCATCCGATCACTGTGGCCCGCGACGCGCTCCCGGTGGTCGACCTGCCGGTGACACCGGTGCGACCCACCCTCTCCATGCGGACGGTGGCGCTCGACCACGACCCGTACCTGCATCTCAAACTGCCGCTGCCGACCGCGAGTCTCGGCGCGCGTAACCGACGCACGCTGCAACCGGGCTCGCTCGCCGACGGCGCTGCCGTCGCCGGGCTGCTCGACCGGATCGCCACCGCCGAACCCCGCTTCGCCGGCCGGATCCGGCACGCCGACGAGAGCACCTGGGCGCACGTCGACGGCGACGAGCGCCGCGGTTTCCTGCTGCGCCGATTTTCGCGCGACCTGGGCGGCGTCCAGGTGGTGCCGGTCGCGGCCCTCGCCGCCGCCGACCCGGTGGCGGGCACGGTCCTCGAACGGATCAGCCCGCAGCGGCCCGTCGCGCTGCTGGAGTCCTACCTGGACCTGCTGCTCGACTGGCACGTCTTCCTCTGGCTGCGCCACGGGATCGCGCTGGAGGCGCACCCGCAGAACATCCACCTGCTGGTCCACCCGGACGGCGCTGTCGGCCTGCTCTACAAGGACAACGACGGCGCCCGGCTCGACCCACGACACGACGGCGTGGACGGGCTCGCCCTGCACGACGACCGGATGTGGGCGCGCGACCCGCACGAGTTGGCCGACGTGTTCATCACCATCACCCTGCACCTGGCCGCCGCCGCGCCAGTGATCGCCCTGGCCGCCCGAGGACTGCCCGTACCGACGCCCGCCGAGGCGCTGGTGCCCCGGCTCGCCGCCGCCCGCGACCGGTGGGGCGACGGACCGGCGGTGCGGACCTTCACCGAGCAGGTCCTGCACGCCGCCCAGTTGCCCATCAAGGCGATGCTCACCGCCGGCACCCTGCTGCCCAAACAGCGGCTCGGCTGCGCCGACATCAACAAGTACTACCTGCGTACCGGCCCGAACTACCTCCGGGAGACACGATGACGAGCGCCCAGCTGCGCTCCCGGCCGGCCACCGACACCGGTCAGCGCGCCGACCTGGCCGCCGCCCACGCCCTCTTCGGGTGCCTGCTGCGCGAGCTCGCCCCGCCGGACGGCACCCCGAGCGTTGTCGACGGCGCGGTACGGCTGCTACTGCGGCACCTCGACGTCACAGTGCGCTGTGCTGTCGCGCGAACCTCGCCGCTCGGCGCGCACCGCTACAGCGGCCCGGTCCAACGCAACACGGGCAGCGGACGGTGGGAAGACCTGGACGCGGACGGGTTGGCCGCCCTGGTCACGGCGGAACTCACCACCCGTACCGGCCTGGTCAACGACGAGTTCGCCGAGCAGGTCAGGGCCAGCCGGGACACCGTGGCCCGGCTGCTGGCCGACCGACCGGCCGAGGATCCGACCCCCACCGGTGAGCCCGCCATCGACGCGTACATCGAATCCGAGCAGTCGCTTGTCTTCGGCCACCCGCACCACCCCACCCCGAAATGGCGCAGCGGCGACCCGGACAGTTGGCGGGCGTACGCGCCGGAGCTGCGCACCGCGTTCCGGCTGCACTGGCTGGCCGTACCGGACGACCTGACCGCCGACGCCGGGCCGTTCGATCCGCTGGTGGCCACGCTCGACCCGCCACGCCCCCCGCGCGGGTACCGCGTCCTACCGGTGCACCCCTGGCAGCTGTCGCTGATCCCGCCCACCCATCCACGGCTGCGTGACCTGGGGGCGGCCGGTGTGCCGGTACGACCCACGGCGAGCGTCCGTACCCTCTACGCCCCCGAGGCCGACCTGTTCGTGAAGACCAGCCTGCACGTGCGGATCACCAACTGTCTGCGCAAGAACGCCCGCTACGAGCTCACCGGGGCGGTGGCGCTGACCGACCTGCTGGCCCGGGTGCCGCTGCCGGACGGGGTGGGGCTGCTCGCCGAGCCCGCCTACCGCACTGTCGACGTCCCAGGCCCGGACGAGGCGTACGGGACGATCCTGCGCGGCGGTCTGCGTCCGCACCTGCGTCCCGGCGACACCCCGGTGCTGGCGGCGGCTCTGGCCGCGACGCCGCTGGTGACGTCGGATCCGGTGGCCTGGTGGCGCGCGTACGTCGGCCTGCTGGTGCCGGCGGTGCTGCGCAGCTGGCTCAGCCACGGCGTCGTGCACGAGGCGCACCTGCAGAACGTGGTCGTCGTGCTGGACCGGGATCACCATCCGGTACGGATGCTGCTGCGCGACCTGGAGGGGGTGAAGCTGGACGCCGACCGGTGGGATACCTGGCCGGACGGCGTCCCGGCGCAGGTCCGCTACGGTCCCCGGGCCGCCCACCGCCGGATCGTCTACTGCCTGTTCGTCAACCACCTCGGGGGGATCAGCGGGGCCCTCGCCGACGCGCGGCCGGGAATCGAACGGCGGCTGTGGCAGGAGGTGCGCGCCGTCGTCGAGGCGGTGGCCGCCGACCTCGGTGAGCCGGCGGAGCTGCGCGCGCTGCTGACCGGGGAACCGCTGCTGGCCAAGGCGAACCTGCTGGTCCGGTGGCGGCGAGACGCCGACCGGGCCGCGCCGTTCGTGCCGGTGCCGAACCCGATGGGTGGGCCACGATGACCCGACCGGTCTACGTCCACGACCTCGACGCGCTGGCCGGGCAGGCCCGTGCCATCCGGGCGGCGCTGCCTCGGCCGGTCGAGCTGCTCTACGCGGTCAAGGCCAATCCGGATGCCGGCGTGCTGCGCACCCTCGCGCCGATCGTCGACGGGTTCGAGGCCGCCAGCCGGGGCGAGCTGCGCAGGCTGGCCGAGGTGCTGCCCGGACGGGCGCCCGCCGCGTACGCCGGACCGGGCAAGACCGACGCGGACCTCGCCGCCGCTCTCGCCGCCGGGGTGCGCCGCATCCACGTCGAGTCCCCCACCGAGCTGGCGCGACTCGGCGCGCTGGCCACCGCGGCGGGCCGGTCGGCCCAGGTGCTGCTGCGGGTGAACCTGCCTGTCGACGCGCCGGGCGCGAGCCTGGTCATGGGCGGTGGACCCAGCCCGTTCGGCATGGACCCGGCCGACGTGGTGGCGTGCGCCCGCCGCCCGCCCGCCGGCATCGACGTACGCGGAATCCACGCCCATCTGGCCAGCGGACTGGACGCACCGCTCGCCGCGACGGTCGCCGCGGCCGTGGTCGACTGGGCGGCGGCCGAGGTCGACGCCTCCGAGGTCGACGTCGGCGGCGGCATGACAGTCGACTACACCGACCCGGACGCGCGGTTCGACTGGGCGGGCTACGGCCAGGCCCTGGCGGACGTCCTCGACAGGCACCCGGGCGTGCGGCTGCGCATCGAGCCGGGCCGGTCGGTCACCGCCTACTGCGGGGCGTACCTCACCGAGGTCGTCGACGTGAAGCGTTCCTACGGCGAGTGGTTCGTGGTGGTGGCCGGTGGGACGCACCACCTACGGACTCCGGCGGCGAAGGGGCACGCGCAGCCGTTCACCGTGCACCAACGGCCTAGTGCCGGCGGCCCCCGCACCGACGGCGGGCCGGTCACAGTGGTCGGGCAACTCTGCACACCGAAGGACGTGCTGTCCTTCTCGGCCACCGCGGGGCCGATCGGCGTGGGCGACGTGCTGGCCTTCACCATGGCCGGGGCGTACGCCTGGAACATCAGCCACCGTGACTTCCTGCTGCACGAGCCTCCGCTTTTTCGCACCGGTGACCTGCACGAAGTGGCTGTCGAGTGGGCGGCCCGGCCGCTCGGGACGTGAGCCCGGGAGGCCCGATCGGCTCGGTGTGTTATCGATAACATGCTATCTTTCACCCGGGAGTGAAGGGCACGCTCCCGGTCACCCGAGCCAGCGGCGAAGACGCGCCGAGGGGCCCGTCCCCTCCCGCCGCCTTCCCGGTCGGTGACCAGTCCGGGCCCCCGTCGATGCCAGGCGACCACGGTTGGTCGCCGAACGGCAAGGAGCCCCAGCAATGCTGAGACGTAGGTTCTTCCTCCCATCCATCGCGGCCGCGGCGCTTGTTCTCGCGGCCACCACCGGCGGCGTGTTGAGCGGCGGCTTCGGTGCGACGGCGGTGGCCGCCACCAACGGCACCCTCGCGGCGACCGCCGGCTGCGGCAAGGCCCCCACGCTCGCCAGCGGGACGCGGACGATTCAGAGCAGCGGACAGAGTCGTACGTACAACCTGCGGATCCCGGACGGTTACGACCGGAACCGCCCCTACCGGCTGATCTTCGGCTTCCACTGGTTGAACGGCTCGGCCAACAACGTCACCTCGGCCGGTTACTACGGGCTCCAGCCGCTGTCGAACAACAGCGCGATCTTCGTCGCCCCGCAGGGTCTCAACGCCGGCTGGGCCAACACCAACGGTCGGGACCTGACCCTCTTCGACGACATCTCCCGGCAGATCGAGAACGATCTCTGCGTGGACACCACTCAGCGCTTCGCCCTGGGCTGGAGCTACGGCGGAGCGATGAGTTACGCGGTGGCTTGCGCCCGGCCCACGATCATCCGCGCGGTCACCGTCCTGTCCGGCGCGAACCTCAGCGGGTGCAATGGGGGCACGCAGCCGGTCGCCTACTTCGGCATCCACGGCATCTACGACAGCGTGCTGAACATCTCCCAGGGTCGGCAACTGCGCGACACGTTCGTACGAAACAACGGCTGCACCGCGCAGAGCCCACGGGAGCCGAGCCGAGGCAGCCTCACCCACATCACCACGACGTACGCGGGTTGCCGGGCCGGCTACCCGGTGCAGTGGGCGGCGTTCGACGGGGACCACACCCCGAGCCCGGTGGACGGTTCGGGCAGCCCCAACGACTCGCGGACCTGGACCTCGGGGGAAATCTGGAGGTTCTTCAGCCAGTTCGCGTCGACCACGCCGCCGACGACCGACCCGCCGACTGACCCGCCCACCGATCCGCCGACCAGCCCGCCGCCGACCGGGGGGCCCGGCACCTGCGCTGCCACCTACCGGACGACCAACACCTGGCCCGGCGGCTTCCAGGTCGAGGTGACAGTGGCCAACACCTCCACCGCGCCCTTGAACGGCTGGACGGTGGGCCTGACTCTGGCCAGTGGTCAGGCCATCAGCAGTCTGTGGAGTGGCGTCAACACGGGCACCACCGGCAGCGTCACGGTCAGAAACGCCGCCTACAACGGCACAGTTGGCCCGAACGCATCGACCACCTTCGGGTTCACCGCCACGGGCAACGGTGCCACCGCGCCCAGCAGCGTCACCTGCACCAGCCCCTGAGTTCGGCAGAGGGAGGGCCCGGAGCCGACCGGCTCCGGGCCCCACGGCTGAGCCGACGGGCCTTTGCGGACAGTTCACGGTCGGGAAGGGCCCTTCGCTGACGGACCGTGCGCGCGTCGTACCGTTGCGGACATGAACCCGGCCGTCAGGCGAATCGCGATCGATGCCCTCATCGCGGTCGTCGTCGCGGCCGTGGTGGCGGTGGCGATCCGGGTCGCCGACGAGCCCGGCGCCCGGCCGCCGGATGCGCGCGCCTACGCGATCGGCGCGGTGATCGGGCTGCTGCTGGTCTTCCGACGCCGCTGGCCGCTACTGGTGCTGGTCGGCTCGGTCACCGCGCTGATGATCTACTACGTCCTCGAGTACCCGGGCATCCCGCCCGCCCTCCCGCTGGCCGCCGCCCTCTTCTCCGTCGCGGCCGCCGGCCGGTTCACCTGGGCGCTCGTCGTCGCCGGGTTCTTCGTCGTCCTTGAGCTGATCATGCGGTACACGCTGCTCGGCGAGGGTTTCTTCCCCGCTCTCTCGGCCACCCTCGAAGAGGGCTCGCTACTCGCGGCAGTGGTGCTGCTCGCCGAGACGATCCGCACCCGCCGGGTCCGGCTGGCCGAGGCACAGCAACGTCTCGCTGTGATGCGCCAGGAGCGTCAACACGAGGTCGCCCAGGAGCGGCTCCGCATCGCCCGCGAGGTCCACGACGTACTCGGTCACACGATCGCCGCGATCAGTGTGCAGGCGAGCCTCGCCGACGACATCTTCGACAGCAGGCCGGCCGAGGCGCGGGCGGCGCTACGGAACATCCGGGGCGCGGCCCGCGACGCCATGCACGAGGTGCGCTCGGCCATCGGCATGCTCCGCGACCCCGGGGAGGTGCCCGATCTGGCGCGGGTCTTCGCTGTCGCCGAACAGGCCGGCGTGAAGGTGCGGTCGGGAATCGCGGGCACCCCGCGCCCGATCCCGCCGGAGGTGGCGCTCTCGGTCTACCGGATCGTGCAGGAGTCGATCACGAACACCGTCAAGCACGCCGGAGCAACGACCGTCGACGTCACGATCGCCTACGCGGGCGACGCCGTCACAGTGGAGATCGTCGACGACGGGGTCGGGTCCGGGGCTGGCCGGCGGGGGCACGGGGTGGCCGGCATGCGGGAACGGGCCACGGCCGCCGGCGGATCCCTTGAGGCCGGGCCCCGGCCGGAGGGTGGGGGGTTCCGGGTGGCCGCGCGGCTGCCGGTCGAGGTGGGGGAGACAGCGTGACGATCCGGATGGTGCTGGCGGACGACCAGACACTCGTGCGGGCCGGCTTCCGGGGCCTGCTCGACCACAGCGACGACCTGGAGGTGGTCGGTGAGGCGTCCAACGGTGCCCAGGCTGTCGAGATGGTCGCCGCGACCCGGCCGGACATCGTGCTGATGGACGTACGAATGCCGGTGCTCGACGGCGTGCGTGCCACGGCCGCGATCGTCGAACGGTTCCCGGCCGTGCGGGTCATCGTCCTGACCACCTTCGAGCTCGACGAGTACGTCTTCGAGGCGCTGCGGGCCGGCGCGAGTGGCTTCCTGCTCAAGGACATCGAGCCCGACGAGCTGCGCCAGGCGGTGCGGGTGGTGGCCGGCGGCGACATGTTGATCTCGCCGCGGGTGACGAGCCGGCTGGTGGGCGCGTTCGTCAGCCAGGTCGCACCGACGCCCGTCGACGGCGGCCGGCTGGCGGTGTTGACCGACCGCGAGCGCGAGGTGATGAGCCTGGTGGCCATCGGGCTGACGAACGAGGAGATCGGACGCCGGCTGTCGATGAGCCCGGCCACGGCCCGTACCCACGTCCACCGAGCCATGGTCAAGCTCAGCGTCCGTGACCGCGCGCAACTCGTCGTCCTCGCCTACCAGACGGGGCTCGTCGCGCCCGGCAGTTGACTACGGCCCCTGTTTCCCGGGTGGTGCGGGCTACGGCGATTCCCGTACGCACCGGCCGTTCCTCAGCGGATGCCACGCGGTACGCAGCCTTCGTACGTTGGCGTCATGTTCGAGGTCGGAGAGAACGCCGACGGGATCCTGGCCGGGGTCCTGTTCCTGATCTGGCTGTCCGCGGCGATCCTCGCCACGCGGCTGGCCTGGCGGCCGACACCCGAGGCGCTACGGAAGAGCGCCCGTCGGTTGCTGCGTCTGCTCGTCGCCGCGCTGGTGGTGCTGGTCGTCAAGTGCGTCGCGATCGGGCTGATGCTCGCCGTCGACTGGATCTTTGCCGACAACCGCGTGATCGTGCAGATGCCGCTCCTGCTACTGCCGATGTTGGCCGTCGCCCTCTGGACCGTGCCGGGCCTGCGCGCCCTGGCCAACCGCGACGACGCACCGGTCGACGCCGGGACGCGCTCCGCCGCCGCCGACCCGCGATTCGTCGTGCCGGTCCAGGTGACGGCCGTGGCGACAGTTGTCGGCGTCTACGTCGCGTACGTGTCCCGTCCGGTCCCGTCCTACCTCGACGACATCGTGACCCACTCCGCGCCGATCCTGCTGTCGGCGGTGGTGCTGTGGTTCTGGCAGGGGAGTCGCCTGCGGGTCGTCACCGCCACCGACTTCGCGCGCCGGGGCCGGCGGGCCCGCGGTCTGCGCGCCACCGCGCAGGCCGCCGTCGTGGTGCTGGTCGTCGCCGCCGGCATCACCTACGTGGCGCAGAGCAGCAGGCTGCCCGACCGGATGAGCATGATGTCGCACGACAACGTCGACTACGGCGGAGGCCCGTCGTTCGGTCACGGCGGTCATGGCGGGGTCTCCGTCGACGACCTGCGTGGGCCGCGGACCGCCAAGCCCGACAGGGCCTTCACGCTGACCGCGAAGAAGGCGACGGTACGGCTCTCGTCGGGCGCGGAGATCGAGGCGCTGACGTACAACGGACAGTCGCCCGGGCCGGAGCTGCGGGTCCGCGAGGGAGACCTCGTCGAGGTGACGCTGCACAACGAGATTCCCGACGAGAACGTGACCATCCACTGGCACGGTCTCGACGTCCCCAACGGTGAGGACGGCGTGGCCGGCGCGACGCAGAACGCGGTGGAGCCGGGCGGCAGCTTCACCTACCGGTTCCTCGCCGAGCAGGTCGGCACCTTCTGGTACCACACCCACCAGAACCCACTGGAGGCGATCAGGCGGGGCCTGTTCGGCGCGCTGATCGTCGAGCCGCGCGACGGCCCACCACCCGGCGAGCGGGACTTCGTCGTGCAGGCCCACGAGTGGCGTACGCCGACCGACACCATCGTCTCGTTCGGCACGAGTGACACCCTGCAACGCCAGGAGGTCGACCCGGGCACTCCGGTGCGGCTGCGTCTGGTCAACACCGACAACAACCCGTCCACCGACAGCCGTCCGCGGTCCCTGACGGTCAACGGCACACAGGTACGGGTGGCGGCGATCGACGGGGTCGACGTCAACGGCCCGACCCCGCTGACCGACCCGCGGTTCGGGCTGGCGACCGGTGGACGCTACGACGTGACGTTCACGATGCCGGCGGGCCCGGTGCGGCTGACGGACCTCGCCAACCGCGACGCCGGGCTGGTCCTCGCGCCACCGGGCGACACGTCGACGCCGAGGATCGTCGACGACGGGGACCGGTTCGATCCGCTGTCGTACGGCTCCGGCGGCTCCCGGCCCTTCGACGCCGGCTCGTCGTACGACCGCTCGTTCACCCAGCTCCTCGACGACCGGCTGTCCTTCTACAACGGGGGCCTCCACCTGGTGCCGATCATCAACGGGCACAGCTTCCCCGACACACCGACGCTCATGGTCCGGACGGACGACGTGGTCAAGGTGCGGATCGTCAACCGCAGTCACCAGAACCACCCGATGCATCTGCACGGCCATCACGCGTTGGTCCTGTCCCGCAACGGGGTCGCCGCGACCGGGTCACCGTGGTGGATCGACAGCCTCGACGTGATCCCCGGCGAGATCTACGAAATCGGCTTCACGGCGGACAACCCGGGTCTCTGGATGGACCACTGCCACAACCTCGACCACGCGGCCAACGGCATGGTGATGCACCTCGCCTACGAGGGCGTGACATCCCCCTACGAGCTGGGTCGCGGCACTCCCAACCAGCCGGAGTAAACAGACCTGTCGAGTCTTCCCCACCGAGCAAGTGCGCGGTTGAACCGGACTCCATCGGTTCTCGACACTGGTGGGGGAGGTGCGGACATGACTGGTGACTTCAGCGATTTCAAGGTGGCGGATCTGTCGCTGGCAGCCTTCGGGCGTAAGGAGATTGAGCTGGCCGAGCACGAGATGCCGGGTCTGATGTCGATCCGGAGGGAGTTCGCCTCGCGGCAGCCGTTGAAGGGCGCCCGGATCACGGGCTCGCTGCACATGACAATCCAGACGGCCGTGTTGATCGAGACGTTGGTGGCGCTCGGCGCGCAGGTCCGGTGGGCGTCCTGCAACATCTTCTCCACCCAGGACCACGCGGCGGCGGCGATCGTGGTCGGCCCGACCGGCACCCCGGACGCCCCGGCGGGTGTCCCGGTCTACGCCTGGAAGGGCGAATCCCTCGACGAGTACTGGTGGTGCACCCAGCAGGCGCTGCTCTGGCCGGACGGCCAGGGCCCGAACATGATCCTCGACGACGGTGGTGACGCCACGCTGCTGGTGCACAAGGGCGCCGAGTTCGAGGCGATCGGCGCGGTCCCGTCCCCGGAGAGCGCGGACTCCGAGGAGTACGAGGTCATCCTCGGTGTGTTGACGCGGTCGTTGCGCGAGGACAACCGCCGCTGGACGCGGCTCGCGGCCGGGATCAGGGGGGTGACCGAGGAGACCACCACGGGCGTGCACCGGCTGTACGAGATGCAGCAGGCAGGGAGCCTGCTCTTCCCGGCGATCAACGTGAACGACTCGGTGACCAAGAGCAAGTTCGACAACAAGTACGGCTGCCGGCACTCACTGATCGACGGGATCAACCGGGCCACCGATGTGCTGATCGGCGGGAAGGTCGCCGTGGTGTTCGGTTACGGCGACGTCGGCAAGGGCTGCGCCGAGAGTCTGCGTGGTCAGGGTGCGCGGGTCATCGTGACCGAGGTGGATCCGATCTGCGCCCTCCAGGCGGCGATGGACGGCTACCAGGTCGCAACCATGGACGACGTGGTCGAGACCGCTGACATCTTCGTGACCGCGACGGGCTGCTTCAGCGTGATCACCAACGAGCACATGGCGCGGATGAAGCACCAGGCGATCGTGGGAAACATCGGCCACTTCGACAACGAGATCGACATGGCAGGTCTCGCGAAACGCGACGATGTCGAGCGGATCACCGTGAAGCCGCAGGTGGATGAGTGGCGGTTCGCCGACGGCCACTCGATCATCGTGCTGTCCGAGGGCCGGCTGTTGAACCTGGGCAACGCCACCGGGCATCCGAGCTTCGTGATGTCGAACAGCTTCGCCAACCAGACCATCGCGCAGATCGAGCTGTTCACCAGGACCGACCAGTACCCGATCGGTGTCCACACCCTCCCCAAACACCTGGACGAGAAGGTGGCCCGACTCCACCTCTCCGCGCTGGGTGTCCGCCTCACCGAACTGACGAAGGAACAAGCCAGCTACCTCGGCGTCCCGGTCGAAGGGCCCTACAAGCCCGACCACTACCGCTACTGAGAGGGCCCCTCCGCATGATCGCCGTGTCCGGCTCGATCGCGACCGACCATCTGATGCGCTTTCCGGGGCGGTTCGCCGAGCAACTCGTCGCCGGCAGCCTCGACACCGTCTCGCTCTCGTTCCTCGTCGATGACCTGGTCGTCCGGCGCGGCGGGGTCGCCGCCAACATCGCCTTCGGGCTCGCCCAACTCGGGCACCGGCCGGTGCTGCTCGGCGCGGTCGGCGGTGACTTCGGCGACTACCGCAGCTGGCTGGAGCGGCACGGGGTCGACTGCTCGGAGGTGCAGGTCAGCTCCATCGCCCACACTGCCCGGTTCATCTGCACCACCGACACCGATCTCTGCCAGATCGCCTCGTTCTATCCCGGCGCGATGGGCGAGCCCGACCGGATCAGCCTCGACGGCGTCGCCGAGCGCGCCGGAGGGCTCGGGCTCGTCATCGTCGCCGCGGAGAACCCGGACACGATGCTCGCCCGCGCCGCGGCCTGCCGTCGGTTGGGTCTGCCCTTCGCCGCCGACCCGTCACAGCAGTTGGCCCGGATGCCGTCGGCCGACATCGAGGCGATGATCGACGGCGCGAGCTACCTGTTGACGAACGAGTACGAGGCGGCGCTGCTGGAGTCGAAGACCGGGCTCAGCGAAGACGACATCCTGCGCCGCGTGGGCGTGCGGGTCGTGACCATGGGCGCCAACGGGGTACGGATCACCGGGCGGGACGGCGACGTCCTGGTGCCGGCGGCCCGGGTGGGCGACATCGTCGACCCGACAGGCGTCGGCGACGGCTTCCGGGCCGGCTTCTTCGCCGCGCTCGCCGCGGACCTGCCGATCGAGCGGGCGGCGCAGGTCGGCTGTGTTCTGGCGGCGCACGTGTTGGAGGTCGAGGGTCCACAGGAATACACGATCGACGCGGACGCTTTCGAGCGCCGCCTCGTCGAGTCCTACGGCCCCGACGTGGCGGTGGATGTGCGCGCGCTCGGGCTGGCCCGGGTCTGACCGGGCCAGCGGGCCGAGCCGAAAGGCACCCGGGGGTGATCGGATAGCCTGCACGGGTGCGTACACCGCTTCCGGCCGCGGGTTCAACTCGCCGCGGGCTGATCGCCGCGGCGACGCTGGCACTGCTCGTTTCGGGGGCGTGCGCCGACGCCCAGCCGACATCCGAGCAGCAGCGAGGGCCCGATCCCGAGGTGCTGATCGATGAGCTGACCGCCGGCCTATCCCGGGACAACCCCTACCGAGACCCGGACACGGAGGAGCGGGCGACGGCCCGGCGGGCAGCGCGGTCGCTGGTCACCGAGCCGAATGCCGCCAACGACCTGGATCAGGTCTTCGGCGACCTCGGCTTCCGGGCCCATCATGGGACGGACCCGGTCACCGACCGGCCGTTCGCGCTCTACCTCGCCGATGGGTCGGACGATCGTTCCTGGGGCGCCGTGCTGGTGGACCGGGGCACCGCCCCGCGCACGGTGATCGAGGTGCCGCACCCCGGCTTCGACATCAACACGGAGAAGCTGGGCCTGGCCGTCCACCGGAAGACGCCGGGAAGCGTACTGCTCGTCGCCGGGGCACACCGGCAGGCCGCCGACAGCGACGCGGACGTCGCCCACAACGACCGCTCGCTGTTCCACACCCTGGCGACCGAGTTCGCCAGGAACGACCTCGACCAGATCCAACTGCACGGCTTCGCCGACCGGAACCTGCCCACGTCCGACGCGGTGGTGTCGACGGGGTCGGCTCCGGTGACCCCGGTGGCCCGCCGGATCGCGGACGGCCTCTCCGGGGCCGGGCTGAACGCCTGTCGGGCGTGGGTGCGGAAGTGCGGCCAGCTTGAGGGTAAGACCAACCAGCAGGGCCGGGCCGCGGCGGAGCTGGAAGCGGTCTTCGTCCACCTGGAGCTGAGCTGGTCGGTCCGGCGGGACGCCGAGGCCCGCGGCCGTGTCGCGGACGTGCTCGCGGCGCAGCTCGCCGTGGCCTGACCCGTTGCAGGGTCGCCGTCGAGGTCAGATCCGGCGGGCCGTCCGCCAACGCAGGGCCCAGTAGCCGGTGCCGTCCAGGATGGACTCGCCACCCAGGTCACCCATGGTCGGGCCGTTCGCGGTGGTACGGCTCGAGATGAACCTGTGGTGTCCCCGGTCGTCCACGCCGAGGTACATGCCGGAGTGCTCGATGTTCGCGCCCTGCACCGGCCCGGCGTTGAAGAACAGAAGATCGCCGGGGAGCAGCCGATCCAGCTCCCGGGCCCGCTTGCCGGTGTTCGGCATCAGCAGGGCCCCTGGTCCCACCGAGGCCATCGCGGTCGCCCGCCGGGGTAGGCCGGGGCCAGCGTTGTTCGTGCCGAGGAGCGGGTAGCCCATCCGGTAGCCGTAGACCATGCGCAGGAAGCCCGAGCAGTCCAGGCTGCGGATGTGCGACGCCGTCGGCTTCTCCTTCTTGTCGGGGAACTCCCACGACACACCGAGGTAGTCGTAGAAGTCGGAGTTCTCGGCGCGACCGTCCGGGTCGATGTCCGACAGAGGCCCGAAGGCGGCGTCCCCGGAGTACTGCCGGCCTTTCGCGTCCTTCTTCGGCACGGCGACGTAGGTGTACTCCCGGGCCACCGCCAGAACGTCGGGCGAGCGGTCGGTACGGGCCTTACGGAACCAGTCGGTGAACCACTTCTCCTTCTCGGCACCCGCCCGCCACTCCCGTGGTGCCAGTCGTACCCAGAGCTCGGCGGGGACCTTGGCCTTGGTGAACCGCGACTCGGCGAACGTCCGCTTCGGGCCGCTGATGTGCACCGTGCGGGCACCGTCGGTCATGATCGCGACGGTCTTGCCCTTGGCGTCGACCATCTGCGTCCGGTTCGGCGCGGTCAACCGTCGGTAGCTGTAGCCGGAGCCGCTGGTCACGGCGGCCTGAGCGGCCTGCGCGCCGAGGCTCAGCTCGATCGGATCCGCCGCGCTGTGCCGGGCGATGACGTAGGCGAAGGTGCTGCCGCCGCTCAGCAGAGCGAAGGCGGCGACGGTCATCAGCATGGCGCGGCTGCGGGAGTAAGTCCGGTAGTTCATGCCTGTTCCTCGTCGGTGTGGGGCCTCAGGTGACCGGCACGAAGCCGGCCACGACGCCGCTGAACGCCACCCCGTAGGTGATGACGGTGACCATGACGGTGGCCAGCACTGTCGCCTTCGGCGGCTGGCGTACGAGCTGGTAGGCGATCAGCCCCGGTGCCACGAAGCCCAGGGTCTGGTGTGCGAAGAGCAGCGGCAGGTCCCGTTGGACAATCACGAACAGAGTCATCTGGAGGAGGACGCTGAGCAGGACGATCGCGGCGAAGAGGCGCTTGCCGTAGAGGATCACCATGCGCTGCATCAGCCGGGTGAGGGCGTAGGTGACGACGGTCATGACCACGATCACCGCAGCCTGGAGCGGGTCCTCGATCAGCGCGAGCGCGATCCAGCCCGGCGTGATCATCCCGCCTGGCGAGAGGTTCGTGGTCAGATAGCAGAGCAGCGCGAAGACCAGGCCGATGCCAAGGCACGCGGTGGCCAGCTGGGCGCTTAGTTCTCCTCCGAATGTCACCGGTAGGTCCTTCCCAGGAACACGGTCTCGCCGTCCACGGCGGAAGCGCGCGCGGTCGGCGGACGGAGCATCGATTCGGCACGACTGCGGTCCTGCGGTTCCCAGCTCGGCAGGGCGGCCAGCTCGTGCAGCAGCACCTCACCCTGCCCGTGGATGTTCCCGACGGCGACGATCGAGGCATCCTCCGCCGTCACCGCCATGACCTCGCTGATCAGCCGTTCCGAGGGGAGCTTGCCGCCCAGGTCGACCACCCGGCTCTGCAACTCGGCGGGAACGTTGACCTTGGCGCTGCGGGTCATCTCGCCGATCAGCACGATGCACTGCGGCTGTACCCGGCCGGCGAGCGTACCCATCTGCCCGTTCCGTTCCACCCGGTCCGGTCGACAGTTGATGACCATGGTCAACGGCTTGCTGATGAGCCGTTGCTTCTCCAGTTGCTCGATGTTCATGTACGTCGACTCCGGGTCGTTGGCGGCGAAGATGTTGGCGAAGCGGACGCGCTTGTCGCCGTACAGAACCCGGGCCACGGAGAGCACTCCCGGGTCGGGTGGGGCCGACCACATGCCGGTGAGCGCGCTGTGCCTGTCGACGCCGAGCTGTTCGGCAACGGCGAGTGCGATGGCCACGTTCTCCTTGAAGGTGATCCAGCCAAAGCCGGACATCTCCTGGTCGGTCACCGACTCGGGGTCGACCGCGATCAGTCGGCAGTTCCGTTTGGCTGCCTCCTTCTCCAGGATCGCCAGTCGGTCCTTCTCCGCGGTGATGCAGATGCCGCCCTCGGGCATCGACCGGCTCAGCGACCGGGCCACGTCGTCGAGGGTCGGCCCCATCTCGGCGAGGTGATCCTCGCGGACGTTGCAGAGCACCCCGATGGTGGACCTGATGAGCTTGATCTGGTTGATCTCCTGCAACGCCGGCATGACCGCCATGCACTCGATGACGAGCGAATCCGGGTGGTAGACGGCGGCCCGCCGGACGATGCCGATCTGCTCGACCACGTTGGCGATCCCGAACTTGCGGTGCACCGGCTCCTCGCTGGCATCCGGGAAGATGAACCGCGCGGCGGTGCCGGTGGTCTTGGCCACCACCACCTTGCCGCCGCCGCGCAACGCGCCCGCGCAGAGTCGTGTGATCGAACTCTTGCCACGGATCCCGTTGACGAGCACCCGGTGCGGGATGGTGTCGAGGTTGCGGTTGTGGTTCCGCTGCTCGATCACGCCGGCCACCAGGAGGGCGAGGCAGCAGAGGCTGTAGACGGTGTAGAGGTAGAACATGCTCAGCCTTTCGTCGCCCGGTTGCGAGTCCCCGCCGCGTGCCGGACGCGGGCGAGGACGCTGGTCCGGTCGGCTCCCGCGCCGCGTAGCCGCAGCGCACCACCGAATCGGGCGGACCCGGTGTGTCGGACCTGGCGACAGATCTCCAGGCACATCGCGATCGCACCGATGTCGTCGTGGCGCTGCGGCGGGACGGGCAGATCCACGGTCCCGTCGGCCATCCGCTCGGCGAAGGAGCTCAACCTCCGCAACGGCCGGACGAAGATGTAGAGCTGCCACAGGTGGGTGAGAAGGGCGATGCCCACCACGGCCCCGGCCACAAGCAGGGTCCACCGCCGCTCCACCATCGTGGGCAGGCGCAACGCGGCGACGTCCTGCTCCAGCACGACCGCCCACTCAAGGTGGGCGACTGTCGTCGGCACGGTCAGACCGGAGGCGGCGACCATCGCCGGGGTACCGTCCTCGGTGGTCGACCGGCCAACAGTGCTGCCCGGCAGCACCTCGACGGCGACGCTTCGGGCCAACGCGCCCTGTAGCGGCTGGAACGCTTGGAAGCCCTCCGAGTCCAGGATCGTCCGCAGCTCGGCGTCGACGACCCGGACTCGGCCATCCACCCGACGGACCAGCCCGAGCAGGCGGTCCGGGTCGAACTCACCGACCACAGCGAAGCCGTCGGCGCGCTGGTTGAAGGCGTACACGAGCGGCAACCGCTCGGCTGTGTCGTCGAGATGGATGCCGACCTCGCCTGGCAGTGGCGCGACGGTCCGCAGCGGTTTCCGGCCCGCGCCGGCCACCATTTTTCCGTCGTGGTCGACCAGGTACAAGGCCCGCAGCCGCTGCTCGGCGGCGAGTTCCCGGTCGAGGGTCCGGTCCGCCTGCCCGAGGTCCTTCGAGGTGATCCCCTGCGAGACCCGGGAGACGGTGGTCAGGCCGTCATCCAGCAGGTGCCCGAGGGCGTTGCTGGCCTCCTCTGCCCGGCTCTCCGCATCCCGCACCAACTGCACGGGAATCGTCGGATCGGTAGCCTGCAACGCGACCACCGTGGCCGCCGCCGGCCAGAGCATGGCGACCACCACGGCGACGGTCAGGCCCTGGAGGACGGTTGGCCGCCACCGCTGGTCCGGCGGGTACTGGTCGCCGGAGGCCAGGGCCAACGCCCGCGTGATCCGGTGCGCCTCGCGGATGCGCATCGGCGGACGGCGCCGGGTCATCACGCCGCAGGCGTCGGCCTTGGCCTGGTTCAGCAGCGCCCGGACCGGCCGGACCAGCGACATGCGCATGAGTACGAAGCTGAGCAGTGTCACGAGCAGCAGGCTGAGCCCGAGCAGCACCCCCTTGGTGCCCGAGGTCCCCGCGCTCACGTCCGCCGCGAGCAGGGAGACGACCACGAGCCCTGTCTCACCCACCGGCGCGGACGACACCACGAGCCTGCGGTCCGTCCACTCCTTGACCACCACCTCGCGGCTCTGGGGCGAGTCGGACCCGGCCAGGCCGGCGAAGACCGTCGGCAGGTGCACGGCGTCGACCGCACTGGCCCCCTGCATCAGGCTGCTCTTGCCGTCGGGTCCGATCATGTGGACGCCATGTCCCGCGTCGGGGTTGAGTCGCAGGTTCCGCATGGTGACCTGCTGGAGTGCGAGTACTGCCCGGGTGTCGTCCAGCGCTACGGCATAGACCAGCACCGGGCCATCAGCCGTGGTGGCGGCGATCGTCCTGTCGACTTCCAGCACCGGCGGCAGGAGGTCGAGCGGTAGCGCCGCGCCCTTGGCGGCGAGAGGTCGCCGGGAGGCGGTTTCCACGATCACCGCGCCGGTGAAGCCGGCACCCTCCCCGACAAGGCGGGTCAGCAGATCGGCGTCGCTCGTGGTGCCCCGGTCCTGCACGGTCCGGCTGAGGTTGGTCGCCCGGCTGCGGGCCTCGGTCTGCATGCTCGACGCCAGTTTGGACACGACGTCACGCTGGGAGTCGACGACGGCTGGGAGCACCCCGCGCTCGGCGCTGACCGCGAACCCGAGGATCGCCATGGCGACCACGAACATCGTGGTCCAGAGATAGACGAGTGAGGGTGCGCTCGTGCCGGCGGGAAAGGACGCGGCCGGCAACTGCTGGTCTAGCGCCCGTCGCCTCCAGGCCAGCAACTGTTCATGATCGTCTGCGGGCCCAGCCGTCGACTGCCATGGCGCGTACTGCGCCGACCTGCCTGACACGAAACGACAACCTTCCCCGTGGAGCTACCCCCTGGACCGCTGCCTGTCCAGCTCGTCACCCCAGGCGACGGCCGCAGGCCGCCGCGAATGCTAGCAAGGCGCGCCACCACGAGATCTGTGACGATTTCGCCTTTGTGTCGGCTCAGTTGCGGTTGTTACCTGCGCGGCACTCCGCGTACCACCAGGCCTGCGGTATCGGCGGCCCTGGTTAAGAGGTTGCCTTCGATCCGCTCGACCGCGGCCTCGTAGATCCGGCGGCGCCCTGGGGAGAGGGCCGGATCCGCCAACGCCCGCTCAAGATCGACCAGACGGATGTTCGGATTCAGATCAACGAAGGTGGGGATCGCCTCGATGGCCACCACCTTCCACCTCTTCGTCTCGCCGGCCGGACCGAACGTCACCCGGGTCATCGCGCCGTCACGGTTGGCGTTCACCGGCTCGGCGTGCCGGGCGATCTGGTTGCCCATCCCGTAGACGATCCAGGTGTCGCCGATCCGCTCCACCGGCTGGACGACGTGCGCGTGATGCCCGAAGACGACGTTCACGTCGTCGATGGCGGCGATCTGACGGGCCCAGGTCTGCTGGTCGACGTCCGGTTCGTGCTCGTACTCGGTGCCCCAGTGCAGGCTGACCACCACGATCTCCGCGCCGGCTTCCCGGGCCGCCGCCGCGTCCCGCCGAATGGCCTTCACGTCGATGAGGTTCGCCACCCACTCCTTGTCGGCGGGCGGGCGCAGACCGTTGAAGCTCTTGGTGAAGCTGATGTGCCCGACCTTCACGCCCTTGGCCCGATAGATCTTGACGGTGCGGGACTCACGCTCGGTCCGGTAGCTGCCGGTGTGCCCCAGATCCGACTTGTCCAACGCGTCGAGGGTCCGCTTGACGCCGTCGTACCCCTGGTCGATCGTGTGGTTCGAGGCGGTGGAGCAACCGTCGTACCCGGTGCTCTTGATGCCCTTGACCACCTCCTGCGGCACGTTGAACTTCGGGAAGCCGATGTAGGGGCCGCCCGGCGGTGCCAGCGGGGTCTCCAGGTGGCACAGGGCCAGATCCGCGCTGGAAACGGTCTCCCGCACCGGCGCGAGCATGGGGGCGAAGTCGAACTCGCCGCCACCGTCGCGCCGGGCCTGGTCCCACAGCTCGGGGTGCAGCAGGATGTCCCCGGCGCCGAGCACGGACACCGTCCGTCCGGCCGCCTTCACCGGGGCCCCCAAGGGGCGGGGCGGGTCTGCCGGCGCGGGAGATTCAACGGACCAGGGTCCGAGGACATAGATCGCCCCGACCCCGACCGCCAGTGCGATCACGCAACTGAGGATCGCCCGTAGCGTGCCGGAGAACCCGCCGCTCACCTGAGAATTGCTCGCCACCGCGACAGGCTAGTACGCCTTGTCCGCCGCCGGTCGAGGGGTTGGCCCGCTGTCCCCCGGTCGATGAACGACCTCAACAGTCGGAGAAGCCGGCGCTTCCGTCGTGCAGACCCTGCGCGAGCATGCCCGCGCATCTTGGCAGCGGCACGTGCCTCCGCTACCGTGGGAACGCTCCCACAAACTTAGATACATCGATGTGATCTGGAGGCAACACGTCGTGGCTATCCTCTCCTCGCTCCGCCGCAGATCGGCGGCTTTCAGCGTGGCGGCCGTCGCGGGCGCCACCGCCGTCGGCGTCTGCCTCGCCGTCAGTAGCGCCTCCGCCGGCACGCTGTCCGGGTCGCTCTACCGTGACCCGAGTTCGGCCGTTGTCCGCTGGGTCGCCGCCAACCCGGGCGACTCGCGTACGGCCGTCATCCGGGACAAGATCGCGAGTCAGCCGCAGGCGCGCTGGTTCGCCAACTTCAACCCCTCGACTGTGCAGTCCGAGGTCTCCGGGTTCATCGGCGCCGCCAACGCGGCGCAGCAGATCCCGGTCCTGGCCGTCTACGAGATCACCAACCGGGACTGCGGCGGTGCCAGCGCCGGTGGGGCGCCGGATCTCAACCAGTACCAGACGTGGGTGTCGAACTTCGCCAGGGGACTGGGCAACCAGACCGTCATCATCATCCTGGAGACCGACTCGCTCGCTCTGCTGACGTGCCTGAGCAGCGCCGAGATCAACGCGCGCAACGCGGCGATCTCGACGGCCACCCGGACCATCAAGTCGGGCAACCCCAACGCCAAGGTGTACCTCGACGGCGGCCACTCCACCTGGAACAGCGCTGGTGAGACGGCCAACCGGCTCCGGGCGGCCGGCGTGCAGTACGCGGACGGCTTCTTCACCAACGTCTCGAACTACAACTCCACCTCCAACGAGGCGAACTTCGGTCGGGGGGTCATCTCCGCTCTCAACGGCATGGGGATCTCGGGCAAGCGCCAGGTCATCGACACCAGCCGTAACGGGGGTGCCAGCGGGGACTGGTGCGGCGACGACAACACCGACCGGCGCATCGGGCAGTACCCGACGACCAACACCGGCGACGGCAACATCGACGCGTACCTGTGGGTGAAGCCGCCGGGGGAGGCGGACGGCTGCCGCTTCACGGCCGGCTCGTTCCAGCCCGAACTGGCCTTCAGCCTGGCCAACGGCGCGCCCAACCCGCCCACCACCACCCCGCCGACGACTCCGCCGACGACTCCTCCGACGACGCCGCCAACCACCCCGCCAACGACTCCGCCGACCACGCCGCCGGCCGGTGACGGCTGCTACGCGTCGATCGCGGTCAACCAGTGGGCTGGCGGTTTCACCGCGAGCGTGACAGTCACCGCCGGCAAGTCGGACATCAACGGCTGGACCGTGACCGTCGCACTGCCCAACGGCACTGTCACCAGCGCCTGGAACGCGCAGGTCAGCGGCACCAGCGGATCCGTAGGGTTCACCAACGTGAGCTACAACGGACGTGTCCTCGGCCGGCAGTCGACCAACTTCGGCTTCCAGGGCACCGGCACCGGCCCGGGCATGTCGGCCGACTGCGTGACCAACTGACAGCAGTCGATGCGGCGGCCCGGCGCGGAGGACCACTCTCCGCGCCGGGCCGTTCCTCGCCAACCCAGGTCGCGCTCGCGCCGCCCGTAGCCGTCGGGGACGCCGCGCCAGCTAGGTCCGCACGCTGGTGGCCGGTGGCTTCTCGGCATCCCGAACACGGGTCGGTCGCACCGACCAACTGCTGTGGTTCCTCCCTCTCCTGCGGGACATCTCCTGGCCGGCGAGCAACGCGATCGCCACGGCTGTCAGCAGGCCACCGAACAAGGGGATGACGCGCACCCCGGCCGTCGCCAGCAGACCCGCGCCGATCAACGAGCCGGCCGCGAGGCCGAAGTTGAACGCGACGCTGAGGCTGGCCGACGCCATGTCGGTGGTCGACGGGGCCACCTGCATGACGCGGTGCTGGATTCCCGCGATCAGCGAGCTGAACGACATCCCCGCCACGGCGAGCAACGGGATCGTCACCACCTTGCTCGCGCCAGCTCCATAAAGGCCGAGCATCGCGGCGGTGAGAAGCCCGAGTAGAACCAGCACGACACCGAGCGGAAACCGGTCGAGGACCCGGCCGACCGCCCAGGTCCCGGCGACGCCGAACGAGCCCTGGACGAAGAGCAGCAGGCCGAGAGATGCTGCGGCGAACCCGCTGACGTCGAGGAGGAAGACCGTCATGTAGGTGAACGCGCCCATGGCGCCAGTGACCGCGAGGACGGTGGCGGAAAGGAGCACGCCGAAGCGTGCTCGGTCCGGCATCGGCCCGATGTCGCCGGCACCCTGTTGCGGTGCGACGCTCGGCAGGAGCAGGGCGACCGCGACGCAGGTGACGAAGCCGAAGACGGCCATCGCGACGAAGGCGGCCCGCCACCCGGCCTGCCCGCCCAGCCAGGTGCTCAGCGGCACGCCGAGGACCGGGCCGAGGGCGTTACCGATCGACAGCCGAGCCACGATGCGGCCGCGGATGTTCGCGGGGAACATCGAGATCGCCACCGGAAACACCACAGCCCAGAAGACACCGTTCGTGGTTGCGGACACCAGTCGCGCGGCGAGCAACACCTCGTAGGACGTTGCGAAGGCCGACACCGTCGTCGCCGCGGCGAACACACCGAGGGCGCCGGCGAGCAGTGGGCGCCGGGGCACACGCCGAGTGACCCGGGTCAGCGGGAGCGCCACGATCATGACCACCACGGCGTACCCGGTCACCAGCAGGCCGGCCTCGGACCTGGAGCGTCCCAGGTCCGGGGCGATCAGCGTGAGCAACCCGATCGGAAGCACCTCGGTGGTGACGTAACAGAAAGTGGCGGCGGACAACGCGGCGAGGGCATAGACCGCGCGTCGTTGGGGCGCCATTGGCTACCTCCCAGATCCCGAACGTCCATGGATGATCCCGGCTAAGTCGATTTTGACGGTAGCATAGACGAGTGGGCATCCCTCGTTGTTCGGCCGTAAAGCGCTGTCCTCGTACCGATGCGTGGGGTCAAGCGTGGCCTACTGACTCTCGAACTGGACGGGCGTGAACCGCCGTCGATGCTTTAGGTGGTAGCCTCGCTGGTATGCCACTCGACGTGTGCCAGCTACCGATGGTCGGCGGGCACCCCGTGCTGGATCTGGTCAACACACTGGAACGCGGCGGCACGTCGCCGCACGACTTCCTGTCCGACAGCTCCGCCCTGCTGCGTTGGTCGGTCCAGGTGGGCCTGATCAGCGACGCGGAGGCCGACCAGGTTGGCCGCGCCTGGGGCGACGAGCCGGCGGCGGCGCACGCGGGCCTGGCCGCCGTGCGGGACATCCGCGAAGGGCTGTATCTCGTGATGCTCGCGGCGATCACCGACGCGGACGACAGCGCGGCGGGCGACCCCGTAGCGGCCGGTGCCGCGCTGGTCGGGCTCCACCAGCGCTGGTCCGGCGCGGCCGCCCGAGCGAAGTTCGTGCTCGACTCGTCGCAGGTACGGCTGGTCTACGGCACGGTGCGGGCCATGTTGGTGCCCGACCGGATCGCCGAGGCCGCCCTGGACCTCATGGTGGCGGCCGACCTGACCCGGGTGCGCCGCTGCCCGGTGCTCGAAGGCGGCTGCGGCTGGCTGTTCCTCGATCGGACCCGCAACGGTTCCCGCCGCTGGTGTCGCATGGCGGACTGCGGCAACGCGGTGAAGGCGCGACGGCTCACCGAACGTCGCCGCGCCGCCCGGCCCGCCAGTCCGTAGCCGGTCGACGGTGGTGAACGTGGTGAGTCTCCGCCGGCAGCGGGCGGCTGCCGCCCTCATGTCGGTCCCCCTGGCGTCCCGCCGGGGGTGGCCCTGTGCTGGGACAAGAGGCGTCCGGGTGGCGGGGTGAACGCAGGCCGCTCCCTGCCACCTCCGCTGGACGCCCGGGTCGCTAGACTGAGCCCTCGCGCCCCCGTAGCTCAGGGGATAGAGCATCGGTTTCCTAAACCGTGTGTCGCAGGTTCGAATCCTGCCGGGGGCACCAGGTCAGAGCTTTGATCATCGATCAATCTTCGCTCTTACGCGACTTCCGTGCCCGATGCGTGCCCGATCGTGCCTGTCCAAGGTTGTCCAGGTGAGCGGCTACCTCAGCATCTCGGGAGTCAATCGCGCGGGCGTAGTGCCGGGTACTGACGCTCGCGTTGGCGTGTCAGCGCCGGCGGGCAGCGACGAGCACGCCGTGAGAGTCAGCCATCCAGCTTGCGTGTTGCCCGCAGGTCGTGTGGGGTCACGTCGTCGAGTCCGGCGGTGGTGACGGCCTGGACGAAGCGGCGCCGGAATCCGTGGTAGCTCTGCTGCCGGCAGTGTGCTTCTTGCTACGGAAGGCCTTGAATCATTTGGCAATCTTCTAGTGGTGCTTATCGGTGAGTTGCTGAGGCACTGCGGCCGGGCCCGCCCTGCTCGGGCGGGCCCGGCACTTTCTGGGGCAGCTATGAGCTGACTCGTTGCCAGCCCCGATCTGCGACAAAGGGACGGTACGACCACACCTGTTTTCCGCTTGTGGTCGTGACCGTTACCTGCACGATGCCTTCGCTGACTTCCGCCTTCTCAATACGGGTGACTCCGTTGACGCCCGACCGGAGAACCTCCGAGCCGAGCGGGTAGTCACCATCCCGCCGGAAGGATTGCAGGGTCTGCGACGTCTCGCCGCTAGGGGACCGCAACGTGAGGATGGCGAACGTCGCTTCACCGTCGCTGGCGTTGACGAAGGACACGGCGCCGATCGTGACTGTGTAGTGGGTCGTGCCCTTGCTGGGGTCATCGCTGTTGTTGTACATGTTGACTTCGCCGGACCCATTCACCATCGGCACGCAGTAAGCCGACTCGCCGGATCCGTCGGGCTTCCGGCGGCTCACGAGGAGGCCGGTGTTGCGGAAGTCGACCTCGTGGAAGTTCTTGGATGGCTTTTGGAAGGTGGTCGGACCGTCCACCTGACGGAAGGCGCCCTTCCGGAACGCATAGCCCCGCACCTGTCGCTCGCAGGGCAGCCACCCGTTGGTCTGGTACGGGCCATAGGCGGCGAGCCGGACGACGCCGTTATCGACTGTTATTGCCTCGCGGGAGAACGTCGCGGCCACGTTGGGAGTGTCCGCCGAGTTGATGACGTATCCCAACGGTGTCAGTGCGCCGTCCGAAGCGACCTTCAGCGCCAGCAGCTGGGTAACGTTCAGCGACTCATCGTTCTGGCAACGGATGGTGGTGATTTCCTCGTCGCCTGGCACGCCATCGAGGTCGGCCTTGATGGGAGCCAGCTCCCCGATGACCAGTTTCGCGCCATCCGCCAGCGTCGTCGTACCGTGGACAAATTTCCTCGTTCCCTTCGCCTTGCACCCGTCGTCTTCCCAGCCAGGGAAGGCCGGGAGGGTGAGGGAGGCATTGCGCAGATCGGCCGCCGATGGAGCCGACGATGCTGGAGTCGATGACGGGGCGAGCGACAGAGTCGGAGTGGCCGGTTCGACGGGGTTGGCGGATCCGATCGCATCGGGTGGCGAGTTGTTGCCCCGTGGACTGGCGGAGTAGGCCGTGATCGGCAGGGCGATCAGCAACGCACCGGCCACGCTGAATGCCGTGAGGTGGACTCTCCGCCGGAACGCCACCTTGTGGCGGACTGCGGGGGCGCCCGGCGCAGGCAGGTAGGAGGAGCGCTCCGCCGCGTCGAACTCGGTGAATGCGTTGTTAATGAGGTTGTCCAGGTTGTCAGACATATGATTTTCCTTTCCGGTCATCCCTTGAGGTGCCCGGCGAGGGCGGTTCTCCCGCGGCTGAGCCAACTTTTTACGGTGCCCTCGGCCACGTTTTCCTGCACGGCGATTTCCGCGACTGACAACTGGCCCAGGTAATGCAGAACGACGGCCTTGCGAAGCTTCGGCGGTATCTTGGATAAGGCCGCGACCAGCGCCACGCGGTCTGGCGACGGGCCGTCGTGATGTTCTTCGCGCTGGCGGCGCAGGAATATCGCGGACGTCTTCTGTCGCCGGAGCCTACTGGTGGCGAGATTCCATGCGACCCGGCGCACCCAGGCATAGGAGTCGTCGTATTGCCTGATCCTTGCCCATCTGGTGTAGGCGCGGCAGAATGCCTCTTGCACCAGGTCCTGTGCCTCTGCTCGGTCACCCAGGTACGCGTAGAGCTGGGACCTGAGGACGTCGAACTTTGTTGCATAAAATTCGTCGAAATCGCGCTGGTCGTCTTTTGTCGAGGCTCGAGGTGCGGCCGCGGCTGCGGTCATCACTGCGGTCACGTTTCCTTCCTCCCGTGGTGCCACCCTCGTGGGCGAGCAACACGAACACGTGCGGGCCCTCCCGTCGGTTGCATAGGTCTTTCCGGTGCCGCCCGCGCTCCGGCGGCAGGGTTGGCACTTCAGGCCGACGGCGTGTCAAGAAACCCCGCCGAGTGGGCGGCGCGCGGCTCGGGCCACGACAGTCGTGGTCCCGCGTGCACAACTCCGGTCCGATATATTGCCGCAGGGTGTCGACCAGGTGAACGAGCCGGCATATTTCGCTGAGTGCGACGCCTAGAGAAGGACTTTCCCGCCTTGCGGAACGAGCTGGCTACCAAGGAGAAGTAGCTGCGCAGCGAGATTGGCGCGGTGGGCCAACGCCTCTATGACTATTTGCTGTCGCCGGAGTCCGACCCGGTCGACGGCTTCGAGACTGCAGAGGAACGAAATCGCTGACTGGGAGCAGGCGCACCCGACCTCGATACGGAGATCAGCTGGCGGCGTATGAACGGTGTGCACCCGAGGAGCGCGACGACGGCCTCAACGAAGCGGAAGCGATCGCCATGCGCGACCAACTCCACGCGCAGCTGACCCGCGAGCGGCGTCGGCTTGACGCCCGCACCCGGTTCGCTCACCACCGATGCCCACGGGTCAGCGGCTGCGCGCTCTAGCACCGCACCATCCGGGCCGGCCGGTCACGACCGGCCGGGGCGGTGGGCGACTCAGGCGGCGTAGATGAGCTTGACGCCGTCCAGCCCCAGGGCGGCTGCCCGGGTTCCGCGGACCCCGCTGTTGAGGTTGCGCCAGCCGTTGTTGCTGGCGGCCTCGTGCACGTACCCGTCGACGGCGTTGAGATGTGCTTCACCCCGTCGAGGTTCAGCGCGGTATCTACGGAGGCTACTGGGTGGGGTGGTCGGGCGGTACCGCGGCCACCAGACGTTGATCAGAGCGTCGGCAGCTGTTCGGCTCGGGTGACCACCTGGTCGATGAGGCCGTACTCCCGGGCCTGCTCGGCGGTGAACCACCGGTCCCGGTCCCAGTCCCGCTGGATCTCGTCGAGGGTCCGTCCACTGTGCTGGGCGATGAGCTCCTGCATCGTCCGCTTCACGTGCAGCATGTTCTCCGCCTGGATGGTGATGTCGGCGGCGGTTCCGCCCATCCCGCCGGACGGCTGGTGCATCATGATCCGCGAGTGCGGCAGCGCGTACCGCTTGCCGGCCGCACCCGCGCAGAGGAGGAACTGCCCCATCGAGCCGGCGAACCCGAGCGCCAGCGTCGCCACGTCGTTGCGGACGTAGCGCATCGTGTCGTAGACCGCCATCCCCGCGCTCACCGAACCGCCCGGCGAGTTGATGTAGAGGTAGATGTCCCGGTTGTCGTCCTCGGCGGCGAGCAGCAGGATCTGCGCGCAGATCTGGTTGGCCGACTCCTCCGTCACCTCGGTGCCGAGGAAGACGATCCGCTCCCGCAGCAGCCGCTCGAATACGTGATCACCGAAGGACGGCTGCCCGCCGTTGAGCATCTGTACGCCGTACCCCATCATGTGCCGCCGCCCTCCGCCGTGCCGGCGGGCGGTGGGACCACCCGGTGGACCGGCCCTTCCAGCGTGCCGGCGGTCGCGACGGCCAGCCCACGGATTCTGCCGCCGGCAGATCCGCCGACGGCAGAACCGGCGCGGCCTACGCGGCGGTCAACCGGCGCGCGCCGACCGGGGCCGACCCCCTGCCAGCCAGGCAAGGGGTACGCGGGCCGGGGCGCGAGCCACCAGCGGAGACCGTCACGCCGACCCGCATGGTCGGCTCGCCGGCCCTGGGCACCCGCTGGAGGGGCAGCCCGCCGCCGAGCGGACCCACCAGAAGGGTGGCATTGCCGATCTCCCGTCGGACCGCCTCGACAGGCTCCAGGTGGGTCAGCGCGGCGCGGGGTGCCGCCGGGAGACGGGGTTCGACCCGGCGCATGTCGTCGCGGGCCTCCCCGAGCAGGTCGGCGAGGCTGATGCCGAGCGCCCGACAGATCGCTGCGAGCACCTCCGAGGAAGCCTCCTTGCGGCCCCGCTCCACCTCCGACAGGTAGGGCACCGACACGTCGGCCGACTCGGCCACCTCGCGCAGCGTGCGGCCCTGGCGCTGGCGGTGGCGACGCAGCACCCCGCCGATGACTCGTCGCAGCAACGACATGCCGGCCTCACTTTCGCGGTCGTCGTCGGGAACACCCTCATCATGCCCGTCCCCGGCCGTTAAGGCCGACCCGTCCGGGCCCGCGCCGCTCGACGGCGCGGGCCCGGGGCGCTCACCGGTGCAGGTGGGTGTGCCAGTTGGCCGGATCGGCCACCAGCGTCACCGCCGGGAACAGCGCCCGGGTGCCACCGCTGGGGAGCAGGGCGCTGTCGTCGATCGACACGTTCGCCCCGTCGACGTCGTAGACGGTCAACGACTCGTTGCCGTTCTCCCCGCCGAACCGCGCCGGGTGCCCGTCGACGGTCGTGTTCGGGTCGACGTACTCGTTGTCGGCGGAATCGGTGATGTTCCGGTAGCGGGAGATGCTCACCGTCATCGTCCGGGCCCGCTGCTGGCCGGGATCGTCGGTGATCGACTTCGGTGACCAGGTGGTCGACGCGTACCAGACCTTCGGCTCGTCCAGCGACTCCTGCACGTCGACGACGATCACCTGTAGTGCGGCCGGTACACCCGCCACCGCGGCCGGCATCGGGATCGGGTCGTCTGCGAACCGCAGCGCCCGGGCCACCCGCGTCGCGGTGCTCCGGACGTCGGCTCCGACGCCGACCACCCTGAGCTGTGCCCAGCCGTCCGGGGCGTACCGCCAGCGGAGGATCGCCTCCGGCTGCTCGGCCCCGCTGTACGAGGCGAAACTGCTGGTCCCGCCGTTCAACTGCGGGCCGGGTGTGGTCTCGCCGGGCCGGGCCGCTTCGCCGCTGTCCCGCTGCGGTGCCGAAGGCTGCACTCCCTTCGGATAGAGGGTGATCGCGACGCCCTTCCATTGGCCGCCGCCGGGCGCAGTGGACGCGCTGAGATAGACGCCGGAGCCGGAGAGCAACAGCCCGGCCTGGTATTGAAGTTTGGGCAGCCCGTCCGGCAGCCAGCCGAACCGGACGTACACCCGTTGTGGGTCGATGGTGGTGAGCGCGGCCGGTAGCCCGGTCTGGCCGGGGAGTGTGGCGGCGTCGAACGGGGCGGGGGCCGGCGTCCGGTCCGGGGTCAGCAGGTGGGGGACGGTGAGCCCGCCGACGGTGAGCGCCACCGCCAGCAGCGCGGCGCCGGCACCGTGGGCGAGGCGGCGTTGCCGCCGTGCCGTGGTCATCGCCCGTTCCACGTCCAGCACGACGGAGGGCCGCTCGGCCGACTTGATCTCGGTCAGCATCAGGTCGCCAATCTGACGTTCGTCAAGCATCGTCGCTCCTCTCAGTTCGCGGTCAGGGTGGGGGTGAGCAGGGTGCGCAGAGTGGCCAGGCCCTTGGCGGTCTGGCTCTTCACCGTCCCCGTCGAGCAGCCCATCGCGTGGGCGGTCTCCTCGACGCTGAGGTCCTGGAAGTACCGCAGCACCAGCACCGCGCGTTGGCGCGGAGGCACCTGCCGCAGCGCGCCCACCAGGGTGATCCGGTCGGTCGGGTCGGCGAAGGCCCTGGACACGTCGGGCAGCGCGGCGCCGAGGCGGACCCGCGTCCACCGCAACCGCCGCTCGTCGATCAGTCGCCGCAGCAGCATCGTGCGGACCAGCGCGTCCAGGTGATCGGCCTGCCGGGCCCGCGCCCACGAGCGGTACAGCTCGGTGAGCACCCGTTGCAGAATGTCGTCGCCCCGGTCCCAGTCCCCGCACATCAGGTAGGCGGTGCGTCGCCACTGCGCCATCCGGGACCGGACGTACTCGGTGTATTCGTCGTCGGCCTCGGCTCGCCGTCTGCCGCTCGTCGTCACGAGGGTCGCGCCCCCTCCGTCTGCCGGCCTGCACCGGTTCGTCGTTGTCGTCCGGTAGTCGGGTGCGGGAGCGGCGTCGGTTGTCCGCCGCGACCCGGACGTGCGATCGGCGGTGCACCCGCTATGTTGTGGGCGTGCAGGCGACGGCGGGGCAGCAGGTTCGACGGTGATCCATTTTCCCGCGCAGCGGCGGGGCCCACTGAGCGCGCTGAGCCTCCGGCTCGCCGCCGCCCTGGGCCTGGTCTTCGCAGTGGTCGCCGCGGTCTATCTCGGCCGGGACGGCTACCGCGATGTCAACGAGGACGGTCTCACCCTCCTCGACTGCTTCTACTACGCGGTCGTCTCGCTCTCGACCACCGGTTACGGGGACATCACCCCGGCCGCGCCGTCGGCCCGGCTGGTCAACGTCCTCTTCATCACCCCGGCCCGAGTGATCTTCCTTATCATCCTGGTCGGCACCACCCTGGAAGTTCTGACCGAGCAGTACCGGACCGGCCGTCGCCTGTCGCGGTGGAGGAGAGCCGTGAAGGACCACGTCATCATCTGCGGCTACGGCACCAAGGGGCGTAGCGCTGTCTCCGCCCTGATGGAGAACGGTCTGGACCGTTCGCGGATCGTGGTGGTGGAGCGCAGCGCCGCCGCCCTGCGGCAGGCCACCTCCGCCGGGCTGGTGGCGATCGAGGGCTCGGCGACCCGCTCGTCGGTGCTGAATGAGGCGCACGTCAAGAACGCGAAGGCCGTGATCATCGCGACCGACAGCGACGACGCGTCGGTGCTGGTCGCGCTGACGGTACGGCAGCTCACCGCCGGGCAGGTTCGCATCATCGCGGCAGCCCGGGAGGCGGAGAACGCCCCGCTGCTCAAGCAGAGTGGCGCACACCATGTGATCGTCTCCTCGGCCACGGCGGGCCGGCTGCTCGGCCTGTCCACCTCGGCGCCGCCGCTGATCGACGTGGTGGAGGACCTGCTCACCCCCGGCCAGGGCATGGCGCTGGCGATGCGTTCGGCCGAGCGGGACGAGGTGGGGCGCTCGCCGCGCGAGCTGGAGTCGTTGGTGATCGCCCTGGTGCGGCGGGGCAAGGTGGTCACCCTGGCCGACCGGGCCGGCGCGGTGATCGAGACCGGCGACATGCTGGTGCACGTACGCGACGACCGTCCCCAGTCGGCGACCACCGCCTGATCGTCCTGCCGCTGCCGCGGCGTGCCGGCCCCGCTGTCGCCGGTGTGGTGAGGCGGCGTCAGCAGGTGTCGTCGGCGACGCAGATCGCCTCGGTGCAGTTGACCGCCGTGCCGGTGGAGGCCCGGCTGAGCAGTTTGTAGAGCGTCTCCCGCTCGGTGGGATCCAGCGCGCCCAGCACCTCGTCCTCGGCGCTGGCCAGGGCGCATTCGGCCTCGCTGAGGCGTTTCGCCCCATCTTCGGTGAGTTCGACGACGTGTCGGCGACGATCCTCGGGTGAGCGCCGACGCTCGATCAGCTGCTTCGCCTCCAGGTCGTTGAGCAGCCCGACGATGTTGGTGCTGTCCATCTCCAGGATGGTGGCGAGCGCCTGCTGCCCGGTGCCGCCGCCGGCGCGCAGCACGGTGAGCGCGACCAGATGCCGCGGGCGAAGTCCCAGCGGCGCCAGCACCGACTCCGACCGCAGTCGCATCCGCCGGGCCAGATGGTCCAGGAGCGCGCCCGAGCGGTGCTCGGAGGAGTCGAGCGGCTGCGCGGACATGTGACCCAGTCTACCGAGTCTGAGGAACATCGGCCTGCTATAAATAGTTGGTGCTTCACAGACGATTCCTGGAGGAGGAATGATGCATCTGCTGCATATCGACTCGAGCATCCGCGGTGACTGGTCGGTCAGCCGGCGGCTCACCGCCCGCGCCGTGGCGACCTGGCGTGCGGCTCACCCGAACGGCACGGTGGCCTACCGAGATCTGGGCGCGGAGCCGCTGCCGCACCTGGATGCAGACGGTGGGCTGGCTCGCATGACGCCGCCGGACCAGCACAGCCCGGCGCAGCGCGACTCCTGGCAGCTCAGTGAGCGGCTGGTCGACGAGGTGAAGCGGGCCGACGTGGTGCTGCTCGGCCTGCCGCTCTACAACTTCGGCGCGCCCAGCAGCGTCAAGTCCTGGGTCGACCACCTGATCGTTCCCGGGCTGGCGTACGACCCGACGACGCAGGAGGGCCTGCTCGGCGGGCGCGAATTCGTGGTGCTGGCCACCCGGGGCGGCGGCTACGGCGAGGGAACCCCTCGCTCCGGCTGGGACCACGCCGAGCCTTGGCTCCCGCACGGCCTGTCGATGACCGGCATGCAGCCGCGCTTCATCAGTGCCGAGCTGACCCTGGCGCCGTCGGTGCCGGCGATGGCCGAGCTGATCCCGCTGCACGAGGCGAGTCTCGCGGCGGCCGAGAAGGAGATCGACAACCTCTGGACGCCGGCCACCGCCCAGCGCTGAGGCATCGCCGGTACGACGAGAGAGCGGCCGCCCCCCCGGATCGGGGACGGCCGCTCTCGTCAGTAACGACGGGTCAGATGATGGTCCAGGTGTCGCCGCTGCCCAGCAGGCCGGCGAGCTGCTGCTCGGGGGTCTCGGTGACAGTCGCCTTGGCGGCCGCGAGCTGAGCCTGCACCACGCTGTCGTAGGACGGTCGGTCCACCGAGCGGAACACCCCGATCGGGGTGTTGCGCAGGTCCAGGCCGGGCAGCCGGGACAGCGCGAACGCGTACGCCGGATCGGTCACCGTCGCGTCGTGCACGACGATCTCCTCGGGGCGGACCGAACTGGTCTCCCGGACCTCCAGACCGAAGCCACCCGGCGGGTGCACCACGCAGAACCGCCCGTCGGCACCGAAGGTGATCGGCTGCCCGTGCTCCAGGCGGATCAGGTAGTCGTCCCGGGTCGACGGGTCCTTGAGCTGTTCGAACGCCCCGTCGTTGAAGATGTTGCAGTTCTGGTAGATCTCCACGAAGGCCGAGCCCTCGTGCTCCGCGGCGGCCCGCAGCACCGACTGGAGGTGCTTGCGGTCCGAGTCGATGGTGCGGCCGACGAAGCTGGCCTCCGCCCCGAGGGCGAGCGAGAGCGGGTTGAACGGGGCGTCCGCCGAGCCGGCCGGGGTCGACTTGGTGACCTTGCCGACCTCGGACGTCGGAGAATACTGGCCCTTGGTCAGACCGTAGATCCGGTTGTTGAACAGCAGGATCTTGAGGTTGACGTTGCGACGCAGCGCGTGGATCAGGTGGTTGCCACCGATGGAGAGCGCGTCGCCGTCGCCGGTGACCACCCAGACCGACAGGTCCGGCCGGGACACCGACAGGCCGGTCGCGATCGCCGGGGCCCGACCGTGGATCGAGTGCATCCCGTACGTGTTCATGTAGTACGGGAAGCGGGACGAGCAGCCGATCCCGGAGACGAAGACGGTGCGCTCCCGGGGGATGTTCAGCTCCGGCATGAACTGCTGGATGGCTGCCAGGATCGCGTAGTCACCGCAGCCGGGGCACCAGCGCACCTCCTGGTCGGACTTGAAGTCCTTGGCGGTGAGCTTGACGGCGACGGGCTCAGACATTCTTCAGCACCTCTTCCAGCGTCGTCTCCAGCTCGGCGGCCGTGAACGGCAGACCGCGGACCTGGTTGTAGCTGATCGCGTCGACCAGGTAGCGGGCCCGGATGACGTGGGCCAGCTGGCCCAGGTTCATCTCCGGGATGACCACCTTGTCGTACGAGCGGAGCACCTCACCGAGGTTGGCCGGCATCGGCGCCAGGTGCCGCAGGTGCGCCTGGGCGATGGAGAGGCCACGCTGACGGACCCCGCGGCACGCCGCGCCGATCGGCCCGTACGTCGAGCCCCAACCGAGGACCAGCACCCGGGCGTCGCCGTCCGGGTCCTCCACCTCGATGTCCGGCACCGGGATGGTCTCGATCCGCGCGGCCCGGGTGCGCACCATGAAGTCGTGGTTGGCCGGGTCGTAGGAGATGTCCCCGGTCTTGTCGGCCTTCTCCAGACCGCCGATCCGGTGCTCCAGGCCCGCGGTGCCGGGGATCGCCCATGGCCGGGCCAGGGTCTCCGGGTCACGCAGGTAGGGCAGGAAGGTGGTGCCGTCCTCGCCGTTGGGCTTGGTGGCGAACTCGACCCGCAGGTCGGGCAGCGACTCCACGTCGGGCAGCAGCCACGGCTCGGAACCGTTGGCGACGTAGTTGTCGGACAGCAGGATCACCGGGGTGCGGTAGGTGAGCGCGATCCGGGCCGCCTCCAGCGCCGCGAAGAAGCAGTCCGACGGCGACCGGGGCGCGATCACCGCGACCGGCGCCTCGCCGTGCCGGCCGTAGAGCGCCATGTTGAGGTCGGCCTGCTCGGTCTTGGTCGGCATGCCGGTCGACGGGCCGGCCCGCTGCACGTCCACGATCACCAGCGGCAGCTCCAGCGCCACCGCGAGCGAGATCGTCTCGCTCTTGAGCGCCACGCCGGGGCCGCTGGTGGTGGTCACCCCGAGCGACCCGCCGTAGGAGGCGCCCAGCGCGGCGCCGACGGCGGCGATCTCGTCCTCGGCCTGCACTGTGAGAACGCCGAAGCGCTTGTGCTTGCTCAGCTCGTGCAGGATGTCCGACGCGGGCGTGATCGGGTACGCGCCGAGGAAGACCGGAAGCCCGGAGCGGACCCCGGCGGCGACCAGCCCCAGCGAGAGAGCCGCGTTGCCGGTGATGTTGCGGTAGGTGCCCGGCTTCATCTTGGCCGGCTTGACCTCGTAGCGGACAGCGAAGTCCTCGGTGGTCTCGCCGAAGTTCCAGCCGGCCTTGAAGGCGGCGACGTTCGCGGCGACCAGCTCCGGGCGGGCCGCGAACTTGCGCTCCAGGAAGCGCAGCGTCGACTCGTAGGGCCGGGAGTACATCCAGGAGAGCAGGCCGAGCGCGAACATGTTCTTCGACCGCTCGGCGTCCTTCTTGGACACCTGGTGGGCCGCGAGCGCGCCAACGGTCATCGAGGTCAGCGCCACCGGGTGCACCACGTAACCGGCCAGCGAGTCGTCGTCCAGCGGGCTGCTCTGGTAACCGACCTTGGCGAGGTTGCGCTTGGTGAACTCGTCGGTGTTGACGATGATGTCCGCGCCGCGCGGCAGATCGGCCAGGTTGGCCTTGAGTGCCGCCGGGTTCATTGCCACCAGCACGTTGGGCGCGTCGCCCGGCGTGAGGATGTCGTAGTCGGCGAAGTGCACCTGGAAGCTCGATACGCCGGGCAGGGTGCCGGCGGGAGCCCGGATCTCGGCGGGGAAGTTTGGCAGTGTGGAGATGTCGTTGCCGAGCTGCGCCGTCTCCGAGGTGAACCGGTCGCCGGTCAGCTGCATGCCGTCGCCGGAGTCACCGGCGAACCGGATGACCACTCGGTCGAGTTGACGGATCTGCTTGGTCACTGTGCCACCTTCGTTCGCGACTGCGGGGCTTGCCCGGCCACGGAACCTCCTCGACGCAACGCTTCACCGCACCGCCCCAGGCTGGTCCGGCCGCTGTCGTTCCTCTTCTGAGAGCCTACGTCTAAGGGAGCCCTAACCATCCCCGGAGGTCCGCCGACTGGGAACGGATCTGGATGCAAAATGCCCGCCTTTGCGGGGTTACGCACCGCCCGCCGTAATTCAGATCACCACCCGGTCGCGCCGACGACCCCGGTCGCGCGGGCCGGGGTCGTCCGTCGATCAGTCGGCGGGGTTGGGCGCGGGCTCGGGCGGCGGGCCGCCGAGCCGGCGCCGCAGCGAGGTCGTGGCCAGCGTGAGGGCCAGCACCACCAGCAGCGTGGAGACCGCGATCAGGATGACAGCGGTGCGCTGAACCGACGTCAACCCGCCGTCTCCGGTCGTGGCTCCGGCGGGCAGTACGCCCTGCGAGCCGGTCGGCGCGGGTGGGGAGACCACCGGCGTGGCCAGTGCGGCTGCCGCGGTGATCCGGAAGCTCATCTGCACCCGCCGGGTCGGGCCGCTGCGTGGATCGAGTTGCCCGATCACGGCACCGGACAGCGGCGCTTCCCGCTGAGCCTGCGGCGTCGCCTCCACCGGCAGCTGCACCTCGGCGGTCGTGCCCGCCAGCACCAGGCCGGCGTCGCAGCGGGTACGCGTCGGGTCGACCGCCACGCAGCCGAGCGGTGGGGTCGGCACTGTCACCCCGGCCGGCAGGACGACGTCGACCCGCCCGGCGGCGTCCACTGCGCCGGTGTTGCCCAGCCGGAGTGTGAGGGTGCTGGGGCCGCCGCTGATGTCGAAGGCCACCTCGTCGGCGGCGAGCGCGATCCCGGGCACCGGCGGGCCCGCTGGGAAGAGCACAGCGAAGCCCTGGTCGTCGGTCGCCTCCCCTTCCGCTCCCGGCGCGTCCGCGATGACCTGGACGGCGCCGCTGAGCGGCATCTGCTTCCACGCCGTGCCGGCGACCCGTAGCCGCAGCGCGGTGCTGAACCGGACGCCCGCTTCGGCGGTCCAGGCACCGCACCGGTACGTCCCACCACCGGCGGCGGCGCAGCCCTTCGTGCCGGCGTCGGTCAGCCCGACGGGCAGCGTGTACGAGAGTCGGATCTGTTCCGTTGTGGTGCCGGTGTTGTGCACGGTGACCTGGAGGGTGGCGGCCGTGCTCGGCGTGTTCCAGTACGCCTCGGTGAGGGTGACGTCGCCGGTGGTGACCTGCACGCCCAGCGGGCTCTGCTGCGGCGGCGGCGCCGAACCCGGGGCGGGCGGGCGGACCGTCGGCCCCGGCGGTGTCGGCGGGGCGGGGGGCGCCGTCGGTGGCACCGGGGGAGCCGGGCTGGGCGGTCGGGTGGTGGCGCCCGGCGCGGGCGCGACGGTGGTCGGCGCTGGCGGGACCTCCGGGGCGGTGGTCACCGGCGCGGGTGGCGTCGTCTCCGGCGGTGGCGCGGAGGTCTCCGGCGCCGGGCCGGTCGGCTCCGGTTCACCGCCCGGGTCCTCGGTCGGGGTGGGCTCCTCCGCCGGTGTGGTCGGGGGCTCCTCGCCTCCCGGCTCGTTGACCGGCTCGGCCGAGGTCGCGACCGGCTCCGCGTCCGGTGCGGCCGCGCTGGCCCAGGCCGGCCCCACGGCGAGCGCCGTGAGCAGGCCGAGCGCGAGCGCGGTCGCCAGCAGGGGCGTGGAACGTCGCCCCTCCGCCCGGTTACCGGGCGATGCCTTCACGCGGGACATCAATCCTCCGGTGACATGGGTGGGTGTCCAGTATTCGGTAACAGTTGCCCCGGGGCACTAGTCCCATGCGAAACAAATTCGTAACGTGTTTGGGACGACCCGTCCGAGCGGACGGTAGGCTGCCGACTGTGAACGGATACCTGGGCTCGTACGCGACGCTCGGGCTCCTGCTGCTCGCCAGCGTTCTCTTCTTCGTTACGGCGTTCTCGGCCAACCGGGTGTTACGCCCGGCGCGTCCGGCCGACCCGCCGGGCAAGCGGGCCAGCTACGAGTGCGGGCTCGACCCGGTCGGCGCCGACTGGGCGCAGATGCAGATCCGCTACTACGTGTATGCCTACCTCTACGTGCTGTTCGCGGTCGAGGCGGTGTTCCTCTTCCCCTGGGCGGTGGTCTTCGACCGGCCCGGCTTCGGTCTGGTGACGGTGGTGGAGATGGCGGTGTTCGTGGCCGTGCTCGCGCTCGGCATCCTCTACGCCTGGCGTAGGAACATCCTCCGCTGGACCTGAGCGCCACTGCCTCCGGCGATCGTGTCGGTCCCTCCGTCCGTTCGCTGTCGGTTACGGCGACGACCGGTCAGGCGAGCCCTCGGCGGGTGGCGGTGGGCGGGCGGTCGCCTCGGATCGAGGCCACCATGTCCAGCACTCGGCGGGTCGGGCCGACCTGGTGGGCCCGGAAGACCCGGGCACCCAACCAGGCCGAGACGGCCGTAGCGGAGAGCGTCCCCTCCAGCCGTTCGGCCACCGGCAGGGCCAGCGTCTCCCCGATGAAGTCCTTGTTGGAGAGCGCCACCAGCACCGGCCAGCCGGTAGCGGTCAGCTCGTCCAGCCGGCGGGTGATCTCCAGCGAGTGCCGGGTGTTCTTACCGAAGTCGTGCGCCGGGTCGATGAGGATGCCGTCGGGGCGTACCCCTGCCGCCACCGCGCGCTCGGCGAGCCCGGTGACCGTCGCGACCACGTCGGCGACCACGTCGGTGAAGGCGGCCCGGTGCGGCCTGGTCCGCGGCGTCAGCCCGCCGGCGTGCGAACAGACCAGGCCGGCACCGGTCTGCGCGGCCACCCGGACCAACGCCGGGTCGGCGCCCGACCAGGTGTCGTTGAGGAGGTCGGCGCCGGCCGCCACGGCCTCCGTCGCCACCTCGGCCCGCCAGGTGTCGATCGAGATCACCACGTCCGGAAACGCGGCTCGGACGGCGGCGATGGTGTCCACCGTGCGCCGGATCTCCTCGGCGACGTCCACGTCCGCGCCGGGGCCGGCCTTGACGCCGCCGATGTCGATGATGGCCGCGCCCTCGTCCACCGCCCGCTCCACCGCGCGCAGAGCGCTGTCGGCGGCGTAGGTGGCCCCGCGGTCGAAGAACGAGTCCGGCGTGCGGTTGATGATCGCCATCACCACCAGCTCGCCGGGGGCGAACGTGTGCCCACCCAGCCGAAGCGCCCCGGCCATGCCCGCCTCCTGCAAGTTCACGCCGCCGCCGCCGCGTCGGCCGGTCCCGACGCTAGCCGGTCGCCCGTCCACCATCCCGGGCGGGCGTCGGCACCGATCGTGATCGAGGCGGGTGGCGGGGTCGCTCCCGGCCGGCTGCCATGCCACGATCAGTACATGGGTCAGCTTCTGCTCCTTCTGGTCGTGGCGTTGACAGTCGCAGCGGTGATATTCGGTGTGACGGTGCTGGTCAGCGGGCGTGATCCCGGCCTGGTGCCGGCCGAGCCGGATTCGCAGGCCGTGGCGTTGCCGGGCACCCGCCCGTTGCGTGAATCCGACGTGGGGGCGGTCCGTTTCGACACCGGGTTGCGTGGGTACCGGATGGACCAGGTCGATAAGGCGTTGCGCCGTGCCGCCTACGACATCGGTTACAAGTCCGAGCTGATCGGCGTACTGGAGTCGGAGGTCATCGCCTTGCGTGAGGGGCGCACCGACGACGCGGACGTGCTGCGGCAGGCCCGCGAGCAGTCCGCCAGCAAGGTGACTCCCGCGGACGCGACCGAGCCGGGCGAGGCGGTCGAGCCGGGCAGGGACGTGCCCCTGACCGGCGAGGCGGGCTCGGCCCCGGTCGGTTCGACGACTCCCGGCCCGTTGCCCGCCGCCAGCTCGTCCCCGGCGGATTCGGACGGGGTGGCGCCTGCCGCCGCGCCCGCCGACGACGAGTCGGCCGATCGTGAGCAGACCGCCGGCACCGACCAGCGCGACGCGGTGGTTCGGTCGGAGTCGGCGTGACCGAGCCGGAGGGCGCTGACGATCTTCGCGAGGCGGCCCGACCCGGTGCCGGTGAGGTGACCGCCACGGTGATCGTCGAAGCCCCGGCGGAGCGGGTGTTCGCCGCGCTGCTCGCCTGGGAACGTCAGTCCGACTGGATCCCGTTCACCCGCGTCCGGGTGGTCGAGGGCGACGGCCGTGAGGGCAGCCGGATCGAGGCGGTGACCGCGCTCGGCCGGGCGACGCTGCGCGACGAGATGCTGGTGGTCCGGGTCGACGAGCCGTACGAGATCGGCGTCGTGCACCACGGCCAGCTGCTGCGCGGCCCGGGGGTGCTGCGCTGCACCCAGCTGGACCGGGACCGCACCCAGGTCGTCTGGCACGAGTGGTTCCACCTGCCGGGCGGTCGGGCCGGTCGACTGGCGTGGCCGGTGCTCTGGCCCGGCTCCAAGCTCGGCCTCACCCAGGCGCTGAAGAGGTTTGCCCGTCTGGTCGAGCAGGGCCGGCTGCCCTGACCGGGGAGCCCGGTGCCGGCTGCCAGCCCGGTGCGCGGAAGAGATGCCCGACCCGGTGCCGCCAGGTCACCGCGGCGCGCAGGTCCCGGGCGATCGAGGCGTACTCGTGGAAGGCCACCCGGACCGGGTTGTAGCTGCCGACGTTCTTGGTCAGGCCGTACACGCAACGTTCCCCTTCCGGCGCGAACGACCCGAAGAGCCGGTCCCAGACGATCAGGATGCCGCCGAAGTTGCGGTCCAGGTAGCTGCCCTGCGACGCGTGGTGCACCCGGTGGTGCGACGGGGTGTTGAACACCGCCTCGTACCAGCGCGGCATCTTCTCGATCCGCTCGGTGTGGATCCAGAACTGGTAGAGCAGGTTGACCGAGCCGCAGAACGCGACAACGGCCGGGTGGACGCCGGCCAGGATCAGCGGAATGTAGAACACCCAACTGGTCAGGCCGGTCCACGGCTGGCGCAGCGCGGTGGAGAGGTTGAACCGCTGCGACGAGTGGTGCACCACGTGCGAGGCCCAGAGGATGCGGATCACGTGGTGGCCGCGGTGCGACCAGTAGTAGCAGAAGTCCTGCGCGAGCAGGATCAGCGGCCAGGTCCACCAGAGCTCGGCGACCCGCAGCGGGGTGAGCGCGTAGAGCAGCGCGTACGCGGCGGCGATCGGCACCTTCCAGAGCAGGTCGGCGAAGATGCTGCCCAGCCCCATCGTCAGGCTGGTCGCGGTGTCGGCGCCGCCGTAGCCGACCTCGTCGTCGTCGCGGTGCAGCAGGTAGGAGATCCGCTCCAACACGATGAGAAGCACGAAGGCCGGGATCGACCAGGCGATGACGTCCGGGAACTCCTTCACCGCGCGGCCTCCGCTCGCCGTCACCGGTCGGGGCGCACCGTCGGGTGACCTCGACCTACCGGTCGGTAACAAGCACCATAGGCAGCCGGGCGGCCGGTGGCAATGGGGTGTCGGACGGATGCCCTAGCGTGTACCAGGTGACTGACCTGGTGATCGGAGCCGACGGGCTGGCCCGCTGCGCCTGGGGGTCGAGCACCCCCGACTACGCCGTCTACCACGACACCGAGTGGGGGCGACCGCTGCGCGGAGACGACGCGCTCTACGAGCGGATGACGCTGGAGGCGTTCCAGTCCGGGTTGTCCTGGCTGACCATCCTGCGCAAGCGTCCGGCGTTCCGACTGGCCTTCGACGAGTTCCACATTCCGACCGTCGCCCGCTACGACGACGCCGACGTCACCCGGCTGCTCGCCGACGCCGGCATCGTCCGCAACCGGGCCAAGATCGAGGCGGCGATCGCCAACGCCCGCGCCGCACTGGAGCTGCCGGAGGGCCTGTCCGCGCTGCTCTGGTCCTTCGCGCCGGAGCCCCGGCCGACTCGCCCCGCCTCGTTCGCCGAGCTGGCGCCGATCACCCCGGAGTCGACGGCGATGGCCAAGGCACTCAAGAAGCGCGGCTTCCGGTTCGTCGGCCCGACCACCGCGTACGCGCTGATGCAAGCCACCGGGATGGTCGACGATCACATCGTCGGCTGTCACGTCACCGTCCCACCGGCGGCGTGATGAGATGGCAGGCATGACGACCGAGACCGCGCACCGGGCCGGTGCGGCCGGCAACGCCGACGGGATGGGCACCTGGGCCGTGCTGCTGCCCGCCGAACGGTACGAGGCCGAGCGGCTCGTGCACCACGACACGCTGGAGCTGACCGGGCTGACCGACGTCGCCCGGCCAGGGCCGGGCGACCAGGTGGCAGTGCTGGTCGACGCGCCGCCACGGCTGGTGGCCCTCGGCCGGGTCACCGAGCCGGGACGACGCCACCGCGAGGACCCGGACGACCCGCAGTCCCCGGTCGAGCCGGGCACGCTCGTCGTCGCGTACACCCGGCGGGCCTTCGACGAGCCGGTGCCGGCCGACCTGCTCACGCTCGACGGGCCGGTGACCGCCGTGGAGCCGGCGGCCTTCCGGGCGCTGGCCGACCAGCTCGGCCCGCCCCCGGTGCGCCGCACCTGGCTGGTCAGCCTCGACCTGCCGATCGAGGCCGACACGCCGGCCGAGGCGGTGCGGCTCTTCTGGTCCTACGTGCAGGAGCTGGGCCCGCGTGAGCTGCCCGCCTTCGTCTCGCCGTCCGGCGACGAGCTGGCCATGCAGGCGTTCGTGCTGGGCGAGCAGGCCAACCAGGACCCGGAAGAGGACGATTAGAAGAGCTTGTCCACCCGTCCCCGCCAGTCGGCGAGGACCGGACCCGGGTCGGTGTCCAGCACCCGCTCCAGCAGAGTGGCGTAGACGTCCCGGAAGTCCGTCGTGTATTTCAGGTCGCCGTCGTCGAGGTCGGTGAGGCTCGGCGGTGCGCCGTGCCAGCCGCCCCGGACGCCCGCGCCGAGCAGCAGCACATCCGAGGCGGTGCCGTGGTCGGTGCCGTCGGAGGCGTTGGCGCGTACCCGACGGCCGAACTCGGAGTAGACCGCCACCACCACCTTCCGGCCCGCCTCGGTGCGACTCATCCGGTCGGCGAACCCGGTCAACGCCCGGTCCAGCTGACCCAGCAGCACCGCCTGCAACTGCTTCTCGTCGGCGTGCGTGTCGAAGCCGCCCAGCGACACCGAGAAGACCCGGGTGGACACTCCCGCCTCGACGCACTGCGCGACCAGGTCCAGCTGGGCGTCCAGCGGAGTCTTCGCCCCGCCGGTGGCGGTCGCCGGAGCCTGCTCGCCGTCCGGGTCTGCCATGTCCAGGTTGTCGGAGTCGCGGACCTGGCGGATCATCTCGTCCACCGACCGCAGGTCGGCGAAGCAGGCGGCGGCCCGGGCTCGCGCGGCGGACTCACCCGGCTCGGCGGCCTCGAACGCGGTCAGCGTCTGCGCCGACAGCCCCTTGGCTGCCTTCCGGTCGGTCACCGGCACTGCCGCACCGGCGCTCTGCGCCCCGGCCAGCAGCGGCGGCAGCGCCGGCTCGAAGGAGACCGCCAGCCGGGGGTCGCCACCGGCGCCGTCCAGCCACCGCCCGAGCCAGCCGGTGTTGCCGGGCCGGTCCGGTTGCGCCGTGTGCCAGATGTCCATCGAACGGAAGTGGCTGCGGTCCGGCTTCGGGTAGCCGACCCCACGCACGATCGCCAACCCACCGCCGGACCAGCGCTGGTGCAGGCCGGCCAGCGCCGGGTTGAGGCCGAAGTCGTCGTCCAACCGCCGCACCTCCCCGTCCGGGTACGCCAGCTCCGGTCGAGCCGCCCGGTAGGCGGGGTCGCCGTACGGGATGACCGTGTTGAGGCCGTCATTGCCGCCGTAGAGGGTCACCAGCACCAGCGTGCGGGACTGCTGGTCCCGGTCTCCGCTGGTGTCCAGCAGGTCCCGCAGGCTGTACGCGCCGGCCCCGGCGGCCAACGCGCCAGCGCCGACCACCCCACTGGTCAGCAGGAACCTGCGTCGGGTCAGGGTGTCCATGTCGACTCTCCGCTCAGCTGACTGTGTATTCGGGGCTGACCAGGCCGGCGGCCAGCAACGTGCGGGGCTCACCGGCCAGCGGGGTGAGAGCGGCGCGGGTGCGCGCGCTCCAGCCGTCGACCACGAGCAGTCGGGCCAGCGCGTCCGGTCGCCCGGCGGTGGGCGCGGCGGTCAGCCGGGCCAGCACCGCTGGAGCCGTGGCGGCGGCGAGCACCCCGGCCGTCCGCAGCCGCGCCTGTAACGACGAGGTGGTCAGCCAGGCGGACCCGGCCGGCCAACCGCCCACGCTGGGTGGACGCAACGGCACCTGGTCGAGCGCGTTCAGACCCGCCAGCAGTTGTCTGCGTTGCTGCTCGGGCAGCGCGGACGGTCGGATACCGAGTTGCCGCAGCGCACCGACCAACCACTCCACCGGCTGCTTCACCAGCGTGCCCCGGGTCTGCGTGAAGGCCGGTGCGGAGAAGAGCGCGCGTAGGGTCGCGATGGTGTCCGCGCCGGCCAGGCCGTCCGGGGCCGGGGTCTCGGTGCCGGCATAGCGGAACCAGAGCCGACCGGCCACGAAGGTCGCGGCCGCCGGTTGGGCGGCCAGCAGGCCGGCGTACGTTCCGGCGTCGAACCGGCCGCTTTGCCCGAGGATGCTCTTCTCGCCACTGTCGTGCCGGCGGGCCTCGAAGCGGGCCGCACCGGTACGCCTGTCGACCACCCAGCCGGTCAGGGCCCGCGCGCCGGTCTTCACGTCGGCCTCGCTGTAGGCGCCGATACCGAGGGTGAACAGCTCCATCAGCTCGCGGGCCAGGTTCTCGTTCGGCGCCTTGCGGGTGTTCTTCTGCCCGTCCAGCCAGACGATCAGGGCAGGGTCGCGCACCATCGCGGCGACCAGCGGGCCCAGCGGCCCACGACCGTGCCGGCGCAGCGTCTCCAACTGGCCCACCATCAGGGGCGCCGACTTGACCTTCTGGGCGCTGGTCGCCCAGTGCCCGTGCCAGAAGAAGACCAACTTCTCGGTCAGCCCGTCCTCGGCGGTCACCATCCGGTCCAGCCACCACTCGGTGACCTGCTGGAGTTGCCTGCGGCGCTCCGCGTTGGCCTGCTGCCGTTGCTCGCGGGTGGAGTCCTTGGTCAGCCCGGCGTACGGGTCCGGGGGCAGCGTCGGAACCGGCGTGGCCGCCGCACCCCGGTCCGTCGCGGGCGGGGTGAGCAGCCGGTCCAGCGTCGCCGCCGTCCCGGCCCGCTCGGCCGCGTCCACCTCGTCGGCGGTCGGCCCGAAGGTGGCCCGGCGCAGCAGGTGCGCCACCGCTTCACGATCGCTCATACCGGCCGACGCTAGGCGGCCCGTGTTCGAGGACCGTAAGGGCGGCGTCCGGATCGCGTTCAGCGTCCTTCGAAGACCGGTTTCTGCTTGCCGACGAAGGCGAGGGTGGCCGCCCGGTGGTCGGCCGTGGCGCCGCAGATCGCCTGGGCCTGCGCCTCGGCGGCGAGGGCGTCGGCGAGGGTGCCGGCGTCGGCGATGGAGAGCTGTCGCTTGATCGCCCCGTACGCGACGGTCGGGCCGGCGGCGAGGCGGGCGGCCAGCTCCTGGGCGACGGGCAGGACCTGCTCGTCGTCGTCCGTCAACCGGTTGAGCAGGCCCAACCGGCAGGCCTCCTCGGCGCGGACCGGCTCGGCCAGCATCAGCAGCTCCACCGCCTTGGCGTGCCCGACCAGTCGCGGCAACGTCCAGGAGGCGCCGGTGTCGGCGGCGAGACCGACCTTGGCGAAGGCCATCAGGAAACTCGTGGTCGGACCGCCGATGCGGATGTCGGCCAGGAACGCCAACGACGCGCCCGCCCCGGCGGCCATCCCGCGGACCGCGGCGATCACCGGCTTGGGCAGGTTGGCGAGCCGGGCGGCAATCGGGTTGTAGTGCGCCCGCACGGTGCCCAGCGGATCATTGCCGGAGTTTTCCAGGGTGGCCACGTGCTCGCGCAGGTCCTGCCCGGCGCTGAACGACCCGCCGGCCCCGGCCAGGACGACCGCTCGGCAGGACCGGTCGGTCTCCAGCTCGGCGAGGGCGTCGCGCAGCGCCTCCTTGAGCGCCACGTCGAGCGCGTTCATCGCCTTCGGCCGGTTCAGCGTGAGGGTGACGACGGCATCGGTCCGGTCGACCAGCAGCGGCTCGGTCACGTGTCTAACGACCCTTCTGTCGGACGATGCGGTTGCCGGCGTCGAGGCACTGTTCGACGTACCGGTCGGCGGCCGGACGCAGGCGGGCCGCGTGTCGGTCGAAGAAACTGGCCGCGGCGGTGCCGGGCCACCGCTCGGGCAGCAGCGCCGGGGGCAACTGCGGATCCTGGAAGAGGAACGTACGCCAGGCGTGCACGAGGCGGAACCGCGTCGCGTACGCCTCCTCGTCGCTGCTGCGTACGGTGACCGCGGCGAGCAGCGGGCGCTGGTCCGCGACGAACCGCTCGTAGGCGCGGCCGATCTCGGCCAGGTTCCAGGCGCGTCGGACCACGCCCATCGCGCCGGGGGTGCCGGAGAAGTGCGAGGCGGTGAACCGCTCGAACCGGATGCCGGTCTCGGCGAGGAGCAGGTCGACATCCTCGGCGGGGCGGGTGGCGACCCAGGTCTGCTCGTCGAGCGTCCCGTAGCCGAGGAAGCTCAGGTTGGCGGCGAGCCGCTGGCGGTCCCGCCGGGAGCCCGGGGCCTCCAACACCAGCAGATCGAACCGGCCGTCCCAGGTGACCCGGCCGGTCCGGTAGATCCGGGCAGCTGCCTCGTCGAGTCGGCGGGCAGCTTTCGGTGTGATCGAATATCCGGGTCCGGAGACCAACCGGAGGGGCTCGAGCCAGCCTTGGCGCACCATCCGGGAGACGGCGGTGCGAACCGCTGGCGGTGCGATTCCCAGCGGTGCCAGTAGCTTGACCAGGGCAGCAACCGGTGCCCGGCCACCCCTCGGACGGAGGTGGTCGCCGTACAGGTCGAAGAGTGCCGACCGTGCCTGCATGACCGCACATTGTGACAGGCCTTCTCAAGATAAGCTAGATGCTGTTACATCAATGCTGCTCCGGTTTGGGTCCGGCGGTGTTCATCAGGGAAAATCGTTTGTTGACACCCCCGCGACCGTTGCGGGTGGTCGTGACGAAGTGGCTGTGGGGCAACCCACCGACCCTGGTGTAGGTCTGAGGGGAGACAACATGGCGGCGATGAAGCCGCGGACGGGCGACGGTCCGCTGGAAGTCACCAAGGAGGGGCGGGGCATCGTCATGCGGGTCCCGCTGGAGGGCGGTGGCCGGCTCGTCGTCGAGATGACTCCCGACGAGGCCAACGCGCTCGGTGACGCACTGAAGGCAGCGGCCGGCTGAGTAAGGAGTGCTCCGGGCGGCTCAGGCCGCCCGGAACGTTCTTCAGGCCCTGAGCCACCGGAACCACCGGTGGCTCAGGGCCTTCAACGCTGCGGGCAGGCAGGTTGGCCGCCGACCCGCGACACTTTCCTGGAGGTGCGGTTCCGCGTGCTCGCCATTCGTCTGATCGCCGAGCCCGACCGGCTCGACGTCCTCGTTCTGCCCGTCCGCTCCGCCGATTCGACGGCGGAAGGTGACACCTCGGCCGAGCCGGTACCGACCGCCGTGGCGGGCCCGGACGGCACGGCTGACGAGGCGACAGCGCTGGTGTCAGCGGCCCGGCTGACCGGCCGAGCCGGCGAGATCCACACCCAGCTGCGCCCCGGGCGTACCCCCGGTCGGCTGCTACTGCTCGGCATCGGCGACGGCGACGAGGCGGCCTGGCGGGCGGCCGGCGCGGCCCTGGCCCGCTCAGCCTCAGCTGAGACGCATATCACCATCGCGCTGCCGGCCGAGGTGACAGCTGCCGCGGTTCGCGGGTTGACCGAGGGGCTGCTGCTCGCCCCGTACCGCTTCCGGCTCACCGAGGCCGGCGACCGACCGGCGCTCACCGGCGTCGACCTGCTGCTCGACGACCCCACCGGGTACGAGGACACCGTCGCGACGGCCCGAACCACGGCCGCGATGACGCATCTCGCCCGGGACCTGACCAACACCCCCTCCTCGGTGAAGACCCCGCAGTGGTTCGCGGACCAGGTGGCCTCCGCCGCAGCCGACCTTCCGGACCTGCGGCTGCGGGTCCGTGGCCCGGCCGAGCTGACCACCGAGGGCTTCGGCGGGATCCTCGCCGTGGGCGGTGGCTCCGCCAGCGGCCCGCGGCTGGTCGAGCTGGACTGGCACCCCGCCAACGCGCGCACCCACGTGGTGCTGATCGGCAAGGGCATCACCTTCGATACCGGCGGCATCTCGATCAAGCCGGTGGCGTCGATGAAGCTGATGCGCAAGGACATGGCCGGCGCGGCTGCGGTCGTCGCCGCCACGGTGGGCGCCGCCGCGCTGCGGCTGCCGGTCCGGATCACCACGTTGGCCCCGCTGGCCGAGAACATGGTCAGCGGCTCGGCGTTCCGCCCCGGCGACGTGATCCGGCACTACGGCGGTACGACCAGCGAGACGACCAACTCCGACGCCGAGGGTCGCCTGGTCCTCGCCGACGCGCTGGCGTACGCGGTGCAGCAGCTCAAGCCGGACCTGCTGCTCGACCTGGCCACGCTCACCGGCGCGAACTCGGTGGCGCTCGGCAAGCGCACCGCCGCCCTGTACAGCGAGAACGACGAACTGGCCGCCAGCGTGCTGGCGGCGGCCGAGGCGGCCGGCGAGTCGGCGTGGCGGATGCCGCTGCACACCGACTACGTCGAGTACCTCGGCAGCGAGATCGCCGACCTCTACAGCGCGCCCACCCAGGGTGCCGGCTCGGTGCTGGCCGCGCTCTACCTGCGCGAGTTCACCGGTGAACTACGAGACCGCTGGCTGCACCTGGACATGTCCGCCCCGTCCTGGGCCGACGGAGACCAGGCCGAGGTCAGCCGCGGCGCCACCGGTTGGGGCGTCCGCTCGCTGCTGCGCTGGCTCGCCGACGTCAACTAAGGTGCGGGTCAGAGCCTCGGCGCAACCGGGGCTCTGACCCGTCCTGGGCTCGAATCAGCACTTCACCGCGGCGAGCAGCCCGTGCCCGACCGGAAGCAGCGCGGGGATCCAGTGCTCCGACTCCCGGACCGCTTTGATCGTTTCGCGAACCGTCACCGTCTCCGCATCCCGGGCGGACGGGTCTCCGATCCGGCCGCTGGCCAGCACACCGTTGAGCGCCAGCACACCCCCTGGGCGCAACAGTCGCAGCGCCGCCTCCACGCAGGCGTGGAAGCCGGTCGCCTCCGCGTCCACGAAGACCAGGTCGTACGCGCCGTCGGCGAGCCGGGGCAGCACGTCGAGCGCCCGACCGGTGATGATCCGGGTACGCCCGGCCGCGAAACCCGCCTCGGCGAAGATCCGTCGGGCGATCCGCTGGTGCTCCACCTCCACGTCGATGGTGGTGAGCACGCCGTCGACGCGCATGCCGCGCAGCAACCAGACACCGCTGACCCCGGTGCCGGTGCCGATCTCCACCACCGCACGGGCGTTGCCGGCGGCGGCCAGCAGCCGCAGCGCCGCCCCCGCGCCGGGCGTGACCGCGTCGAGGCCGACCTCCCGGGCCAGGCTGCGGGCGGTACGCAGAACGAGATCCTCGGTGACGTACGACTCGGCGAAATGCTGGGCCTGTGTCGTCGAACTGCCGGAACCGGCGACCGTGGCGATGGGGCACCTCCGGGGGCGGTGCGTGGTGCGGGGGCGGGTTGGCACTGTGAGCGTAGAGGCGACAGTCCTGGGGCGCGCAGCCGCGCCTCCGCCCGGAGCGATCACCGGGGCAACCGCTGACTGCACCGCGTCCATCCGTGCAATCCTGGAGGCGGTATCCCGTCAGCCGCGACCAGACCGGCCCGTGGCCGGGCGACGCGGCACGGGATCCGGGGACGGACTGGGAGGCACCACGTGACCGACGGCTGGGACTGGCGCCGGGGCGGTGAGACTCCGGCTCCGGCGCGACCGCCCGGGGCAGGAGCCCCGTCGGTGGGGCCGCCGACCATGCCGGGGGCTGACCGCCCGCCCCTCGGCCCGCCAGGCAGCGGGCCGGCACCGGGCTGGCCGGCGTCTTCCGGCGGACCGACACCCGCCTGGCCGGCGTCTTCCGGCGGACCGACACCGGCCTGGCCGACGTCGGCTTCGGGCGGGCCAGGCTCTGCCGATGCGTCGGCCTGGTGGTCGGACGCGCTCGCCGACCCCTGGCGCGACCCGGCGGCCCCGACCGCTGTGGTGGTGCCCGGGGTGGTGGCTCCCGGCGCCGAGCCCGAGCCGGTCACCGACCCTGATGCGCCGGGCCGGCCGACACTGCGCCACCTGTTGCTCATTCCCGTGATCACCGCGCTGCTGGCCGGCACCCTCGGCGGTGCGTTGGGCTACGCGTTCGCGGTGCGCGGCGGCGCTGGTGCGGCGGTCCTCGGCGGTGCGCCCGCAGAGGTGCCGGCGCTGGCGCAGCGCAAACCAGAGTCGCTGGCCGGGGTCGCCGAACGGGTCCTGCCCAGCGTGGTCACCGTACGGGTGAGCAGCCTCGGCGGGACCAGTGAGGGCTCCGGTTTCATCGCCACCACCGACGGCCATGTGATCACCAACGACCATGTGGTGGCCGGCGGCACCGGCAAGGCCTCGGTGGTCTTCAACGACGGCAGCACCGCGCCGGCGACCATCGTCGGCCAGGACGCGGAGTCGGACATCGCGGTGATCAAGGTGAGTCGTCCCGGGTTGCGACCCGTGGAGTTCGGCGACTCCGACGCGCTGGCGGTCGGCGACCCCGTGCTCGCCATCGGCTCGCCGTTGTCGCTGGCCAACACGGTCACCGCCGGCATCGTGAGTGCGCTGGACCGGACGATGCAGGCCGGTGAGCCGGGCGGCCCGGTGCGTTACTACGCGGCCATCCAGACTGATGCCGCCGTCAACCACGGCAACTCGGGCGGCCCACTCGTCGACGGCGCGGGCCGGGTGGTCGGAGTGAACTCCACCATCAAGTCACTGGTCGCCGAGGGGCAGGAGGCCGGAAACATCGGGCTCGCCTTCGCCATTCCGATCAACCAGGCCAAGCGGGTGACCCAGGACATCATCGGCACCGGCAAGGCCCGGCGTACGGTGATCGGCGCGCGGGCGGACGGCCCGACCGGGGTCGTCGGGGGCGGCCTGCGGCTGGCCGAGGTGGAGCCGTCCGGCCCTGCGGACGGCGCCGGACTGAAGGTCGGTGACGTGATCCTCAAGATCAACGGGCGGCCGATGACCGAGCCGACGGATCTGACCGCGTTGGTCCGCAAGTACGCGCCGGGTTCGATCGTGACCGTCGAGTATCGGCGGGGCTCTGCCCGGCAGAACACCTCGGTAACTCTCGCCGCGGACGCGAAGTGACTCGGCGCGGAAGCGAAGTGAACAGCGGCGCACCCCTTGCCCGAAAGCCGTCCGTCGTGCGTAGTCTTGCTGCTGACGCCGAGAGGAGGCCCGCGGGATGCTCGACAACCTGAACTGGTGGGAGATCGGTGCGCTGCTGCTCCTGGCGCTGTTGATCTTCGGTGACCGGCTTCCCGCCGTGATCACCGACGGCCTGCGGTTGGTGCGAAACCTGCGCAACATGGCCCGCAACGCCACCGGTGACCTGAGCCGTGAGCTGGGCACCGACATCCAGCTGGAAGACCTGCACCCGAAGGCGTTCATCCGCAAGCACCTCCTCAGCGAGGAGGACGAGGCGGCGATCCGCAAGCCGTTGCAGGGCGTCTACGACAACCTGCGCGCGGACGTCAGCGGCGTGCACAACGACCTGAAGGACGTGGCCAACGCCGCCGACCTGCGGTCGAACGGAAATTCGCCCGCCAGCACGGCCACCAGCACTTCCTCGGCCCCGGCCCCTCGGGCCAGCTACGACGACGCCACCTGACCGACCCGCCCCCGGGGCCCGCGCTTGCCTTGATCAACTCGGTTTTCAGGAAGTCGGCCCGTCAAACGGCGCGGGATGCCCCGATTTCCAGAAACCCGAGTCGACCATGCGGCCAGCGCCTGGCGGACTACGGACCGGTCAGCGACCGGCGGGCTTGAGACCGAGCGGCTTGCCGAGCAGCGATTCGCGGCGCAGGGCGAGCCGGTCGGCGACCGTGCCGAGCGCCTGAGCGGCCGGGGACTCCGGCTCGGCCAGCACGATCGGGTTACCGGCGTCGCCGGCCTCGCGGACCCGGGTGTCCAGTGGGATCTGACCGAGCAGCGGCACCTGCGCGCCGATGGTCCGGCTCAGCGACTGGGCCACCGCCTCACCACCGCCGGCGCCGAAGATCTCCATCCGGGAGCCGTCCGGCAGCTCCAGCCAGGACATGTTCTCGATGACGCCGACCACCCGCTGGTGGGTCTGCAGGGCGATCGCCCCGGCCCGCTCCGCGACCTCGGCGGCGGCGGTCTGCGGGGTGGTGACGATCAGGATCTCCGAGTTGGGCAGCAACTGGGCCAGCGAGATGGCCACGTCACCGGTGCCCGGCGGCAGGTCGAGCAGGAGCACGTCCAGGTCGCCCCAGTAGACGTCGGCCAGGAACTGCTGCAACGCCCGGTGCAGCATCGGGCCGCGCCACACGACTGCGGCGTTGCCGGACGTGAACATGCCAATCGAGATCACCTTCACGCCGTGCGACTGCGGCGGCATGATCATGTCTTCGACCCGGGTGGGCCGCGCCTCCGTGCCGAGCATCCGAGGCACCGAGTGGCCGTAGATGTCGGCGTCGACGACCCCGACGGAGAGCCCACGGGCGGCGAGCGCCGCCGCCAGGTTGACGGTGACGCTGGACTTGCCGACGCCACCCTTGCCGCTGGCCACCGCGTACACACGGGTGCGCGAGCCGGGCTGGGCGAACGGGATGACGGGCTCCTCGGTGGCGCCGCCGCCGCGCAGCTGCGACTGCAGCGACTGCCGCTGCTCGGGGGTCATCACCCCGAAGTCGATCTCAACGCCGGTGACTCCGGGCACCGAGGCGACGGCGGCGGTGATGTCCGTACGCAGCTTGTCCTTCAGCGGGCAGCCGGCGACGGTGAGCAGTAGCTCGACGCGGACCACACCGCTGGCACCGATCGTGGCGGAGCGGACCATGCCCAGCTCGGTGATGGGCCGGCGGATCTCCGGGTCGTTGACGGTGGCCAGGGCGGCCTGGATCGCGTCCTCGACGGTGCTCACGGGTGCTGACATGCCCGCAATGCTACGTCGCGGGGCATCCGTTGCCGCCGCTGCCCAGCGCGGTGTGAGCCAATCGATGACCCGTCGGTCAGCCCTCCGACCGGCGCGGGCCGGTGCCGTCCGGCCGGGCGTTGCGGGTGAAGTCGCCGTCCAGGTCGTCACGGGGTTCTTCCAGGCCGACGCCGTCGGTCGGCCGCTGGCCACGTCGCTCCTGCCGGTTGTCCTTCTCCTGCTGGCGGCGCTCCAGTCGCTGCCGGCGTTGCCCCACCTCGTCCAGTTCCTCGGCCAGCCGGGTCAGCTCGGAGCGGAGGAAGTCGCGGGTGGCGACCTCACCGAGCGCGATCCGCAGGGCCGCGATCTCCCGGGCCAGGTACTCGGTGTCCGCCTTCTGCGCGGTGGCCCGTCGCCGGTCCTCCTCCAGGGCCACCCGGTCCCGGTCGGCCTGCCGGTTCTGGGCCAGCAGGATCAGCGGGGCCGCGTAGCTGGCCTGCAACGACAGCACCAGGGTCAAAAACGTGAAGGTGTACGGGTCGAAGCGCAGGTTCGCCGGGGCAAGGGTGTTCCAGACGAACCAGATCGCGATCACCACAGTCATGACGACGATGAAGTTCGCGGTGCCCATGCCTCGGGCGATGCCCTCGGACCATCGACCGAACGCCTCCGCGTCGAACCGGGGCAGCTTGATGCCCCGGGGCTCGCGTGGCTGGTCGAGGCGCTCCGTCCGACGCTGGTCAGCCATCCGTGCCGTCCAGCGCGGGGTCGGTGGTGCCCGGGGCGACGAGGGCGTCGCGGTCCCGCCAGTCCCGGGGCAGCGAGTGGTCCAGCACGTCGTCCACCGTCACGGCACCGACCAGTCGGTTGTTGCGGTCGATCACCGGCATGGCGACCAGGTCGTAGGTGGCCATCCGGCGGGTGATCTCCGGCAGCGGCGTGGTGGGGCGCAGCGGGTCGATGTCGTTGACCACCACCTTGCCCAGCAGGTCGGCCGGGGGTTCGCGCAGCAGCGCCTGGAAGTGCACCATGCCCAGGTAGCGGCCGGTCGGTGTGTTCTGCGGTGCCCGGGTCACGAAGACCTGCGCGGCCACGGCGGGGGAGAGCTGTGGCTCCCGGATCCGGGCCAGCGCCTCGGCGACTGTGGCGTCCGGCGGCAGGATGACCGGCTCGGAGGTCATCACACTGCCCGCCGTGCCAGGGGTGTACTTGAGCAGTTGGCGTACCGGGTCGGCCTCGTCCGGCTCCATCAGGTCCAGCAGCACGTCCTGCTCGGGTGGAGGCAGTTCGTTGAGCAGGTCCGCGGCGTCGTCCGGGTCCATCTCCTCCAGGACGTCGGCGGCCCGCTCCCGGTCGAGGGCGGCGAGGATCTCCACCTGGTCGTGCTCCGGCAGCTCGCTGAGCACGTCGGCCAGTCGTTCGTCGTCCAGCGCGGCGGCGACCTCGTTGCGTCGTGCGTCGGGCAGATCCTGCAACGCGTTCGCCAGGTCGGCGGGGCGCATGTCCTCCAGGACGGCGAGCAGGTTCGCCGTACCCCGGTTGTCGGCGATGCCGCTGAGCCCGCGCACCCGGTCCCACTCGACCTGGTGCAGGTGGCCGCGGCGGCTGAGCCGACCAGTCTGTTCGCGGACGGCGACACGGGTCAGCGACCACTCGCCACCCCGGGTGCACTCCATCGCGACGTCCACGACGGCGCCGGGCTGGCCGCCGGGGTCGAGTTGCACCCGCCGGTCGAGCAGTTCCTGGAGCACCAGCAGCTCGTTCGGACGCTTCTCGAACCGGCGCAGGTTGAGGGTGCCGGAGCCGAGCACGACGGCGTCCGCGTCGATGGAGGTGATCCGGTTGATGGACAGGAAGATCCGACGACGCATCGGCATCTCGGCGACGAGGCCCACCACCTCCGGCGGACGCTTCGTCGCCCGCAGCCGTGCCACGGCGTCACGAACCCTGCCCACCTGATCGCCGTTCGGGTCGAAGACGGCGACTCCGGCGAGACGGGCGATGTAGACCCGGGTCGGCGTACTCACGGGCACCAGCCTAAGCGCCTAGTGTTTATCAACATGTCGACCTTGGCCTACGAGATCGTGGACGTCTTCACCGATCGCCCCTTCGCCGGCAACCCGCTCGCTGTGGTGTTCGGTGCGGAGGCGCTGGCCACCGAGCAGATGCAGGCGCTCGCGTTGGAGTTCAACCTGTCCGAGACGGTGTTCGTGCTGCCGCCGACCCAGGTCGGCGTCACCTACCGGGCCAGGATCTTCACCCCGGTGGAGGAGTTGCCGTTCGCCGGGCACCCCAGTGTCGGCGCGGCGGTCACCGCCTGCCGGCGGGGCATGTTCGGTGTGGGGCAGGTCACCCAGGAGTGCCGGGCCGGTGTGCTGCCGATCGAGGTGACCGCGTCCGGGGCGACGCTGACCGGTGGCGCCCCGACGCTCGGGCCGGAGCTGGACCCGGAGCCGTTGCTGGAGATCGCCGGCCTGGTCGCCGAGGACCACATCGGGCCCGCCCCACGGGTCGCCGGCTGCGGGTTGGAGTTCCCGTTCCTGCCGGTACGGCCGGAGTCGGTGGCCCGCGCGCAGGTGAATGCCGCGGCGGCGCAGCGGTACGGGGTTTCGCACGTCAGCGTCTTCTCCTGGGACGCGGCCGCGCAAACCGCGCACGCCCGGGTCTTCGTGCCGGGAATCGGCGTTCCGGAGGACCCGGCGACCGGTTCGGCGGCCCTCGGCCTCGGTGTCTGGCTGGTCGCGAGCGGTCTGCTGCCCGGTGAGGGTCGGTCCGAGTACGCGGTCAGTCAGGGCGTGGAGATGAACCGTCCGTCCGCGTTGGCCTGCACGGTCACCGCGGCGAACGGGGCGGCGGTCGGCGCGACCGTCGCCGGCCAGGTGGTGCCGGTGGCCCGGGGCGAGATCGCCGTGCCGCCGTTCGTGGGCTGAGCGGAGGCGCCGATGCGGGAGGATGCGGGTGTGACGGACGAGACCGCCCCCCGGGGCACCCCACTGGTCGACGAGGCGATGAAGAAGGCCGCCGTGGCCTGGGTCAGCGTTGCGGGTGGGCCGGCGCTCGCGCTCTGGTGCGCGCCGCTGGAGGGCGCGCTGCTGGTGGTCAGTGGGCCGGGCGAGCAGGCCGCACCGGGTCTGGCCGACGCGACGGAGGCCCAGGTCACCCTGCGCGGCGACCACGGCGGCCGGATCGTCACCTGGCCGGCCCGGGTGAGCCGGTTGCAGCCGGGCACCGAGGCGTGGGACGTCGCCGCGCCGCTGGTGGCGGCGAAGCGCCTCAACGCGCCCGGTCCGACCGCTGACCTGGTGGCCCGGTGGGCCGCCGACGGATGCGCGGTGAACCGCCTCGCCCCGGCCGGTACGCCGCTGGCCGGAGCGGAGTTGCCGGCCGACGCGCAGGCCGAGCCGCCCCGGGCGACTCCGGCGGTCCGGGCCACCCGCAAGCCGTTCCGCCTGCACCGGGTCCGCCGCCGCTGATTGGTCGATCAGCCCGTCCGACCGCCGACGCCCGCCACCGCCGCGTCGGCGTCGACGAGGGCGAGCACCTCGCCCAGGGTGCCGAGGGCGGGGCCGCACCAGTCCCGGTCGGCGTTGAAGACCATGTGCGTGGCCAGATCCGGTGCGGCGAGCCGGACGGCGGTCATCCCGGCCCGCTCGGCGCCGGTCAACTCCTGGCTGCCGCCGTCACCGACGTAGAGGCAGTCGCTTGGCGCGAGCCCGAGCCGCTGGCAGGCCGTCAGGTAGAGCGTCGGATCCGGCTTGCACCGCCCGACCTGCACCGAGAAGACCCGTACGTCGAGCAGGGGGGCGACCGCGAGCTGCGGCAGGAAGGCCGGCAGTTCGTGCGTACAGTCGCTGATCACGCCGGTGCGCAGGCCGCGTTGACGCAGAGCCGCCAGCACCGGCACCGCGTCGGCCCGCAGCCAGGTGTCGGCGCGGACCGCCCGGTGCCGGGATGCCACCGCTGCCCGTACCGCATGGTCGCTGGGGTGTACGCCGGCCTGGGCGCACACCCAGCGCAGTGTCGCCTCGGCGTCGCCGAGCCGGCCGCTGGCCCGCTCGTAGTAGGTGCGGTTCAGCACCTCGGTCAGGACCTCGGTGGGACATCCGAGCAGCTCGGCGGTGCCGACGTGCGCGACACCGCGTTGTACCGAACGGGTCAGGGTGCCGAAGAAGTCGAACAGCACCGCCTGGTAGCTGGGCATGGGAGAGCGCCTCCGGGCGGTCGAGGGTCGCCGGCGCGGAACCGCGTGATCGTAACGGAGTGATGACCCTCCGTGCTGACCGTCATACGTGTGAGGATTACGTCCCGTGCCCCCACCTTCACCCCGACCGTCCCTGGATCCGCTGACCACCGGCGCGGTCGGGCTGGCAGTGGTCGCCGTGTCGTCGTCCGCGCCGCTGATCGCGTACGCCGCCGCTCCGGCGCTGGCCATCGCGTTCTGGCGCAACCTGCTCGCGGTGGCCGTCCTGAGCCCCTTCGCACTGGTCCGACGCCGCGCCGAGTTCCGCAGACTGACAGTGGGCGCGGGCCGGCGGGAGGGCCTGTTCTGCGTTCTGTCCGGGGTCGCCCTCGCCGGGCACTTCGCGACCTGGGTGCCGAGCGCCCAACTCACCTCGGTCGCCACGTCCACCGCCCTGGTCGCCACCCAGCCGGTCTGGCAGGGGCTGATCGCCCGCGCCCAGGGGCGTCCGCTGCCCCGGGTGGTGTGGACCGGCATCGCGGTGGCGGTCGGCGGCGCGGCGGTCGCCACCGGGGTGGACGTCGGGGTCTCCGGCCGGGCCGTCCTCGGTGACGTGCTGGCGCTGATCGGCGCCATGTTCGCCGCCGTCTACACCGCCTTCGGGGAGCGGGCCCGGGTCAGCATCAGCACCACCACCTACACCACCATCTGCTACGGGATCTGCGCGCTGATCCTGCTGGCCCTGTGCCTGGTCGGCGGCGTGCGGCTGACCGGCTTCGACGGGCGTACCTGGCTGGCCATCCTGGCCCTGGTGGCCGGCGCTCAACTGCTCGGGCACTCGATGTTCAACTACGCCCTGCGGAAGATCCCGGCGACAACTGTGAGCGTGCTGATCCTGCTGGAGGCGCCCGGCGCGGCAGTGCTCGGCTGGGCCTGGCTGGGGCAGGTGCCCCGCCCGTACGCGCTGCTCGGCATGGCGATGCTGCTGGCCGGCGTGGCGGTGGTGGTGCTGGGCGGCGCCCGCGCCGGCCGCCGTGCGGCCGAACCCACAGCCCTGCCCGCCGATCCGACGCCACTGTCCTGACGGGGATTCACAGGTATGCGGCGAAGTGGTCCGCCACCAGGTCGGTCAGTCCTTCGCCGTCCAGGCTGCCGTCGACCCGGATCACGCGGACCCCCAGTCGCTCGGCCTGCACGACCGCGTCCGCCGCCACCAACTCATCGCGTTCCCACCGGTGACGGTTCGCAAGAGGCGGGTCGCTCACCCCGGCTACCGCAGCGCTGGCCCGGGGCAGTCGGGTGATCTGGTGGGCTCGGAACCCGGGGGTGGGCACCAGCACCACCATCTGCCGTACCGACTCCACCAGCGGCGCTACCAGTTCCGCTCGCAGCCCCCAACCCTCGGCCACCACCCGCCGTCCGCAGACCAGTGCGCTGAGGTCGTCGAGGACCCATTCGAAGCGACGGGGGAAGCCGGCCAGTGTCTCGGCCGCCATCCGCGCCGGATCGGTGTGCACCCAGGCGGCGTCCGGGTCGGGGTCAGCCGGCGGGTCACCACGTCGGACGCGGTCGGCCACGCGTCGGTCGTCGTGGCCGCGAGCGTCGTGCCGGTCGTAGAGGTACGCGGTCAGCCCGTGCCGCAGCGCCAGGTTGACGGCGACAGTGGACTTGCCGGCCCACTGTCCGCCACCGATCCACAGGGCCCGTCGCGCGGTGGCTGTCGCATCGAAATCCATGGACTTACCCTGACCGCCGACCGAGCCAAGATCAAGTCTTGTTCTCGCGGGTCGAGGATGATGAAGTAAAGGTGGAAGGGCACGTCCCCGCACCTCGACGCCCCCTGGTGGTCGGCGCGGAGTCGCCGAGAGCGGCGAGCAGGCTGCCCAGTTCCCCGTCGGCGAGGAACACAACATCAACGCTGGTTCCCTCCGCGAAGGGCCCGCCCGGCGTCTGTCCGGGTGAGGAGGGCGATCCGTTGACGACTGAGGACCGCACCCGGGACGGCTTCGCCGACTTCGTCCGGGCTGAGACCGCCGGGCTGACCCGGCTCGCGTACCTGCTGACCGGTGACCGGCATCATGCCGAGGACCTGGTCCAGGTGGCACTCGCTCGGGTCGCGGTGCGGTGGGAGCGGATCGCTGACCCGCGCGCCTACCTGCGCCGGGTGCTCTGCACGCAGGCGGCCAGTTGGTGGCGCTGGCGGCGGGCCCGCCCACCGGAGCGGCTGGACGGGGCGTTGCCGGAACGCCCCGGGCCGGGTGACGACACCGATCTGCGGCTGGTGCTGTCGGCGGCGCTGGCCCGGTTGACCGCGCGGCAGCGCGCGGTCCTCGTGCTGCGCTACTACGAGGACCGCACCGAGACGGAGACGGCGGAACTGCTCGGCTGCCGGGTCGGCACCGTGAAGAGTCAGACCCGCCACGCCCTCGGCCGACTCCGTGTCCTCGCCCCCGAGTTGGCCGAACTCGTCGGCCGTGACCCGCAGGAGGTGGCCCGGTGACCGCTCGGCTCTCCGAAGCGCTGCGTCGCCTCGCGGACGACGTGCCGCCCGCGCGCGTACCGGCGGGGCTCTTCGACGCGGCGCGGACCCGGCACCGTCGCCGCCGGGCCGTCGTCGCCGGCGCGCTCGCCGTCCTGGTCCTGCTCCTGGGCACCGGGTACGCGCTGCACCCGGTCGCCCTGACGCTGCCCGCCAGCCCTCGGCACGACGCCCCGGGCCTGCCCACCCGGCTCGTCGACCCGCCGCTGCGGACCGCCTCGGTGCGGGCGTCGGCGCCGGGTACCGCCGCGATGCTCTTCGGCGGTCCCGCCGTGCGCACCAACTGGTTCGAGACCCGGATGGCCGTGGTGGCGGCCGACGACGACCGCTACCGCGTGCTGAACGGCGATCCGGCCGTCGCGGGCTTCGAGGCGATGCTCTCCCCGGACGGCCGGTATGTCTGGATGGGCGCGTCGCTGCTCGATCTCACGTCCGGAAGGACCACCACGGATCGCCCGGACGGCTATCCACTCGCCTTCGCGCCCAACGGGAAACGCCTGGTCTACGCCGACGACGACACCACGTTCACGTCCCCGAACACCTACTCCACCCCGTACGTGGGGGTCTACGACCGGGATCACGGGACCGACGTGCTGCGGGTGCGGGTCGGCACCACCTGGGTTCCGCCGGGGCGTACGGCCGCGTTGTCGCCGGACGGCGGCGACCTCGCCCTTCAGCTCCGCGACGAGGTCTGGCTGGCCCGGGTGGACGACGCGGGCGCGGATCGGGTGGCCGAGCCGTACCGGAAGCTGCCGTTGGCGGGCGGGCGGCTCGCCGGGGCCGGGTCCTGGCTGCCCGACGGCCGTTCGGTTGCTGTCCTCGGCCGGTCCACCTGCACCGACTGCCCGGTTCCGTCCTACCGACGCACCTGGACACTGGTCCCCCGGTCCACAGTCGACGGCACCCCACTGGCCGGCGCGGCGTTCCCGCCGCTGCGCTCCCGCTCGTTCGTGCAACTGCTCGGCTGGCGCTCGGCGGACGAAGCGGTCGCGTTGGTCGGCGTACCGGGCCCGGCGGCGGTGGACAGCCCGGAGGAGCACGACGTCGCCTGGGGGCCCTATCACGAGGTCGGTACGGAGGCGGTGGAACTCGTGGTGCTACGTCGGGGGGCGACCGCGCCGGAGGTGCTCTTCCGGACGCCGGAGGGCATCACCGACCTGTCGGTCGCCGCCGACCTCGCGATCGACGGGGCGGTACGCGAATCCGGCCGCCCCCACTACGGGCCACCGTCGTTCTGGGCGCTCGCTGTGGGGTTCATCCTGGCGGTCCTGGTCGCGCTGCCCGTGCTGTCGTGGCTGCGACGCCGGCGCGCTCGACGGTCAGACCGACTCCTCCGCGGCGGCTGACCCCTCGTACACCTCGATGACCCGGGTCGTCGGGGCGGCCTCGCCGAGGGCGGCACGCAGGGCCGCCCGGTCCGGGTCGGCGAGGAACGACTCGTAGCCGGCCCGTCCGGCGAACCGGATCACGTGCACCTCGGCCTGCCCGTCGGTGCCGTGCAGTCGCCGTTCCAACCGGCCGCCGTGCCGTTTCAGCAGGGCCAGCACGGCGTCCTCGTAGCGCTGCCCGGCGGCCTCCGCCCCGACGGCGAACTCGACGATCGCGACGAGTGTCAGCTCATCGGCCCGGTCAGTCATCGAGACCGACCGCCTTGACGCTCGCCGCCCACAGCCGGGCGGCGAGCTGCGGATCGGCCGCCTTCCGGAGCGGTCGCCGCGGGCGTCGGTCGACGTAGTACCCCCCGTTGATCAGCCGGGAACGCTCCTGTCCGGCCAACCACACCAGGGTCTCGGCGCCCTTCTCCGGGCTGCGGAACGGCATGAAGCGCATGCCGAACGCGACGATCCTGCTGTCGTTGGCGAACCGGGTACGGACCACCCCGGGGTGGAAGCTGTACGCGGCAACGTCCGGCCAGCGCCGGGCCGCCTCGGCGGTGAACAGGACGTTCGCCTGCTTGCTGGTGCCGTACGCGCCCAGCGGCCAGTAACTACTCAGTGGCTTGTTCAGGTCGTCCGGGTCCAGTGCGCCGAAGCGGTGCGCGCCGGAGGCGGTCACCACGACCCGGCCCACCCGGTCGGCCAGCAGGTTGGTCAGCAGGAACGGGGCCAGGTGGTTTGCCTGGATGGACATCTCGAAGCCGTCGACGGTTTTCAGTGGTTGCAGCGCGATCGCGCCGGCGTTGTTGGCGAGCACGTCGATCCGGTCGTACGCCGCCCGGAGCCGCTCGGCCAGTCGGCGTACGTCGTCGAGGATCGCGAAGTCGGCCCGGAACAGCTCCGGACGTTCGCCGGAGGTCTCCCGCACCCGTTCGGCCGCAGCCTGCAGGCGGGCCGGGTCCCGCCCGACCAGCACCACCTGGTCGCCCCGGCAGGCCAGGTGCACGGCAGCGGCCAGCCCGATGCCGGAGCTGGCCCCGGTCACCACCACCAGTCGGCGCCCAGTGAGATCTTCCACAGGTCCATTCACCCCGGTCATGGCGCGAGGTTACCGTGACGTCACAACGCCCTTTGGGATCGTTAAGGTCCCGTATCTGTCGTCAGGTGGCGTCGGCATGCCCGCCGGACGCTGGAAGGAGCGCATCCATGGCCGCAGTCGGTCGCCCCCGCAGGTCCTGCCTCGCCGTGCCGGGTTCCAGCGTGAAGATGCTCGGCAAGGCCCAGGGCCTCCCGGCCGACCAGGTCTTCCTCGACCTGGAGGACGCCGTGGCCCCACTGGCCAAGCCGGACGCGCGCAAGAACATCGTGGCCGTCCTCAACGAGGGCGACTGGGCCGGCAAGACCCGGGTGGTCCGGGTCAACGACCTGACCACCCCGTGGACCTACCGGGACGTCATCGAGGTCGTCGAGGGCGCCGGCGCCAACCTGGACTGCATCATGCTGCCGAAGGTGCAGACCGCCGACCAGGTGCAGTGGCTGGACCTGACGCTCACCCAGATCGAGAAGACGATCGGCCTGGAGGTCGGCCGGATCGGCATCGAGGCGCAGATCGAGAACGCCGCCGGTCTGGTCAACGTGGACGCGATCGCCGCCGCCTCGCCGCGCGTGGAGACCATCATCTTCGGCCCGGCCGACTTCATGGCGTCGATCAACATGAAGTCGATGGTGGTCGGCGGCCTGATCCCGGACTACCCGGGCGACCCGTACCACTACATCCTCATGCGGATCCTGATGGCCGCGCGGATGCACGACAAGCAGGCCATCGACGGCCCGTTCCTGCAGATCCGCGACGTCGACGCTTTCCGCGAGGTGGCCAAGCGCTCGGCCGCGCTGGGCTTCGACGGCAAGTGGGTGCTGCACCCGGGCCAGATCGACGCCGCCAACGAGGTCTACCAGCCGGCGCAGGCCGACTACGACCACGCCGAGTTGATCCTCGACGCGTACGAGCACTACACCTCGGAGGCCGGCGGCCGGCTCGGCGCCGTGATGCTCGGCGACGAGATGATCGACGAAGCGTCCCGCAAGATGGCGCTGGTGGTCGCCGCGAAGGGCCGGGCCGCCGGGATGAGCCGTACCTCGTCGTTCACCCCACCGGAGCAGTGACCGGCCGGGCCGGGACGACCGCCGCCGGCTGTCGAACCGGCCCGACAATCGCCGGTACGCCGGCCCGCCCGCTGGTCAGTAGCTGCTGCTGTCGTTGCTCGTCGCGATCGCGTAGACGATCGCGGCAACGTAGAAGAGGATCACCAACACCAGGAACCCGGTGAGGATCCAGCCGACGATGATGGCGGCCTTCGCCATCCCCGCACCGCCCTCACCGCTGAGCCGGATCTGCTTCTGCGCGACGTGCCCGAGGATCGCGCCGATCGGCGCGGTGATGCAGGACGTGAAACCGATCAGGGCCAGCACGAACGCCGCGATGGCCATCCCGTTGGTCTTCGGCGGCTGCGGGTAGCCGTAGCCGGGGTACTGCGGCGGGTAACCGGGCGCGTATCCGGGCGCGGCGTATCCGGGCATCGGCTGGGTCGCCGGCTGCTTCGCTCCGGCGTACGGGTCGACCGGGGCGTACGGGTCCGGGGCGTACGGGCTGGTCGCGTACGGGCTGGGCGCGTACGGGTCGACCGGGCCAGGTTGCGCGGGCACCGGCTGACCGGCCACCAGGGTCGGATCCGGTGCGGGGCTCGACGGCTGGGCCGACCACGTGGGGTCGCTCCAGTTGCCGGGCGGCGGGGGATTGGTCATACGAACTCTCCGTCAGGTTGGGGTGCGCAGACAGGGTAGCCAGCGCTGCCCAAACCCGACGCCCCCGCTTCCGGGTGCCGCGTTGCTCGGGCCGGTCGTAACGGGCAGGATCCCTGACATGGCATACGACGCGCGCGCCGCGGACCGCTCCGGCAGTCGACCCCGACGGGACGTCAGCCGCCCGGGTGCGGCCCGGCGCGCCCGGACGGCCCCTCCGGCGGGCAGCCCCGGCCCCGACGAGCCGGTCGCACTCACCGACCCGGTCACCATGCGCCTCGACGGGCGGGTCGCCCTGGTCACCGGGGCGGGCAGCCCGGACGGCATCGGGTACGCCACCGCCCGTCGACTCGCCGACCTGGGCGGGCGGGTGGCCATCGTCTCCACCACCCGACGCATCCACGAGCGGGCGACCGAGCTGGGGGTGACCGGTTTCGTCGCCGACCTGACCGACGAGTCCGAGGTCGGCGCGTTGGCCGATGCCGTCGCCGAGCAATTGGGCGACGTCGAGGTGCTGGTCAACAACGCCGGCCTGGCCAGTCGCGCCAGCCAGGGGGTGCTGCGGCCGGTAGCGCAGCTGACCTACGACGAGTGGCGCGGCGAGATCGACCGCAACCTCTCCACCGCGTTCCTGTGCAGCCGGGCGTTCATCGGGGGGATGGCCGAGCGGGGTTGGGGTCGGATCGTCAACCTGGCGGCCACGGCCGGCCCGGTCAACGCCCTGCCCACCGAGGCCGCGTACGCCGCGGCGAAGGCCGGGGTCGTCGGGCTGACCCGGGCCCTGGCCATGGAGATGATCGCCGACGGGGTGACCGTCAATGCGGTGGCGCCCGGCACCATCTACACCGCGGCGTCCACCATGGCCGAGATCAAGCAGGGGTTGGGCACCCCGGTGGGGCGGCCGGGCACGCCGGACGAGGTCGCCGCGGCGATCAGCTTCCTCTGCTCGCCGGCCGCCTCGTACATCACCGGGCAGATGCTCGTGGTGGACGGCGGCAACAGCGTCCGCGAGGCCCGCTTCCGCTGACCTTGACGGGCCGCACCGGCCCGTTCGTCAGTAGCTGCCACTGTCGCCGGAGTTGCTGAAGGCCACCAGCGCCAGCCAGCCACAGCAGGCCAGCACTGTGAGCCCGGTAAAGACGTAGCCCAGGATCAGCCCCCAGGTCGCGAGCTGGTCGCCCTCCTCGCCGCTGGTACGGATCTGCCGCTTGGCCACGTGACCGAGGACGGCGCCGGCCGGCGGAAAGACGAAGGCGAACACCAGCGACAGGATCGCCAGCACGTTCGTGCCCCGACCCGGCCCGGCAGGCGGTGGGCCGTACTGGCCGTAGGGGCCCTGCGGGGGGTACGGCGGTTGCTGACTCCAGTGGGCCGACTGCTGCGGCCCCTGGTGGCCGTACGGCGACGGTTCGCCCTCCGGCGGCCCGTACGGTGAGCGTTCCGCTGGCAGCTCGTATGCCGGCTGGTCCGGCTGCGGCGCGTACGGTGACTGGCCGGCCGGCGGTGGCGCGTACGGCGACTGGTCCTTCGGTGGCTCGTAGGGGGACGGCGGCGGCTCGTCCCCGGGCGGTCCCGACGGCGGTGGGTAGCTCACAGCTGTCCTCCTCCTGCCGGTGCCGGAAAAGTCCCTCTTGCCGGACGCTACCCGCAGCGGTGAACCTTTTCACAGCGGTTGTGTGGACTGGTCACCTTGGCCTCCTCGACCCGAGGGGCCGATACTGACCCAGCGTTCAGTTACCCATGAGTAGTGCGCGGATCCCCGGAGGCTGAGATGGCCCGACTCGCCCAGACGCCCGGCCTGACCGATGTGCAACAGTCGATCCTGGAGACCGTTCGGGACTTCGCCGACAAGGAGATCATCCCGCACGCGCAGCGGCTGGAGCACGCCGACGAGTACCCCACCGACATCCTCGACGGCATGCGCGAGATGGGGCTGTTCGGCCTCACCATCGACGAGGAGCACGGCGGCCTCGGCGAATCACTGCTCACCTACGCGCTGGTGGTGGAGCAGTTGTCCCGCGGCTGGATGTCGATCTCCGGCATCGTCAACACCCACTTCATCGTGGCGTACCTGATCTCCCAGCACGGCTCCGCCGAGCAGAAGGCCCGGCTGCTGCCGAAGATGGCCACCGGTGAGGTGCGGGGAGCGTTCTCCATGTCCGAGCCCGAGACCGGCTCCGACGTCTCGGCGATCAAGTCCCGGGCCGTCCGCGACGGCGACCAGTACGTGCTCAACGGGCAGAAGATGTGGCTCACCAACGGGGCCTACTCCTCGGTGGTGGCCACCCTGGTCAAGACCGACACCGGCGCGGAGTCCGTCTACGGCAACATGAGCACGTTCCTGCTGGAGAAGGAGCCGGGCTTCGGCGAGACCGCCCCCGGCCTCACCATCCCCGGCAAGATCGAAAAGATGGGTTACAAGGGCGTCGAGACCACCGAGATGGTGCTCGACGGCGTCACGGTGCCCGACTCCGCGATCCTCGGCGGCGCCGACCAGGTGGGTCGCGGCTTCTACCAGATGATGGACGGCATCGAGGTGGGCCGGGTCAACGTGGCAGCCCGCGCCTGCGGCATCTCCATCCGCGCCTTCGAGCTGGCGGTGAGCTACGCCCAACAGCGCAAGACCTTCGGCCAGCCTCTCGCCAAGCACCAGGCGATCGCCTTCAAGCTCGCCGAGATGGGCACGAAGATCGAGGCCGCGCACGCCCTCATGGTCAACGCCGCCCGGCTCAAGGACGCCGGCCAGCGCAACGACGTGGAGGCCGGGATGGCCAAGCTGCTCGCCTCCGAATACTGCGCCGAGGTCGTCCAGGAGGCGTTCCGCATCCACGGCGGCTACGGCTACTCCAAGGAGTACGAGATCGAGCGGCTGATGCGGGAGGCCCCGTTCCTGCTCATCGGCGAGGGCACCTCAGAGATTCAGAAGACCATCATCTCCCGAGGTCTCCTCAAGGAGTACAAGCTCTGAGTCCACGCCCTGCACCCTCGCGATCTTGCACTTTCGGTTGTCCGATTGACCCTCATGCCGGGTTTGTCGCGACAGTAAGTGCAAGATCGCGGTGGGGGTGGGGGTGGGTCAGGGCAGGCGGGTCAGGTTGGCGGCGGCGCGTTCGACGATGAGGCAGCGGTCTTCGACGTAGTCCATGCCGGCCTCCTCGGCGATCCGCCGCGCCTCGGCCGAGACAATGCCCAGTTGCAGCCAGACCGCGGGAGCGCCGATCGCCGCCGCGTCCCGCACCACCTGCACGGCGTCAGCCGCCGGTCGGAACACGTCCACCAGGTCCACGGGGTGCGGAATGTCGGCGAGGGTCTTGTAGGCCCGTTCCCCGAACAGTTCGTCGACAGTCGGGTTGACCGGGATGATGCGCCAGCCGTACTGCTGCATCTGCAACGGCACGCCGTGCGCGGCCTTGAACGGGTCGCGGGACGCGCCCACGACGGCGATCACGGCGGAGTCGGCGAGGATCTGCTGAGCGGTACGCACCCGCCGACTGTAGCTCCGATCAGAGCAGCGTCAGCTGCTCGGCTGACGGTGGCGGCGACTCGGGCAGGCTGCGGTTGTCGCCCCGCTCCCCGCGGTGCAACCCGTGTCGCCGGGCGGCGATCCGCACCCGTGCGGTCAACTCCCGCTGGTACGCCTGCGGCGTGTACGCGCCGGCCCGGTAGAGCTCGCGGTAGCGGGGCACGAGGCGCGGGTGCTCGCGGGCGAGCCAGTGCGCGTACCACTCCCGAGCCCCCGGACGCAGGTGCAGCGGCAGGGCGGTCACGCTCGTCGCGCCGGCGGCGGCGATGGCTGAGACGGTGGCGTCGATCGACTCGTCGCTGTCGCTGAGGCCGGGCAGGATCGGGGCCATCAGCACCCCGACGGAGAAGCCGGCGTCGGCGAGCGCCCGGACGGCGTCCAGTCGGCGGCGGGGGTGTGGTGTGCCCGGTTCGACGGTGCGCCAGAGGTGTTCGTCGACGAAACCCACCGAGAAGGAGATGCCCACCGTGGTCACCTCGGCGGCCTGACGCAGGAGTGGCAGGTCGCGCAGGATCAGCGTGCCCTTGGTGAGGATCGAGAACGGGTTCGCGAAGTCTCGCAGGGCACCGATGATCTGCGGCATCAGCCGGTAGCGACCCTCGGCCCGCTGGTAGCAGTCGACGTTGGTGCCCATCGCCACGTGGGCGCCCCGCCAGCGCGGCGCGGCCAGCTCCCGCCGGACCAGCTCACCGGCGTTGACCTTGACGATCACCTTCCGGTCGAAGTCCGCACCGGCGTCGAGATCGAGATAGGTGTGAGTATTTCTCGCGTAGCAATAAACGCAGGCATGAGAGCAGCCCCTGTACGGGTTGATCGTCCACTCGAACGGAACGCGGGACTGCCCGGGCACCCGGTTGAGGATGGACTTGGCCTGCACCTCGTAGAAGGTCATCCCGGCGAACTCGGGGGTGTCGAAGGTGCGGGCGACGGCGCCGGGCAGCGCCAGCGGCAGGGGTGGCGTCGCTGGCGCTGCCCGCTCGGGGTCTCCCTCGACCGGGGGAGCGGTGAGGTTGTCCCAGCGCATGGGCACTATTCGAACACGTGTACGAGGCAAGCGCAAGTGACCCGCCGTACACCGGTGGGCGTCCGGGTGGTCGGAGAGGGAAGGATGGGAGCCATGGAGACGTCGACCTTCGTCTACGACGGGGACTGCGCGTTCTGCACGAGCTGTGCGGAGTTCATCGAGCGCCGCATCCCCACCGCCGCACGCGTGGTGCCCTGGCAGTTCGCCGACCTGGACGCGCTCGGCCTCAGCGTGGCCGAGTGCGAGGAGGCCGTGCAGTGGGTCGGCGCGGACGGCTCACGCGCGGCCGGTCCGGACGCCATCGCGAAGCTGCTCGCCGCGAGTGGTCCGCTCTGGCGGGTCGCCGGCGCCGGCCTGCGGATTCCTCCGGTACGCGTCGCGGCCTGGCCGTTGTACCGCTGGGTGGCGCGCAACCGGCACCGACTTCCCGGTGGCACGGCGGCCTGCTCCCTGCCGCAGGAGGCCCGGGAGCGGCTCTACGGGCCGGCCGGTCGCCCGACCACCGGCGCCTGATCGTCGCGTGCCGGCCCCGAGCCGGCTGTCACCGGGCCCTGGTCGGTCGGCACCGGGTCGACGTCGGCCGGGCGCGGCACCGAGGCGTCCGTCGTGGCCGCCTCGGGAGAGCCGCGGCCGACGAGCCGGCGCGCCCAGACCAGCGGGCGCACCCGCTCCAGCGGCAGGAAGCTGGTCATCGCGGCCAGGTGCGGCGCGAACGAGATCGTGATGGTCGCGATGGTGACCGCGTGGAACGAGTAGAAGAAGCCGACCATGGCGAGTCGCCAGCGGGGTGGCAGGAAGAAGACCACCGGACTCAGCAGTTCGAACGCCACGATGCCGAACTGGGCGACGATCAGCAGGTACGGCACCTGGGCGATGAGGTCGGCCAGGTCGGTGCCGCGCCGGATGATCGCGCGGGCCAGGACCGAGCCGGTCAGCCAGTCCAGGCCGCCGAACCGCAGCTTGGCGAAGGCGGCCAGGAAGTACGTGCAGATCACCGCGATCTGGGTGACGCGTAGGGCCCAGCCGCCGGCCTCGGTGCGGGTGGTGTCGCCGTGTCGCGCGCGGCCGGCGGTGGGCAGCACGGCCAGTGCGACGAGCAGCCCGAACCGGTCGTGGTCGACCTTCCCGTAGCTCATCGCGATGATCATCCACTCCAGGTACAGCGCGCACACCGCCCAGCCGAGCAGCCGGGGCGCTCGTCCGGTGGCGGCGAGGAGGGCGAGCAGCAGCAACGCCCAGAAGATCACCGTCACCAGCGTCTCGGTTGGCGTCGGCAGTGGGAGCAGGCGGCCGATCAGGAGTGGTTGGTACAGGTCGCCGGGCACGCTTACCCGGGTGCGTACCCAGGGGGTGAAGATCACCAGGTCGGCGGCGACGAACAGGTAGATCAGGGTGCGGAAGGCGGCCACCCGGCCCCGGGGTACGGCCTCGGTCAACCAGCGGTTCATCGGGCGGCCTGCCAGCTCACGACGGTCTGGTCGGTGTGCTCGCCGGTCGGTCGGCCGGCGCGGATGCCGTGCCAGCGGATGACGATGCGGACCTCGACCAGCGCGGGGGCGTCCGGGTGGCGTTCGGCGTACGCGTCGGCGACCTCGGTGAGCAGCGTCGGGTCGGCGGCGTATCGGGCCTGCTGGCCCTCGATCTCGGCGCGGCGGATGCCTGTCGCGTTCTGGTCGAGGTCGATCACCGCCCCGGAGCTGTTCACCCCCTCGACGCGGGTGTCAGGGGCGGGTGCGTTCGGCGGGTTGGAGGTGGAGTACATCCGGAACGGGCCGAACGGGAAATCGTCGTCGCTGCCCCAGAAGGTGCCGACGACGAGCAGGACGAGGCCGAGTGCGGTCGCGCCCAGCCGGGTCACGCGCCCGCGGGTGGTCAGATTCTCCATCGGGTCGTGACGATACGGGATGTACCGACGGCCTCGGGTCCCTCCGATGGCCAGTTCGGCCCGACCAGGCAGGTGATCATGGGTCGAGTCGGCGGGTACGACGAAGGCCGGGCCCGTACCGGGCCCGGCCTCGCGTGTCGTCGTGGGGACGACTCAGTGGTTGTGCTCGGCCAGCTGCTTGCGGACGTCGTCCATGTCCAGCGCCTCGACCTGCTCGATCAGGTTCTCCAGCGCGGACTCGGGGAGGGCGCCCGGCTGGGCGAAGACGATGACGCCGTCGCGGATCGCCATGATCGTCGGGATCGAGCGAATGTCGAACTTGGCGCCCAGCTCCTGCTGAGCCTCAGTGTCGACCTTGCCGAAGACGATGTTCTGGTGCTTCTCCGAGGAGCGCTCGTAGACCGGGGCGAACCGCTTGCACGGACCACACCAGTCGGCCCAGAAGTCGACCAGGACGATGCCGTCGTTGCCGGTCACCTCGTCGAAGTTCGTCGAGGTCAGCTCAACGGTTGCCATTGCACTCTCCGATCACCGCGGTTTATCTACGTCCCGTAGAACCAGGGCTGACCGTATCGAATTCCCGGGGGGTGGGGCACGAAACGTGCCCGGGGCTGCCGGGGGGTGCCGACGGTCATCGACAAGCATCTGTTCACACCCGACCTGCGGAACGCAAGTGCATGACGCACTTGCGTGACCTGCGGTGATGGGAGCGTTTCCAGGGAGATCCACGCGATTGAGCACTACGAATCGGTAACTTGGGCCTTGACAAGGAGGTATCCGGCCTGCGGAGATCGCTGATCAACCTCCGCTTCGTCACTCACAGTAGTGTTACAAAAAGATAAATGTGATCGCGACCTCTGTTGAAGCTACGCACCCGTAGGGCAGAATTCCTCACATCAGAGCGTGGGCGGCGGGTGCCGGGGAGGGCCCCGCCGCTCATTGCGTCTCCCCCCAGGCGAGTGACCCGTGTGACATTTCCGCCGCCGCCGCGCCCCGCCGGTCGCCTTAACCATCGGTAAGGCATGCTGTGCCGAACTCCATCGCCGCCCGTCGAAGGGACCAGCATGCAGTTCGGTCGCTACTACGAGGAGTTCGAGGTCGGCGCGGTCTACCGGCACTGGCCGGGCAAGACCGTCACCGAGTACGACGACCACCTCTTCTGCCTGCTCACCATGAACCACCACCCGCTGCACATGGACGCGCACTACGCCGCGACGGCCAGCCAGTTCAAGCGCAACGTCGTGGTCGGCAACTACATCTACTCGCTGCTGCTCGGCATGTCGGTGCCCGATGTGAGTGGCAAGGCGATCGCCAACCTGGAGGTCGAGTCGCTGCGGCACGTCGCGCCGACCTTCCACGGCGACACGATCTACGGCGAGACCACGGTGCTGGACAAGCGAGAGTCCGGCTCGAAGCCCGACCGGGGTGTGGTGTCGGTGGAGACCCGCGGCTACAACCAGGACGGCACGATGGTCTGCGTCTTCCGGCGCAAGGTCATGGTGCCCAAGCGGGAGTACGCGGCCGCCGCGGTGCCCGACGGCGTGGATCCGGAGCGGCCCAGCTTCCCCGAGCCGCGCTGACGAGTCACGGCGGGCTCGACCGTCGACGAACACCGGGCTCCTTCCCCGGCGCGGGTCTGCTGGGGAAGGGGTCCGGTGCCCGTCGCGGGGCATATGCTGACGCCGGAGGTTCCGATGAGCCACTCCGTCGCGGGAGAGCCGCCCTCTGCCGGCCGCCGAGCCGCACCCTTGACCACCGCTGTCTACTCCGCCGTCGAGTGGGATCTGCTCACCAGCCTGCCCGGTCGGGTCCTCGTGGCCGCCGCGGCACCGGGGCCTGACCGGACGGAGCGTGGAGTGATGGCCGGCCTGGCCGGTCTGGATGCCGTGGCCGCGGGCCGAGCCTCCGACAGCGACCTGGTCCGGGCGGTGGTCGCCACGATCTACGCCCGCCACGACGGCACCCCACAGCCCGCCGAGCGGCTCACCGACCTGGTGGACCTGCTGGCCGCATGCCGGGCGGCGAGCCGGGTCCTCCGGCGGCGGGCCGACCCCGCCGACTCGGCCGCGTACCGCCAGTGGGTGCAGTCGGTCGCGGCCCGGGTCTGTCGCGCGGTGCCCGGCACCGGCACGCGCCGGGTGGACCCACCGGCCAGCCCGGCGGACCGGCGCTTCCTGGACCGGCTCGGTGCCGCCCTCGACCTGGGCTGACCGGCAGGTCGGCGCGGCCGACGGCGACGCGGTCCGTACCCTCTGATGACCGTGACCGACGACCAGCTTGAGGTGGGCGTGGGCCCCTGGCAGGGGGACCCGCCGGACGACAGCCGCTACGACCCGCAACTGCTCGCGGAGGGGGACCGGCGCAACGTCGTCGACCGCTACCGCTACTGGCGGCACGAGGCGATAGTCGCCGACCTGGACCGGCACCGGCACGGCTTCCACGTCGCGATCGAGAACTGGCAGCACGACTTCAACATCGGCACCGTGGTGCGCAACGCCAACGCGTTCAACGCCGCCGAGGTGCACATCGTCGGACGCCGACGGTGGAACCGGCGCGGCGCGATGGTGACCGACAGGTACCAGCACGTACGGCACCACGAGACGATCGAGGAGTTCGTCGCCTGGGCGGCCGAGCGGCAACTGCCGGTGTTCGGCATCGACAACCTGCCCGGGTCGCGTCCGCTGGAGACCGGCACCCTGCCGCGGGACTGCGTGCTGCTGTTCGGCCAGGAGGGCCCCGGCCTCTCCGCGCCGGCCCGTGCCGCCTGCCACCAGCTCTACTCCATCGCCCAGTACGGCTCGACGAGGTCGATCAACGCGGGGGTGGCCAGCGGAATCGCCATGCACGCCTGGATCCGCGCGCACGCCGGTACGCCGCCGGACTGACCCACGTACGGTGCCGAATCGGACGTTCCGGCTTGACGTGCCGGCGGTCCGGGGCGACGGTGGGGATGTGAGTGTCGCGGTGAGTTGTCCGAGATGCGGGGGCCCGGTACGGGCGCCGGATCTGATGAACACCGACTCGAGATGTGCGCGCTGCGGCCCGGTGCCGCCATTGCACGTGCCCGAGCACATCGGAGCGGACATCGTGGCGAGCGTGGTGGAACGGATCACCGCGACCGGCGATCCACCGGTGACACCGCTGTGGTGCCCGTGGCCGCTGCCGCCCGGTTGGACACTCACCGGCGTGGCGTACGCCGGGGACGACCGCACGGGTGTGCGGGCGACAGTGGTGGCGTGCGCGGGCCCCGCGCCCCTCGGTGGTGGTCCGGCCGATCTGGTCTTCGTGGCCGAGGAACCCGGTGTCGGCCTGGGCACCCGCCTCGCCGGTCTGACCGGGCCGGACCCGGGACCGGAGTTGGTGGACGCGTTGACCGACCCGGGGCCGGGTCACCCTGACCACGTCGGACAGGCGAAGATCAAGGTCGGTGGGCACCCCACTCCACTGTGGTTGGTGAATTCTCCAACGGATCGAAGCGCGTACGCCGGCGAAGCTCGGGGAATGTGGCTCCATGCGATAGCCTGGCCGGCGAGTGCGGGTCACCTGCTCGCGGAAGACGTCGTGCTACACGACCTGACCGAGTGGACTCCGCCCGAGCTCGTGTACGGCGCACCGTCCCCGTATCTACCCGGTAGAGCTTGACAACTCTTCCGGATTGACGGAGAACGGACGCAGATATTCACTGTACGACACCACACTGATACTCTGGGTGCCGCTGCGGTAATGGGACCCGGCGCCGCGCGAGAGGATGGCCCGCCATGGTCAAGAAGGTCCTCACCTGGGCCGGAATCGCATTCTTGATCTTCTTCGTCGCCTATCGACCAAACTCGGCGGCGGACGTGTTCAAGTCGCTCGGCGGCGGGATCATGGATATCGCCCAGGGGTTTGGCGACTTCTTCACCAGCCTCGTCGCCTAGCCGCCGATGGGCAGCCCCTCCGGTCCACCCTTCGACCCGGACGACCCCGACCGGGAACGTCGCGAGCGCGACACCGAGCCGATCCCGCGGATCGGGCCTGATGACGGCCCGGGCTACGGGGCCGGCCCCGGCCTGTCCGACGGTCCGTCCCTTTCGGACGACGTCGGCTATGGCGACGGGCCCGGCTACGCCGGCCAGGGTCGTTCCGGTCGGGGGTGGATCCGAGATCCGGAGGCCAGCTACCAGCCGCCGCAGATCTCCGAGGACGAGCTGGCCGGGTTGCGTGCCGACGCGACCGGCTCGACCCCTCGGCGGGTGCTGCCGCTGGAAGACGAGCCCAGTTCGCTGGTGGCTCGCTACCTCTTCCCCACCGAGCGCTACCGGGGCGAGTGGAAGCGACACTGGATCCACCTCAGCAACCCGCTGTTGATCGGCGTCGCGGCGACCTTCGTGCTCGGCTATCTCTCCGGCTTCCTCGCCGGTCAGGACGTCGGCGCGTTGACCACCATCGCCGTGCTGCTGTGGTTCGCGGTGATGGGCTGGGTGGCGTGGAAGGTCGCCGACTGGTGGTATGACCGGTTCATCCTGACCAACAAGCGGGTCATGGTGGTCAACGGGATCGTCACCCGCAAGGTGGCGATGATGCCGCTGGTCCGGGTCACCGACATGAAGTACGAGCAGACCCCGACCGGTCGAGCGCTCAACTACGGCACCTTCGTGCTGGAGTCCGCCGGCCAGGAGCAGGCGCTTCGCGAGGTCAAGAACCTGCCCAACCCGAACGAGCTCTACCTGCGCGTCGTCGAGGAGATGTACGAGCCGCAGGCCGTCGAGGCGCGGCTCGGCAAGGAGGCCGACGAGGCCAAGGCCGACGACGGGGCGTGAAGGTTTTCGACCGAACATCGGAGCAAGTGCGCACCTTTCGTCATGGACCAGACCGCCCCTGACGTGGCACTCTGCCAGGACGGCAGGGGTGTGGAGGTGGGCGGTGGCGAGCAAGGACTCGTTGGAGGAGCAGTTCCGCGAGTTCGTCGCGGCCCGCTCCGCCGCGCTCCTGCGCACCGCCTATCTGCTCACCGGCGACTGGGCCACGGCCGAGGACCTGCTCCAGACGGCGCTGACCAAGACCTACCTGGCGTGGAAGCGGCTCGGCGGGATCGAGGCCGTCGAGCCGTACGCCCGGCGTGTGATGGTCAACACGTCGACCAGTTGGTGGCGGCGGCGCTGGCACGGCGAACGCCCTACCGAGGTGCTGCCCGAGCGGGCCGGTGTCGACGAGATCGAGCAGCAACTTGACCGGGATCTGCTCTGGCGGCATCTCCGGGAGTTGCCCAACCGGCAGCGGGCAGTGCTGGTGCTGCGCTACTACGAGGACATGTCGGAGGCGCAGACCGCCGCGATGCTGGACATTTCACCGGGCACGGTGAAGAGCCAGGCGTCCCGGGCGCTCGCCACGCTGCGTCGGCGACTGGGCGCGGACGCACCGGAGCTGGCAGCCGCCGCCGGCATCGCCGGCCGGACTGGCGCTGCCGACAGTGCTGCGGGCGCGATCGGCGCCGGCGGCCGGGCGGCGGGCTCGGGTTCCCGGACCGGGCGGGTCCCGGCCACCGGTGCCGCTGCCTCACCCCGTCCCGGACGGGCGGCTGGCCGACCCGTGCCCCGCCCCACCGCTCCGCGCCCTGCCGTGCCGCGCGGGATCGATCCGCAGGTGGTCCTGCCCACCGCCCCGGCGGCCGTGCCCGTCGGCACGGGCTCCGGGGAACAGCAGTGAGTCAGTTCCCCGGCCGACGCGACAACCTGACGGACGGCCCGCAGCGTTCCTACCAGGTGCGGCCTGACGAGTTGGAAGGTGCGGTGCGGGAGACCCTCTCGCACCAGGTCGCCCTTGCCCGTCCGCTGAGCGTCGACCCGGCCGGCCAGGCCATCCGTCGCGCGAACCGGATCCGGCGTCGACGCACCGCCGCCGGCCTCGCCCTCGCGGCGGCCACCACCGTGCTGCTCAGCGCCGGCATGGCCCAGCTCGGTGCCGAGACCAGGCGGGACGGCTCACCCATCGTCGTGATCGGCGACCCCGACCCGACCAGTCGACCGTTCCCGACGGCCAGCATTCCCGGCCCCGACCCCTCGCCCACGGCGTCGACCTCGCTCATCGCCAGCGAGACGCTGGTCAGCGCCGACGGGCGGCGGCTGGTGTTGTCCGACGTCGGGCCGGCCGAACGCGTCCAGCCGCTGCCCAGCGGAGGCGGTTGGCTGGTGGTGGGCGCGCCGAGCACCGCCGGGCGCTTTCTGTGGGTGGTGCAGGACGACGGCCTGGTACAGGTGCTGCTGGCCGGTGCCGGCGCGATCGTCCTGGCCCCGGACAGCCGCCAGGTCGCCTGGCGCGACGGAGGCGATCTCCTGACGGCGGGTGTGGTCGGCACCCAACTCATCGGGTCGGTGCGCACTCCGATGCCGGCGGCGGCGGAGCCCGTCCGGTTCGTCGGTGACAGCGTGCTGGTCCGCCTCGACCCGGCCAGCGCCGGTCACACACTCTGGCGGCCCGGTGCGGGGCCGCTGCCCGACGCCCTCGACCGGAAGAGCCTCAACGTCTACGGGCAGCTGCCCGACGGGCGGCTCGTCGGGCAGGTCAGCACGGCCGATCCGGACCGGACCTGCCTTGCCATCCTCACCCCGACACGTCACCTGGACCCGGTACGCACGGGCTGCGGTCCGGACCTGAGCCAGGACGGCGTCGGCGGGGTCTCGCCGGACGGGCGGTGGCTGCTGGTCAACGAGGACAGCGGCTCGGCCGGTCGGTCCCTGCTGGTCGACCTACAGCGGCTCGGACCGGGTGCGACAGCCGTCGCGGCCGGGCCGCCGATGACCGGGGCGATCGTCTGGAGCGACGAGGCTCAGGCCTCCTACCTCGACGGCGACGGCGAGCTGGTCCGGGTCGACGTCGGCCAGGTGCGGGCGGGAAAGCCCGCCGGCCCCGCTGCGGTGCCCGGCGTGCCGGCCGGAGAGCGGCCGATCCTGGTGCAGGGCTTCTGACCCCAGGTGGCCCATGTGAGCCGGGCTCACCGTTTCCTCGGTAACGTCGGGCGGTGACCTCGCGTACCGGCCCCGCCTCCCGGATCGACCTGCACGCCCATTCGACGGCCAGCGACGGCACGCTGACCCCGGCCGAGCTGGTCGGCGCGGCCTCCGACGCCGGGCTGGACGTGCTGGCGATCACCGACCACGACACCACGGCGGGCTGGGCGCCGGCAGTGGCCGCGCTGCCACCCGGTCTGCGCCTGATCCGGGGTGCGGAGTTGTCGTGTCGCTGGTCCGGTCCGCAGCCCGCGGTGCCGCTGCACCTGCTCGCGTACCTGTTCGATCCGGGTCACGCGGAGCTGGTGGCCGAGCTGGCGCGGGTCCGGGCCGCCCGGGAAGAGCGTGGCGAACGGATCGTCGGCCTCCTGCGGGCCGACGGCATCGACGTGAACTGGCCGGACATCCTCGTCGGCGCGGGTGGCGGCACAGTGGGACGTCCGCACATCGCGCAGGCACTCATCCGCGCGGGCCTGGTCGGCAGCGTCCGGGAGGCGTTCGGCCCGGACTGGCTGGGCGAGCGGTACCGGCTGCCCAAGGAGGACATCGACGTGTTCCGGGCCGTTCGGCTGGTCCGGGCGGCCGGAGGCGTGCCGGTCTTCGCCCACCCGCGAGCCACCCGACGCGGCCGGGTCGTGCCCGACGAGCTGATCGCCGAGCTGGCCGCCGCCGGGCTCGCCGGGCTCGAAGCCGACCACGAGGACCACAGCCCGGCCGAGCGGGAACACGTGCGGGCGCTCGCCGCCGAGCTGGGCCTGCTCGTCACCGGCTCCTCGGATTTTCACGGCACCCACAAGACCGTCCAACTCGGCGCGTTCAGCACCAGCGTCGAGGCGTACGAGCGGATCGTCGCCGAGGGGGTGACCGAGGTCGCTTCGGGCTGATCCGGGTATTTCGCCCATCGCGACGCGGCTAGGTTGATCACGTGGATCTGAAGCTGTTCGGCGAGGTTTTCGTGACTCTGCTGGTGATCACCGACCCGCCGGGCATGATGCCGATCTTCCTGGCGCTGACCGGCCCCCTGCCCGCCCGCGACCGCAACCGGGCAGCCTGGCAGGCCGTCGCGTTGGCGCTCGGCGTCATCGTGATCTTCGCGGTGGCGGGGCAGACCCTGCTCGACTACCTGCACGTGGACCTGCCGGCGTTGCAGGCAGCCGGTGGGCTGCTGCTCGTGCTCGTCGCCCTTGAGCTGCTGACCGGCAAGGCCGACGACCCGAGCCAGCAGGTCACCTCCAACATCGCCCTGGTGCCGCTGGGCACGCCGTTGCTGGCCGGCCCGGGTGCCATCGTGGCCACCATGCTCTTCGTCCAGCAGGCCGACGGGCTGGGAGAGTTCAGCGCCATCGCCGTGGCGATCCTCGCCGTGATGGTCGCCGTCTGGATCGTCCTGCGCTTCTCCGGCGGCATCGTGAAGATCCTCCGGCCGGGCGGGATCGAGGTGCTGACCCGGATCGCCGGCCTGCTGCTGGCCGCGATCGCCGTGCAGCTCATCGCCGACGCGGTGGCCGCCTTCGTCACGCAGTACGTGAACATGGCCTGACGGCACACGCGCGATGTCGGAGATGGATGGCAGGATCTGAGACGTGCGACGATCCTCATCAGCGGGGCGGCCGGCCGCCGGCGGCCGGGCCCCGCGGCAGCGCGCCGGCGACGCCGAGCAGCTCGGCTTCGAGGGCATGCCCGAGCGGCTGTTCGTCTGCACCCCGAGCAAGCTCGGCGCGTACGCGGACTGCCCGCGTCGCTACCGCTACTCCTACGTCGACCGGCCCGCCCCACCCAAGGGCCCGCCGTGGGCGCACAACTCGCTCGGCGCCAGCGTGCACACCGCCCTGAAGAACTGGTATGCGCTGCCCGCCGACCGAAGGCGTCCCGAGGTGCTGGCCACACTGCTCAAGGGCACCTGGGTCCGCGAGGGCTACCGCGACGACGAGCAGGAACGGGCCGCCTACCGGCGGGCGTTGGGGTGGCTGGAGTCGTACGTCGAGACGCTGGAGCCGGATTCCGACCCGCTCGGCGTGGAGCGGGTGGTGGCGGTCAAGACCGCGGTGCTGGCGTTCAACGGTCGTACCGACCGGATCGACTCGCGGCCCGGCCCGGACGGGCCGGAGCTGGTCATCGTGGACTACAAGACCGGCCGCACCGGGCTGGACACTGACGACGCCAGGGGCTCGCAGGCGCTCGCGCTCTACGCGTACGCCGCCGAGCGGGTGTTTCGTCGGCCGTGCCGCAGGGTGGAGCTGCACCACCTGCCGACCGGCACGGTCGCCGGCCACGACCACACAGTCGAGTCGCTGGCCCGACAACTGACCCGCGCGGAAGAGACGGCCCGCGACATCATGGCCGCCGAGCGGGCAGTCGCCGACGGCGCCGACGCGGACGAGGCTTTCCCGGTGGCGCCCGGCCCGCGCTGTGGCTGGTGCGACTTCCGGCGGCACTGCCCGACGGGCGCACAGGTCCCGGGCAAGGAGCCGTGGGCGGCAGTGGACCGGCCGGCCGACGGCTGATCTCCTGCCGAATGTCGGGTCAGCCGGCCAGCGAGGCGGCAGCGTGCCGCGCGGCCCGCTCCTTGGCCGCCTGAATCAACGGCCCCTCCAGGTAGCGACGGGGGACGGCGGCGAACGCGAGCCGCAGCGCGCGCACTGTCAGGTCCGCCGACAGCGCGGTGGTCGGTAGACCGGGACCTCCGTACATCCGGCGTGCCCACGCCGGCAGCAGCGCGAACGCGGTGCTGGCGATCCCCAGGTACGCCCAGCGTGGCGGGCCCAACGTGAGCCCCAACCGGACCGGCAGGCTGAGCTTCCACGGCAGCGGCGGGGCGGTGAGGAACACCGCCGTCTCGGCGGCCTCCCGGGTCATCCGCAACTGTGGCCGTACGGCCTCGTAGTAGTCAGCGACCTCGGCGGCGGTCCCCGGGACGGTGGCCGGGTCCAGGCCGACCAGGGCTGCGGCGCGGCGCTGCTCGGTGTAGTAGCCGTCCACCTCGTCGTCGCTCAGCGGCAGCCCGGCGCGTCGGGCCGTGCTCAGGAACGACTCGACCTCGGTCACGTGCACCCAGCGCAGCAGGTCCGGTTCGTCGATCCTGAACTGTTCACCGGTGAGCGTGTCGGTGGCCCGCAGGCGGTCGTGCAGGCGGCGCAGCCGGGCCCCGGCGGCCTCCGCCTCGGCGGTGGTCCCGTAGACGGTGGTCGCCACGTAGGTGGCGGTGCGGAGCAGTCGACCCCAGGCGTCGGTGCGGTAGTTGCTGTTCTGCGCGACCCCGGCCATGGCCCGGGGGTGCAACGCCTGGAGGTAGAGCGAGCGCAGGCCGGCGACGATCAGGATCGGCTCCTCGTGCACCTTCCACGTGACCGAACCCGGACCGAAAAGGCCGAGGTCATCGGAGTCCACCGCACAAGAGTGCCACGATCGGGCCGACCTCGCCGGTCACGTGCCTCCGGTGCGGATGCTCAGACGTCGGCGGAGCGGCGGGCCCGGCAGCCCGGGCAGAGGCCCCAGAAGGTCACTTCGGCCTCGTCGACCTCGAACCCGTGCGCGCTGCTCGGCTCCAGGCACGGTGCGCTGCCCACCGCGCAGTCGATGTCGGCGATCTCGCCGCAGCCTCGGCAGACCACGTGGTGGTGGTTGTCGCCCACCCGCGCCTCATAGCGGGCGGGACTGCCCGCCGGCTCGATCCGTCGGGACAGCCCGGCCCGGGACAGCGCGCCCAGTACGTCGTAGACCGCCTGGGTGGAGACCGAGTCGAGGCGTTCGCGCACCCGCCGGGTGATCTCGTCGACCTCCAGGTGGCCGCCGTCGGCCAGCACGTCGAGCACCGCGAGGCGGGGGCGCGTGACACGCAGACCCCTCGACCGCAGCAGCTCCTCGGCACCGGACATTGGCCAATGACAACACGCTCGACCCGCATCGACAACCGTCGCCCGCTCCGGGTGGCCACCGACACAGCCAGGCAAGATCGGGAGTACGGCCCCAGCGAATGAACCCGATCGACGTGGCGCGCGTGTCATCCGTCGAGAGCCTGGGGACGATCGGCGGACCATAGGCTGAACACCCCTGACCATGATCCACCTGGAGGGTTCGATGTTCGAGGAGATCCTGGGTCTACCGGTGCACGTCCTGGTAATCCACGCGGTCGTCGTGTTCGTACCGCTGCTGGCGGTGCTGGCCATCGCGTACGTGGGGCTACCGCGGTGGCGGCACCGGCTGGACTGGGCCCTGGGCCTCCTCGCCGTGGCCGCGCCGGTGACCGCCTACGTCGCGGTCAAGTCGGGTGAGGCACTCACCGACGCGCTGGTGGCCCGGGGCTTCCAGGGGCCGATCCTCGATCAGATCTTCGAGCACAGCCGCTACGGGGACATCCTGTTACGCGTCGTGGTGCCGCTCGGGGTCGTGGCCATCCTGCTGCTCGTGGCGACGAGTGGGCACCCCCGGGTGCCGCGCCTGCCGGCGCTGGTCATCCCCGTGCTGGCGGTAGCGGCAGTGGGGCTTTCCATCGCCGCCCTGATCTACGTCTACCTGACCGGCCACTCCGGCGCCGAGACGGTGTGGGGCACCACCCTCTGAGCCGCTGGCCGGCGCTGCCGCCCGGGGGTGGGCATCAGAAGATGACCCGCGAGCAGAGCAGACAGAGCAGTACCAGCAGCACCACGCCGGCCGCCGCCCCGAAGCCGTAGGTGACCCGCTGCGATCGCTGCTCGGCCGCGTCCAGGTCGGCCATGTCCTGCGGTGGCAGCCGTCGCGGCGGCGCCGGCTGCAGATGTACGGGTGGACGCCAACCCGCCGGCGGCGGCACGCTCGGCGGCGGGCCGGAGTATCCGCTGGCAGGGCCTCCCGTCGGCGCTGGCGCGGTTGGTGCGGGCGGCGGCGGGCCTGCGTTCCCGCTGGTAGTGCCCCCTGCCGACGCCGGTGCGGGCAGCGGGCCCGCGTTCCCGCTGGGCGGGTGGCCCGTCGATGCTGGGCTGGCCTGCTCGTTCTGCTGCGGGTGGGTGGGCCCGGCCGGTGGTGTGGTCGCGGGCGCGGCGGGAGGTTGGCCGGCCACCGCGTCGTCACCGGTGTCGGGCCGTCGCCAGTAGTCGTCCGGGTCGCTGCCACCGCTGGGGGTCGTCACGCCGTCCGACGCTACCAACGCCACCGGCGGCCCGGTCGCTTCTGGCCGGCGCGCCCACTGTCGGCGGTCCGGCCGGCGTGCCCAGTGCCGGCGGTCCGGCTGGCTCTGGCCGGCGTGCCCACCGCCGGTGGCCCGGTCCACCGCCGTCGGCTGCGCTAGTCTTGCCGCTCGTGAGCACCGAGGACCCTGGCACGCACGGCGCACCGCGAGACGATGACCGCGCCGTCGACCTGAGCGAAGACTTCGTGGTGCTGCCCGAGCAGACCACCGACGACACCGACCGTGGTTGGGGTGAGCGGTCGGGCGGCAACGACGACTGGCTGCTCGCCGAACGCCCCCCGCACTGGGAATGACCCCCGCAGGCTCGGCCAGACCCTGACGATCTCGATCCGCCAGCTCCTGCCCTGGGCGGTGGCCGGTGCTCGACCGGGGCGGATGCCTGTCCTGCTGCGCTCGCCCGACCGACCTTGGTCGGCCTACCGGGTCGGGTCGTCCGCCACCGATGGCGAGTCGGAGGGCACGGCGGTCGGAGGGCATCCGGTCGGGGTGTGCAGGACCGCGGCGGCCAGGCCGAGCAGCGCGGCGACCAGACCGGCCCGGAGCAGGGTGCGCCCGCCGGGCAGAGTGAGCTGGCGCAGCGGGCGCAACGCCCGCGCGGAATCTGGATCGACCATCGCCTCTGCCGCCTCCCGTCCCCGAGCGCCGCAGCGGCACTCATGCAGGGGAGGCTAGGCAGTTCCCGCCGCCTCGGCCGACCCACGGCCACCGCCTGTGGACAACCGCCCGGCCTGTGGACAACGCGCATCCGCCGGTGCGATCTGCTAGGAGAATCGCTTTGATCGACTCGGGATCAGGGAAAGCGGGCGGTCAGAGCGACGGGGACAGGCCGACTTCCTGGAACCCGAGTCGATCGAGGCTCGACCCGTGGTGGGGTCGGGCCTTCGGCGATCAGGACGTGGAGCTGGCCGTGGCCGCCTTGCCGCCGCCCGATGCGCCCGAGGAGGACGACGACCCCGAGGACCCCGACCCCGAGGACGAGGACGACCCGGACGAGGACGAGGACCCCGAAGAGGACGACGAGCTGTCAGCGGAGGACGACTCGGACTTCGCCGGCTTGGTGGTCGTGCCGCCGGCGGTCGTCTCGGAACCGGACGCCCGGGAGTCGGTGCGGTAGAAGCCCGAACCCTTGAAGACGATGCCGACCGAGTTGAAGACCTTGCGCAGCCGCCCCTGACACGCCGGGCACTCGGTCAGCGGCTCGTCAGAGAAGGACTGCACCGCCTCGAGCTGCTCACCGCACGTGGTGCAGGCGTACTGGTACGTGGGCACGTTCTCCTCCGGATCTGGGCTCAGCCAGTTGGCACTCGACGTATTCGAGTGCCAATGGTGCGTCATTCGCCCCGGGTTCGTCCAGCAGACGTGTGGGGCGCGACACCGTGCGCCGCACCCGGGCCGCCGTCAAGCGTACGCACCCCGTCGGCGGGAGTGACGACCGCGCGCACCCGACGGTCGTGGGGCTCTGCCGGCAGCGCCTCGACCAGCTCACCGTCGTGCAGCGGCACCACCGTCAGGGCCGCCGCGGGGACCCGGGCGAGGGCGCGGTCGTACGACCCGCCACCGCGCCCGAGCCGCCGACCGTGGTGGTCGACCGCGAGAGCCGGAACGACCACGAGTTCCGCGTGTGCCACGGCGGCCAGCCCGAGACGGGCACCGACCGGTTCTCGGATACCCCGTCCCGCAGCGATCACGGCATCGGGCCCGGTATACGCCGCCCAGTCCAGATCCAGGTCACCGAGGAGCACCGGCAGCAGCAACTCGGCGTCCGCCGGCAGCGCCGCCCGCAGCACCTCGGGCAGGTCGGGCCCGCCCGGTTCGGAGCCGACCGGCACGTACGCCGTCATCCGGTGTGGGCGCAGTCGGCGTACCAGGGCGACCAGCTCGGCCTGCACGCGCCCGGCGGCGGCTGCCCGGGTCGCGGCGGGCAGCGACCGGCGGCGGGCGAGCAGCTCGACGCGGGTGTTCCGCTTCGCCACTCGGGTCACTTCCGCTTCATCAGAAAATTCCGGCACGCAACACTCCTGACGCAACGCCTCTCCCACGGTTGCACTGTGTCAGCATCGCAAGCAACGGAGGCGGAACTTCCGGGGGGACGAGTGACGCTACGCGGGCGGTTGACGGCAGCCTTCCTCGTGGTGGTGCTCGGGCCCGTCCTGCTCGGCGCGCTCTTCGTCGCCTCCACAGTCGCGGCGGTGGACCGCAGCCGCTCCACCGAGCGCCTGGCGGTGGCTGCCTCCGCGGTTCGCACCTCGGTCGACGCGCTCTGCCAGCAGCTACGCGCCACCGCCGACGCGGTGGCGCTCACCGCCGACCCCGCCGTCGCCGCCGCGCAACTGGTCGGCCGGGGTCTGGCCGCCGCGGTGCTGGTCAGCGACGTGGCCGGCCAGGTCACCTACCTGTCGCCCGGTGCTCCGTCGACCCCGTGGCAGGACTGCGGCGGCTCGGCCGAGGGCACGAACGGGGGCTCGAACCCGGGCTCGGCGGGCCCGGTCCGTGCGTTGGCCGCCCAGGTCGACCTGCACGATCGCGCCGGCACCCGGCTGGGCACTGTGACCGCCGCGCAACTGGTCGACCCGGCCTTCGTGGCCCGGCTGGCGGCGGTGACCGGGGTGGCGGTCACCCTCCTCGACAGTGGGGCGAGCGCCGCGCGGGTCACCCACACGACCGAGTCCCGTGACGTCCGCGACGCGGTGCTGGCCGCCGCCGTCGGCGTACGGGGCGAGCAGGTCACCGAGACCAAGGAGGGCCGGTACGTGCGCAGGCTCGGGCCCTCTGCCACGCAGCCGCTGCCACTGGTGCTCTCCGTGCCCAGTGACCGGCCACCGGGGTTGCACGCCACGCTGCTCGGGGTGGTCGTGCTGGCCGGGCTGCTCGCGGTGCTGGCCGCCTGGCGGCTGGCCCGGGTGACCACCCGGCCGCTGGCGGAGCTGGCCGGTGCCGTCGACCGGGTGGCCCAGGGCGATCTGACCGCCCGGGTGCCGGTGCGCAGTCGTGACGAGTTGGGTCGGCTGGCCGCCGCGTTCAACCGGATGACCCGGGAGACCGGCTCCTACGTCGCGGCGTTGACCAGCAACCGGGACCAGCTGCGCGGGCACCTCGCGGTGCTCGGCGACACGCTGGCCAGCACACACGACCTGCAACGCATCCTGCGGGTGATCCTGCGCAGTGCCATCGGGGCCACGGGCGCGCGCGCCGGTGCCGTGCTGCTGGTGGAGACCGGCGGGGTGCTCGTCGCCCAGTGCACGGAGGGGTTGGACGGGCGCTGGCCGGCGGAGGAGGCGGACGGGTCGCAGACGCTCCGGGTGCCGGTCGGCGTCGGCGTGGTCGGTGAGGTCGCCGCCACCGGGGAACCGCAACGGGGCAGGGCGGAGCAGACCGGGACGCCAACGGGTGAGCCACGCTGTCGCACCTACGTCGCGGTTCCGTTCGCCGCCCCGCCCGGCGGTGCCACGGCCACCCTCGGCGGATCCTCGGGGCCGGTCGACGAGGCGGGCGCGGCGGCCGCCCTCGGCGTGCTGGCCCTCTACGACCGGCTGGGCGCCGACGAGTTCGACGACGACGACCTGGCCACCCTGCGCACCTTCGCCGGCCACGCGGCTGTGGCGGTGGACAACGTCCGGGTGCACGAGGAGGCGCAGCGGCTCTCCCTCACCGACCCGCTCACCGGGCTGTGGAACTACCGCTACCTGCGCGAGTCGATCCGGCGGGAGGTGGAACGGGCCAGCCGCTTCGGGCGGATGCTCAGCGTCCTCGCGTTGGACCTGGATCGGTTCAAGGACGTCAACGACACCTACGGGCACGCCGCGGGGGACACCGTCCTGGCCGAGTTCGCCCGCCGGGTGCGCGGGGAGATCCGGGAGGTCGACCTGGCCTTCCGCCAGGGTGGTGAGGAGTTCGTGCTGCTGCTGCCGGAGACCGACGCGCGGGGCGCGGCGATCGTGGCCGAGCGGCTCGGCGCGGCGGTGCGCGACACGCCCATCGCCGTCGAGGCGTACGCCGGGCCGGTCCTGGTGACCGTGTCGGTGGGCATCGCCGTCTTCCCGGACCACGGCAGCACCGGGCGGGAGGTGCTGGAGGCCGCCGACGACGCGCTCTACGCGGCCAAGGCGGCGGGCCGTGACACGTACCGGGTCGCCGAGGTTCGCTCGGATCTGCCGACCCGGGAAATTCCCGTGCTCGCGTGCGCGGTGAGCCCTACCGACGGGCTGCCGCGCGCCGGCCAGCCGGTGCAGGCCAGCCGGGAGCCGGGCGGGCCCGCCCGGTCCGACCCGGCGGTGGGCGTACCGGAATCATCGCTGGCGGGCCCGGCGCAGGCCCGGCCGGATTCGGCCGACGACACGCCGGACGTCGCGACGGACGCGGCGCGGGCCGGCCCGGACGCGGCGCGGCCGGGGCCGGGTGGCGGCGCGTCTTCTGGGCCACACCCGCCGCGGCAGAGCCGTGGCCGATAGTCTCGCGGCATGTCGGAGCACTCAGCGAACCCCTCATCGACGGTCGCCGCAAACGGCCGTCCCCTGGCGGTCAAGGCCGTCATCCCGGCCGCCGGACTGGCCACCCGGTTCCTGCCGGCCACCAAGGCGGTGCCCAAGGAACTGCTGCCGGTGGTGGATCGGCCGGTGTTGCAGTACATCGTCGAGGAGGCCACGCAGGCTGGCATCGGTGACGTGTTGCTGATCACCGGTCGGGGTAAGACGTCGATGGTGGACCACTTCGACCGTCGCCCGGACCTGGAGACCAGGTTGGAGGAGAAGGGCGACTCCGAGCGGCTGGCCGCCGTACGTCGGCCCAGCGAGCTGGCCGAGATCTACACAGTGCGGCAGCCCGAGCAGCTCGGGCTCGGCCACGCCATCGGGTACGCCGAGTCGCACGTCGGTGACGACGCCTTCGCGGTGCTGCTCGGCGACGAGTTCGTCAAGCCATCGGAGCCGCTGCTGCCGGCGATGCTGGAGTTGCAGGCCCGCACCGGCGGTGTGGTGCTCGCCTTCTTCGAGGTCGACCCGTCCGAGACCAAGCGGTACGGGATCGCCTCCGTCGAGCCGGCCGAGTCGGAGCTGACCGACATCGGCGAGGTCGTCAAGGTGACCGGGATGGTGGAGAAGCCGCAGCCGGAGGACGCCCCGAGCAACCTGGCGGTGCTCGGCCGCTACGTGTTGCCGGGCAAGATCTTCGACGCGATCCGGCGGACCAAGCCGGGCAGCGGCGGCGAGATCCAGCTGACCGACGCGATGGAGCTGCTGCGTACCGAGGGCACCCCGGTGCACGCGATCGTCTACCGGGGCACCCGCTACGACACCGGCATGCCGCTGGGATACCTCCAGACGGTGGTGCAGATCGCCGCCGAGCGCGAGGACCTGGGCGCCGAGTTCCGGTCCTGGCTGGCCGACTTCGTCAAGGCCGACGCGGCAGGCGGATCTGGTACATGACAGCGACGGCCGACGCCGAGGCGGCCGCGAACGAGTTGACGCCGCTCGCCGACTACCTGGGCAGCGTGCTGCGCAGGTTGCGCGCGCTGCCGCCACTCGACCTCGACCTCACCCAGGCGCACGGCAACGTCCTCGCCGAGGACGTCGTCGCGCCGCACGCCTTCCCGGCCTTCGACCAGGCGGCCGTGGACGGCTACGCCGCGCGCTGGGAGGACATCTCCGGAGGGGGGAGGGGGCCGAGCTACGTCCCGGCCCCCTCCGGCACGCCCGGCGGCCGCACCATCCGGCTCAACGTGGTCGGCGATCTCGGCGCCGCGAGCTGGCGGCCGGTCCGGCTCACCCCCGGCTCGTGCTTCTCGGTGGCCGCCGGGGCTCCGCTGCCGGTCGCCGCTGACGTCGTTGTCCCGGTGGAGTGGACCGACCAGGGCATGGCCGCAGTGGAGATCTTCCGCACCCCCAAACGGGGGTACGGGGTACGCCGAGCGGGTGAGGAGCTGCCCGCCGGCACCCTGCTCGCTCGGGCCGGCACCTACGTGTCCCCGGCCCTGGTCGCCGTCTTCGCGGCGACCGGCATCGGGCACGTGGTGGTCCGGCCCAGTCCGCGGGTGGTCATCGTGGCCACCGGTGACGAACTCGTCGACGTCGGCCGGGGTAGTCAGCCCGGTCAGGTGGTCGACGCGAACTCGCACGCGCTGACCGCCGCGGCGGCCGAGGTGGGCGCGCTGGCGTACCGGGTGGGAATCTGCGACGACGACCCGGAGGGGCTGCGCGGGCTGCTGGAGGACCAGACGCTGCGTGCCGACCTGATCATCACGACCGGGGGCACCGGCACCGGCCCCGGAGACATGGTGCGTCGGATCCTCTCCCGCCGTGAGGGCGGTCGCGCCGGGCCGGTCACCTTCACCGACGTGGCGCTCTACCCTGGCACCGCGCTCGGGTTCGGCACTGTCGGCGCCGAGGAGGTGCCGGTGGTCTGCCTGCCCGGCGACCCGGGTGCCGCGTTGATCGGCTTCGAGGTGCTGGCCCGCCCCGCCATCCAACTGCTCGCCGGTGCCGAACCGGTGTTCCGACCCAGTGTGCGGGCACACCTGCTGGAGACCGTGTCGTCGCCGACCGGGCTTCGCGAGTTCCGGCCGGCGCACGTCGCCGAGCGACGCGGCGGCGGGTACACGGTCCAGCCGCTCAGTGGCGGACCGTTCACCCTCTCCGGGTTGGCCGAGGCCAACGGGCTGCTGGTGCTCGGCGAGCGGGTCACCACGGCCGCCGCCGGCTCCACCGTGGACGTCCTGCTGCTGGACCGCCGCCGGTGACGCGTCCCGGCCGGCCCGTTCGCGGCCCGCGTCGGGTGATCGTCGGATCTGTGCGGTGAACGCGGTGAGGCCACTTGTGCGCGACACGGTCCCGCGCGGGAGACTGTCCAGGTGAGTCTCTTCGGTCCCGCGCGGGCACCGGGCTGGCCGGTGGAACTGGCCGACGGCCCAGTGCTGCTGCGGCCGTACCGGCGCTCCGACGCGGCGGCGTGGTCGGAGGTGCGGCGGGCCAACCGGGCCTGGCTGGCACCCTGGGAGTCGTCACTGCCCGGCGGCTGGGACGAGATGAACTCGCCGGCCGCGTTCCGCTGGGTGCACCGTGACCAGCGGCGCTCGGCCCGCGAGGGTGAGGGCATGCCGTTCGCGGTCTGCCTGCGTGAGGCCGACCGGGACCGGCTGGTCGGGCACATCAACGTGGGCAGCATCGTGCGGCGGGCGCTCTGCTCCGGCTACGTCGGCTACTGGGTGGACGCCCGGGCCGCCGGCCAGGGTGTGATCCCGACTGCGCTGGCGCTCGCCGTGGACCACGCGTTCGGCCCGGGCGGGCTGCACCGGGTGGAGGTGAACATCCGTCCGGAGAACCGGCCGTCCCGGCGGGTGGTGGAGAAGTTGGGCTTCCGCGAGGAGTCGTACCACGTGCGCTACATGCACATCGACGGCGCCTGGCGGGACCACATCGGGTACGCGATGACGAGTGAGGAGATCGCCGCCGAGGGTGGCCTGCTGGCCCGCTGGCACCGGGTTCGCGCCAACGCGCGGTAGGAGGATTTCCCGACATCGGCCCACTCGTCCCACGGACGGGATCGGCGCGGCGCGGTGGCAACCCGGTCGGTGCGCCGTAACCTCAAGTAACTGCAAGCTGCGGCAAGCGCTCCCCGGCCGGACGATCCACGCGCCCAGGCGTGATCGATGGAAGATCCTGCGGTCGGGTGGCGGTTGCTTCGAATTCGGTGACGGGAGGGGTGAGGGTGCCGACCTCGGTGCTCCTCGCCGTCCTCGCCGCCGCCGGCCTGCTCGCCCTGGCCCCGGCGTTGGTTCGCCGGTACGACGCCACCGAGCGGCTGGTGGCGGAGCGGGCGCAGTCGACGGCGCGGGTGCTCCAGCGCCGCCGACGGCGCCGCACTGTGCCGGGACGGCGACCCGTCCATCCTCCGCGCTCACTGGTAGTCACCCTCAGTGAAGATGCGACTACCGGCGTGTTGGGCGCGCCGGTCTCCGCGCCGCCGGCCGTCCGCCGCTCCGGTCGACTGCGCGCCGTGCCCGCCGCGCCGAAGCGGTCCCGTCGCCGCCCGCCGCCGCGCCGGCAGCACACCCCCGCCGTCTACCGGCGTCGCCGCGTGCTCGCCGCCCTGCTGCTCCTCAACGTCGTCGAGTTGATCGGTGTGCTGTTCGTCAGCCCCGGCTTCTGGGTCGGCTTCGGGGTCACCTTCCTCCTCCTGGCCCTCTACGTCGTGCACCTGCGGGGTCAGGCCCTGGCCGGGCGTCGCCGCCGCCGCGCCCGAGCCCGGGAGGCCGCCTGGTTGGCTGCCCGGCAGGCCGAGGTGCGCCGGGAGCAGGCCCGCAGGGCCGCGGCCCGCCGGGAGGCGCAGCGCCGCCTCGCCGCCCAGCGCGAAGGGGTACGCCGCGCCGCCATGGGCCTGGACCGGCCGGGAGACCTGCCGGCGGCGGTCAACGGTGGATCGGTCTCGTACCGGCGGTCGGGCGGCCTGCGTGGCCGCCCCTACGAGGCCGGCCGAGGCGCCTGACGGCCGGTCCCGGCCGTACCTCGGTCCGGTCCGTGCCTGGCTGGCTTGATCGACTCGGGTTCCTGGACGTCGGGTGGTTGCGGCGTCCGGGATGCCCCGATTTCCAGGAACCCGAGTCGATCTTCGGACGGGCGGCAGCGCCGCACCGGGGGCGGATTCGCGGTGGGGCCGAGCAACCTGTTAGCCTTGCTCCCGGCCCGCCCGGTGTAAGCCGGGTGGGACCGAAGCCGGTTCGCCGGCGGGGGGCTGTGGCGCAGACTGGTAGCGCACCTCGTTCGCATCGAGGGGGTCAGGGGTTCAAATCCCCTCAGCTCCACCCCAGTTCAAAGGCCGTTTCCGCAAGTCGGAAGCGGCCTTTTGCGATCTTCGGGGTGCGTGACCGACCCAACGCCAGGTCGTGACGACCCGGCGTTGATCCACCTAGGCGAAGCGTTCGGTCGTCACCGGTATCAGGCCGTGCTGGCGCAAGACGTTCGTCAGCTCGGACAGGGTCGAGCCGAGCGCCGCGGTGGCGTCGGTCCTCAGCAGCGCGGTCACGTCGAGAGACCAGGCGAGGGAGTGGCCGACGCGGCGCAGATCCCAGGTGAACCGGTCACCGTGCTCGTCGAGACGACCACTCGCGGCGGACGCGACAGTGCCGCCCGCCGGTGTCCGCCAGGCCGTCCGGAGGCTCGCCACCTGCTCGGCGCGGAGATCCTTGGCGAATAGGACGCGGTACACCCGCCGCTCGTGGAAGCCGGCCGGTGGCTGCGCCGGGCCGAGCCGCAGCGGCGGGGCGGTGGCGATCGGTTGATGGTCGAGGAAGTGCGTACGAAGCACCGCCTCGGCCGGCAGTTGCCCGCCACCGAGCGCGCGGTGGACGTCCTCGGCCTCACGGCGGGAGGTGGGGAGGACCCGTGTCAGCACCTCGGGGTCGGTACGCATGGCGCGGCTCAGCGCGGCGGAACTCCACCAGCCGGCCTCCGGTGTCCAGGCGGCGCTGTCCAGCCCCGTCGTGGTGAAGTCGTGGTGGCGGGTGAACTCCTCGACGACGATCCCGTCCACAGTGGTGACCGGGCCGCTGTCGTCGGGTCGAGGTAGGACCAGGTAGTAGTCCAGGGGCGGTCCCGCGTCGGGCACCAGCACGGGTACGGCCCGCAACGGCTCGGTGTTCATCAGCGCAACCGTAGCGAAGTGGAACGGTTAGCATCCGGACCTCTACGTGAGGAGCCCAGATGACTTCGGTGGCCCAGACCCGGTTCGGCATCATCGGCAGCGGCTGGCGAGGTGAGTTCTTCCTACGCCTGGCCCGGCTGCTTCCCGACAGTTTCCGGGTGACCGGGGTGGTGACGCGTACCGAATCACGGGGAGCCGCCGTGACGGCCGGCTGGGGCGTGTCGACCTTCCGCACGACAGCCGAGATGCTCGCCCACGAGCGGCCGGACTTCGTCATCGTGTCGGTGCCGTGGCCGGTGACGCCCGAGGCGACCCGGGAGCTGGTCGCGGCCGGCGTACCGGTGCTCGCCGAGACGCCGCCCGCCCACGACCTGGCGGGTCTGCGCTCGCTCTGGGCCGACGTCGGAGGCAGTGGCCTGGTGCAGGTCGCCGAGCAGTACCTGCTGATGCCCGGGCACGCGGCGCGGCTGGCGTTGGTCCGCTCCGGGGTGCTCGGTGAGCCGACCTCGGTCCAGATCTCCTCGACCCACCTGTACCACGCGGTCTCACTGATCCGGGGCCTGCTCGGCGTCGGTCACGAGAGCGCCGAGGTGAGCGCGCGCGCCTTCGTCGCGCCGCTGGCCAACCCGCTCTCGCCGGCCGGCTGGAGCGGCGACGACACCCCGCAGCAGCTCTCCACCACCCTCGCGACCATCGACTTCGGCGGGCGGATGGGGTTGTACGACTTCACCGACAACCAGTGGTGGAACCCGCTGCGCACCCGCCGGTTGGTGGTCCGGGGCTCGCGCGGTGAGTTGGTGGACGACCGGGTGGTCCGCCTGATCGACCCGAGCACGCCGGTGGAGTCGTTCCTGACCCGGCGGCAGACCGGTCTCGACCTCAACCTGGAAGGGCTCGACCTCAAGCACATCAGCTTCGACGGCGACGTGGTCTACCGCAACCCGTTCGTCGGCAGCGGAATGTCCGACGACGACATCGCGGTGGCCGACATCGTCGCCCGTGCCGGGGCGTGGGCGCGGGAGGAAGGCCCGGCTCCGTACCCGCTTGCCGAAGCCTGCCAGGACCACCTGATCAGCCTCGCCGTCGAGGAGTCGGTACGCACCGGCCGCCCGGTCGTCACCGCCACCGAGGCATGGGGGCGGTAACTCCGGCGGTTTCGCTGTTGTCTCTTGGCTGACAGTGCGCAACCGTGCAGCCAGCTCACCTGTGAAGCCAGGTATCAATCAGATGCCTGGGAGTACCCGGGCCCCACACGGGGAGCAAGGATGAACCGAAGCACTCGACGCCGGATGCTCGCAGCCACCGCGACCGGTCTGCTGGCCACCTCTCTCGGGGTCGCCGTCTCCGCTACGGCGACCGCCGCGCCCAGCGGGGCGACCCCCCGCATCTGCAAGATCAGCACGCTGCCGTACCCGGCCGGCACCTATCGCGCGGAGGCGAACGCGGTCGACCCGACGGGGCGCTACGTCGCGGGCACCGCGCTGCGGGTCGGTGAGACAGACAACCAGTACCTGCTGCTGTTCTGGGACGGGCAGCGGGTCACCGAACTGGAGTCGAAGAGCACTGACACCCCCGTCGACATCAACGCCGACGGCGTCGTGATCGGCAACGGATCGGCGGAGAGCGGCTACGGGCAGCCGTGGAGGTACCGCAACGGCAAGCTCGAGCAGTTGCCGGTGCTGCCGTCCACCGGCATCTTCGTCAGCGCCATCAACGATGCCGGCGACATCGTCGGCTACGGCTCGGACATCGTCCCCGGGCAACTGGTCGCGCTGCGCTGGCCGGCCGCCCGTCCGGGCACTGTGGAGGTGCTCAACGCCCCGGTCGACGCGCAGGCGGGTGGGATCACCGACAACGGGACCATCGTCGGTAGCGCCGGACCCTTCGGAGACTGGAACAGCTGGGTCCGCCGACCGAACGGAAGGATCGACGCGCTCACGTTCCCCGGTGCCGAGTGGAGCACGGCCGGCGCGGCGGCGGGTCGCTGGGCGATCGGTCAGGCATGGCTGAACGGCACCACCTCGGCCAGGGTGCGGTGGGACCTTCGGAACGGCTCGCACACGTTGCTCGACCAGGAAATGCCGGCACTGACCGACGTCAACGCCAAGGGCGTCGTGGTGGGTGGTGACCGCGTCGCCAGGGGCTCCACCTCCCGGGTCCTGCCGGGCGGCGGCACCGGGGCGGTCGTCGGTGCGCGGTCCATCTCCGACTCGGGCACCATCGTCGGGTTCCGGAACGTCCTGGCCGACCGGGTGACCCCGGTGCGCTGGTCGGGCTGCTGACCCGCCGAATCACCCACCGCGTGGGGCCGGCCCGGACGGGTCGGCCCCACGTCGCGTCAGCGCGTCACGGCTTCCAGGAACCAGCGGTCTGGAACTGGTCGTGGTACTCCAGCGCGCCGGAGGTGTCGTGCACGTCGAACACCACGCTGCCGGTGCTTCTGGTGCCGGCGGTCAGGTCGTCCACGGCCGGCATCGGTTTGCCACAGCCGGAGAAGGCTCCACCGATCGCTGTGGTCTTGGTGCCGTCGGCGGCGACCCACTGGAAGTAGAGCGGGTTCGTCGACGCGGTGCCCTTGGTGACAGCCACCGTCACGTCGGCGATCACGTACATGCCCTCGCCGGGCTTCAGTCCGTGGGACTTGCAGGGTTTGGTGGCGCTGCTGAACTTCGTCACGGTGATCTCGACGGTGCCGGCCTCGCGGTTGACGACCAGGGTGTCGCCCGGCGACATCCCGCGGGTGTCGCCGCTCGTCGGCGGGGTCGGCGGGGTGGCCTGTGCCTCGCTCACCGTGGTTGAGGTGCCCTTGGTGCCGATGACGACCGCCACGATGCCGCCGGCGCAGGTGAGCAGGGTGAGTACGGCCGCGGTGACCGCGACGACCACGACGGACTTCTTGGCGCGGTCCGTCAGCGCCGGTGGTGGTGCGATGATCGGGTAGCCGGAGCCGCCGGGTGCCCGATATCCGCCGCCATCGCCCGTGTTCCCGCCCGCCGCCGGGTACGCAGCCCCCGAGAACGGCGGCTGCGGTGTCGCCGCGAACGAGCGGGTCGGCGGCTGCGGGTTCGGCTGTCGGGGGTCGTGCGGCGTGACGCGAGGCTGGGGGTGGGTCACCGTACTCCTTGACGCTTCGGTACGTGCGGTGCGGGAACTCTTCGACGTTACCGTGGGTGGCGGAGCGTCCAATCGCCACGCCGGAGGGCTTCCCATCGCAAGGATGCAAAACCCATCTGGCCAGCGTGGACGGTGTTCAACTGGTCACCGATAGCCAATGTGGATCGGTATTCCATTCATCGCTATGAGTAACCGGGCGAGGTCAACGTGCCGGAAGCACGGCGGCGGTGCGGACCAGCCCGTCGGCGATCACGAATCGGCCGCTGATCGATGCCGGTGGGTCGTCGACCCCCGCCGCGTCCACCCGGGCCGGTGCGATCCGGGCAGTGAACGTGCCGGCATCCGGATCGATGTCGAGTTGGGCGTCGTGGAAGTCCAACCAGCCGCGGACGACCGGATGCCACACCTTGTAGACGGTCTCCTTCGCGCTGAACAGCACGATAGGCCAGTAGGTGCCGCTGGGCAGCCGGGCGCAGATGGCCTCCTCCTCGGGCAGCAGCACGAGTCGGCGTACTCCCGGATTGACCTCGCGGTGCTGCTCGGCGTCCATCCCGACGGACCGTACGTCGGTGGTGTGCGCCGCCGCCGCGGCGCAGTAGCCGGCGGTGTGGGTGATGCTGCCGACGATCCCGGCCGGCCAGACCGGCGCGCGGTCGGCGGCGGCCGGCACGGCGGTCGACGGCAGGCCGAGGTCGCGCAGTGCCCTGCGGGCGCAAATCCTGCCCGCGGCAAAGTCCCGCCGACGGGTCTGCACCGCCCGCTCGCCGAGGCATGCCTGCTCAGCGGGGAGCAACTCGCCCGTCCAGTCCTCCGGCCCGGCGACGGCGACGGCGACCGTCGAGGGCAGCAGGTCACGCATTCCGGTGACCTACTGGTCGGTAGGAATGACGCATCAAATTAACCGTCAAATTTCCGACTCCCACGACGGACGAAGGTACCGCAAAGATGTAACACCGGAGGGACGCGCAGCGCTCTCCCTGATGGCTCCGGGGGGACCACCATCAATGCTGGCCGGCACGGCAGCCGCCAGTCCCGTGGACATCTGGAAGGACGTGCGATGACCGATGGTCTGGAACGGCCGGGGGTGCGGGCCGACGAACACGCCCCGAAGACCCCCTGCTGGAGCTGCGGCTCCTGCGGTGACGAGTGGCCGTGCGCGACGAAGCGCACCCGGCTGCTGGCGGAGTACGGAGGTGACCGCGCCATGCTCAGCGTCTATCTGGGCTCCTGCCTCGCCGCCGCCACCGAGGATCTGCGCGCAGCCCCGGTGATGTCGCTCCAGGACAGGTTCATCGGCTGGTTGCCGCGCGGCTCCCGGCGGCGCTGAGCCTCTGGTGGCCTCGCCGCTGGGCGGGGCCACCAGAGGGGGCGTCTCAGCGACGTCGAGGGCGTCGGGTCAGCGCGAATCCGAACACGCCGGCCACCGCGGCGAGCGCGCCGCCGATGCCGGTCCAGACCCAGCGCGAGCCGAGATCCGGCAACCAGTCCGTCAGCGAGCCGCTCTCGTCGTCGGCCTCCGCGTCCACCGGGGGTACGGCGTTGAGCACCGTGCCGGCCTTGGTGTTCGGCACCAGCGGGGCGGCCAGTTCGCCGTCGTCAGCCGAGGCGCCCCGGTCGGCGATGGTGCCCACCAGCAGGTCGACGTCGATCGGCGCACCCAGATCCGGCTCCGGCAGCTCGATCACCGAGAGTCGGACGACGTACGTGCCGGGCAGTGGGTCGGCCGACCAGGGCTCCGCCCACGGCCGCACCTCGCGCAGCGTGCAACCCAGCACCACGTTCGACGCCTTCGCGTCCACTGTCGGGGTCTGGGCCCCCGCCGTGCACGCCTGTCGTCGGCGCAGCCCGTCGAAGACGTCCACCGTCCAGGTGGAGGCGCCGCTGCGTCCCTTCGGGAACGTGACGGTGGCGCTGATCTCGTGCACCTGCCCGGCCGTCGCCGGGAACGACCAGTAGAGGTGATCGCCGATCGAGGCGTCCACCCGTACCGGTTGTCCGGCGGTGATCGGGGTGGCGGTGAGGAACGACGTGCCGGCACGGTTCACCGGCGTAGCACCCGGGGAGGGGGTTGGTGCGGCGGCGGCCGCGGTGGGGAGCAGAGCGGCCGTGCCGGCGGCGAGCAGCGCCGCCATCGACCGGAACAGTGCGGTACGCATCAGTTCTCCCTCCAGGTGGCGACCCACCAGCGGGTGAGCAGACCCGCGATCAGGCCGGTGAGCAGACCGGCGATGGTGAGCAGTGCGAGCAGCACCCAGCCCCGGCCGAGGTCCGGTCCGTCCGGTGCGGGTGCGGCGGCGACCACGTCGATGGTCAACTCCACCGGCATGCCCGGGGTGGCCGCGGTGCCGGGACGCGGGGCGAACGAATTGCTGACCACCAGGCAGACGGTGGTGGGTTCGATGACCGGCGCGGCGCTCTGCTCGGTCTCGGCGGCATCCTCGTCGTCGGCGGTGGCCGACCAGCGCAGCCCGGCGGAGAGCACGTCGGCCCGCCCGCTGCCGGCGTCCGCGCCGCGGACGAGTTCCCGGCCGTCGGCCGCGGTGGCCCGCAGCAGCACCCCGTAGTCCCGGTTGACGGCCCGGTCCAGCGCCATGCTCACCGAAGCTCGCAGCTCCTGCCCGGGGCGGATCGGCACCCGGTAGTAGCGATGCTCGGAGAACGCTTCCCGGTCGGCGTAGACGCCGGGGGCGAGCAGTGGCGCCGAGTCGCACGCGCTCGTGCCGCCGACAACTGTCGGGGCTCGGGTGTGCGTGTCTCCGGCCCGCTCGACGAGCTGTTTGATCCGGTCGGTCAGCTCCTCGGCGCTCTGCGCGGCGGTGTAGGTCCCGCCGGTGGCGCTGGCGATGCAGAGCAGTTGCCGGCGAACCTTGTCGTCGGGGGCCAGGCCGAGGGTGTCGACGACCAGGCTGGTGCCCTGGGCGGCCAGTTCCCGGGCCACCTCGCACGGGTCCGGTGGAGCGCAGGTGTCCTCGCCGTCGGTGATCAGCACGATCCGCCGGGTGGTGGCCCCGGCGCCCAGGTCCTGCGCGGCGGAGCGCAGCGCAAGCCCGACCGGAGTGAATCCGGTCGGCCGAAGTGTCGCCACCGCCGCCTTGGCGGCGGACCGGTTCACCGGCCCGACCGGCACGATCTGCTGGGTGTCCTGGCAACCGACCTTCTTGTCCTTGCCGCGATAGGTCGCGCCGAGCACCCGGATGCCGAGCTGTGTCTCCTCGGGCAGCGCGTCAACCACCTCGTTGAATGCCTGCTGGGCGACCGAGATCCGGGTGCGTCCGTCGATGTCGGCGGCGCGCATCGACCCGCTGACGTCGAGCACCAGCTCGACCCGGGGCGGCTCGGGCGCCGGCTCCTCGTCGGCCTGTGCCGGGCCGGTCAGCGCGGTGGTCGCCAACAGTCCGATAAGGACCGCCGTCGATCGTCTGAAGTTGATCACGATCCGCAGTGTAGTGAGATCCACTTTGGATGATCGTTTGGGTGTGGGCGCGCGGAAACGGCGACGCCACCCACGTCGGAGTTCGCCTCTGATCGGCAGCACCCGCGCTCAGGGTCCATGCCGGGTCACCCTCGGTCAACTCTGAGAGGAAAGGGGGCGGCTCGGCCAGCCTCCGTCGGAAATCTGACCCAAGTCGACCCGTTGTGCCGGTGGTGCGCGGTGGTTAAGCTCTTCATGCGCGCCCCAATCGCCCGCTTCCCCCGTGGCAGGCGATCGGGGCGCGCGTCTTTGTCAAGAAGGGCCCGCACGCTTCGGCGTGCGGGCCCTTCTTCCGTCGCGCTGTGCGGCGCGTCGCCTGTCGATGCTTATATCCACCGACCGTCGAGCCACATCCGGGACAGCCAGTCCGAGTACGGAATCACCCGACCGACAAAAATCGGATAGAAGTACGCGAAGCAGAGCGCAACCAGCAGCACGTACGCTCCCGCCGCGATGCTGCCCACCAGCCGGCGCTCATAAGCCGGGTCACCGGGCACCAGCGGCGTCACCGCACCCACGTCACCCCCGGCGGGCGCGATCAGCGCGCCCAGCACGTACACCACGGCCAGCACCAGGAACGGCACCGCCGGCGCGGCGTAGAACGAGAACATCGTCCGGCCGTCGAGAGCGAACCAGAACCACGGCAGCAGCCCGGCGGCCACGGTGAGCAGGATCGCGCCGGCCCGCCAGTCCCGACGGGCCAACCCCAGCCAGGCCAGCGCCACCAGGGCCGGCAGGAACGACCACCAGAGCAGCGGGGTGCCGAGCAGCAGAATCTCCGAAGCGCAGCTCGCCGCGCCGCAGACGCCGTCACCGGCGTAGTGGAACGCCACCGGCCGGCCCAACAGCAGCCACTGCCACGGCCACGACTGGTACTTGTGCGCGTCGTCAAGCTGGGCGTGGAAGCCGTACGCCGCGCGGTGGTATTCGAAGAGGTTGATCAGCGGGCCGATGAACGGGCGGTCGCTGAGGGGTGCGCTCGGGTAGGCCGACGCGAGCCGGTAGTAACCGTCGTCGGTGAGCAGCCAGCCCGACCAGGTGGCGAGGTAGGTGCCCACCATCAGCACGCCGGCGAGCACCAGCCAGGGCAGCTCGTCGACGAGCGTGTCCCGCCAGGGCCGGCGGACCCCCGCCGAGCGGCGGGCGCCGACCTCCCAGAAGAGCACCAGCAGCGCGAAGGCCGGCACGAAGTACAGGGCGCTCCACTTCACCGCGCAGGCGCAGCCGATCAGCACCCCGGCCGCCAGCCGCCACCACGGCCAGGTGCGCCAACCGGTCGGCGGGCGCCCGGCCCGGCCCGGCTGGCTCGGATCGAGCCCGTCGTCCAGGGCCCGTGCCCAGCGTCGACGGCGGGCGTCCCGATCGAGCACCAGTGCGCCGAACGCCGCCAGCACGAAGAACAGCAGGAAGATGTCGAGCAGGGCCGCCCGGGACAGCACCAGGTGGAAGCCGTCCAGGGCGAGCAGCAGACCGGCCGCGCAGCCGAGCACCGTCGAGCGGAACATCCGCCGACCGATGCGGACCAGCAGCAGCACCGACAGCGTGCCGATCACCGCCGCCGAGAATCGCCAGCCGAACTCCGGTGCGGTGGTCATCAGGTGACCGGGAACGGAGACCTTCGAATCCGCGTCCTGGTAGCCGAAGGCCCACTCGCCGACGCCGATCAACCACTTGCCCAGTGGGGGGTGCACCACGTACGACGGGACGTTGTCCTTGTAGTTCCACTCCACGCCACGGGAGATCAGGCCGTAGGCGTCCTTGGCGTAGTACGTCTCGTCGAAGATCTTGCCCTTCGGGCTGGACAGCCCGACGAAGCGCACGATCGCCGCGATGGCCACCACCACTGCTGTGGCCAGCCAGGAGAACCTGTCCGCCTGGGTGTCGACGGTGGCGAACCGTCGCCGGACCACGGCGACCACCCCGCCGCCCTCGGCGCTCGGTGCCGTCGGCTCCTGGGTGGCACTGGGCTCGCCCGTCACCTGGATCATCTTGTCCGGATCTGCGCTCGGGGTCTGCGCTGTCGACGCACTCGTCACCCGGCGATCGTAGGCTGCCAAGGTGTCCGGTGGCGTCCGTCGTCCCTGATACCGGTATTCCCTGCAATGAAGGAGACGAATTCGTGGGTGAAATGTCCGCAGTTGGGCGCCTGATTCTGCTCGGTGCCCCGCTCGGCAACCCCGCCGACGCCTCGGCCCGACTCCGGGAGGTGTTGATCAGCGCCGACGTGGTCGCCGCCGAGGACACCCGACGGCTCACCCGGCTGGCCCGCGATCTCGATCTCACCGTCGGCGGTCGAATCGTCTCCTACTTCGAGGGCAACGAGGAGCGGCGCACCCCCGAACTGGTCGAGGTCATCCTCAGCGGGTACGTGGTGGCGCTGGTCACCGACGGCGGGATGCCCAGCGTCTCCGACCCCGGCTATCGGCTGGTACGTGCCACGTTGGATGTCGGTGCGCCGGTCACCGTCGCCCCCGGGCCCAGCGCGGTCACCACAGCGCTGGCCGTCTCCGGGCTGCCCTGCGACAGGTTCTGCTTCGAGGGTTTCCTGCCGCGCACCCCCGGTGGCCGTCGGTCCCGGTTGCGCGCCCTCGCCGCCGAGGAGCGCACCCTGGTCTTCTTCGAGGCCCCGCACCGGATCGGGGCGACGCTCACCGACCTGGCCGACACGTTCGGGGCGGATCGGCCGGCCGCGCTCTGCCGCGAACTCACCAAGACCTACGAGGAGGTGCTCCGCCGCCCCCTCGGCGAGCTGGCCCGGTGGGCCACCGAGGGGGACCCGCGTGGAGAGATCACCCTGGTGGTGGCCGGAGCCCCGGTGACCGCTGCCGAACGCCCCGACGACGACACCCTTCGCGCCGCCGTCGCCGAGCGGGAGGCCGCCGGTCGGTCCCGCCGGGACGCCATCACCGACGTCGCCACCGAGTACGCGCTGCGCCGCCGGGACGTCTACACGATCGTGCACAGCTGATCGAGGTGGTCCGGCTCGCCGGACGAGCGGTCACCACGCGGCGATCAGGAAGCCGACGGTGATCAGTGTGGGTCCGGCGACAGCGGCGGCCACGGCCCAGCGGCGCTGCCGGCGACCGGGCAGCCGGGCCGACCCGGTCAACCGGACGATGCCGGCGGCGCAGGCCAGCACCACCAGCAGGCCGGGCAGCCACCGCAGGTGCCGGCCCACGCCGACGTCCGCGTACGCGGTACCGCTGTCCGGGCCGGTCATCCGTGCCGGCAGCGCGGTGCCGGCCGTGCTCCCCTCGGCGGGCACGCCACTGACCCGGACACCATGGGTGATGAACCGCCCGTCCTCGGCCGTGAAGATCCCCCGGCAGCGCAGGGTGAGACCGTCGCCGGAGCAGCCGTCGATCACCACGGTGCCGGTCCGGGCGTGTCCGACCGCGAGCCAGAACGGGCCGGCGCTGACCCAGGCGAAGAAGGCCGCGACCAGGCTCAGCACCACCAGCGCGGCGAGCCCGGGCAGCGGGTCCGGCGGCAGGGGCGTGCGGTGAGGTGCCCGGCGCCGCGCCAGCCGGAAGCCGCGGAACCGCGCCGGTGCCGCGTCCTTGCGAATCGGGGTGCCGTCCCAGTGCACCTGCTCGATCGGCGCCCAGAAAGCGCCACCGTCGTCCTCCGGCGGGTCGCCGTCGGGACCATGGCCGCGCTGCCGGTGGCCCTGCTGCCGGACCGGCACCCGACGCGGCACCGCGTCCACCGGTGCGCCGGTGGTGGGCTCCACCTCCACGGGCTCCGCGCCGGCCGGCGCCGAGTCGGCCGGCGGGCCCGACGAGTCGGGCCGGGCCGGGCTGGGTACGGGTGCCCCCGGGGTCGGACGAGTCGGTGTGGGTGACGGCGCCGCCGGCGCGGGGCGGGCCGCTGCGGCGGACCTGCCCGCCGGGGTGGGCCGCAGCGCACCCGGGTCGGCGGCGGAAACGAGCCGGGGCTGCGGCGCGATCCCGGCGACCCGGGACGCGGCGGGCCCGAGCCCGGGGTCGTCGCCGACCGCCGACCCGGTGGGAGGGTCCTCGTGGTCCCGCGCCGCTCCTCTGCCCGTCACGACGTTCATTGCACACCGCACCAGGAGGTGAAACGGGCAGGTGAGCCGCGTGTCGACGACAAATCGGACCAACGGGCGAGGTGGTCGGCCCGGTCCGCCGGTCGGGCACCCCCTATTGGTTCGCGAACGCCCCGGACGGGTCACTAGGCTCACTGCTCATGAGTCACGTTCTCGCGGCAGTGGCCTGGCCGTACGCCAACGGCCCCCGCCACATCGGCCACGTCTCCGGTTTCGGCGTTCCCTCCGACGTCTTCGCCCGGTACATGCGGATGGCCGGCCACGACGTGCTCATGGTCTCCGGCACCGACGAGCACGGCACCCCGATCCAGGTGCAGGCCGACGCCGACGGGGTGACCCCGCGCGAGCTGGCCGACCGGTACAACAGGGTGATCGTCGAGGACCTGCACGGCCTCGGTCTCTCGTACGACCTGTTCACCCGCACCACCACCCGCAACCACTACGCGGTGGTGCAGGAGTTGTTCGAGGGGATGTACCGCAACGGCTACATCGTGCCGAAGACCACCATGGGCGCGATCTCCCCGTCCACCGGGCGCACCCTGCCCGACCGTTACATCGAGGGCACCTGCCCGATCTGCGGGTACGACAGCGCCCGCGGTGACCAGTGCGACAACTGCGGCAACCAACTCGACCCGATCGACCTGATCAACCCGAAGTCGCGGATCAACGGAGAGACTCCGAAGTTCGTCGAGACCGAGCACTTCTTCCTGGACCTGCCGGCCCTGGCCGAGGTGCTGCGGCAGTGGCTGGACACCCGCGAGGGGTGGCGGCCCAACGTGCTGCGGTTCTCCCGCAACCTGCTCGACGACCTCCAGCCCCGGGCGATCACCCGTGACCTGGAGTGGGGCGTACCGATCCCGCTCGAGGGCTGGCGCGACCGGTCGGACAAGCGGATCTACGTGTGGTTCGACGCGGTGATCGGCTACCTGTCCGCCTCGATCGAATGGGCCCGTCGCTCCGGCGACCCGGACGCGTGGCGGAAGTACTGGTCCGCCGACGGCGCGGGCAAGGACGCCCAGTCCTACTACTTCATGGGCAAGGACAACATCGTCTTCCACTCGGTGATCTGGCCGGCGCTGCTCTCCGGCTACTCCGGTGAGGGTTCCCGCGACGGTGAGCCGGGCGAGCTGGGTCGGCTCAACCTGCCCACCGAGGTGGTTTCGAGCGAGTACCTGACCATGGAGGGGCGCAAGTTCTCCTCGTCCCGCAAGGTGGTCATCTACGTTCGCGACTTCCTGGAGCGCTACGACGCCGACGCGCTGCGCTACTTCATCGCCGCCGCCGGCCCGGAGAGCAACGACACCGACTTCACCTGGGCCGAGTTCCTGCGCCGCAACAACGACGAGTTGGTCGCCGGTTGGGGCAACCTGGTCAACCGGTGCGTCTCGATGGCCGCGAAGAACTTCGGGACGATCCCGCCGGTCGACCCGGCCGGGCTCACCGAGGCCGACGAGGCGCTGCTCGCCGTCGCCCGGAACGGGTTCACAGGAGTCGGCGACCTGATCGGCCGGCACCGGCAGAAGCAGGCGATCGGTGAGGCCATGAAGGTGGTCGCCGAGGCCAACAGGTACCTCTCCGAGCAGGCGCCCTGGAAGCTCAAGGACGAGGCGGACAAGCCCCGGATGGGCACCATCCTGCACGTCGCCCTTCAGGTGATCAGCGATGCCAACACGCTGCTCACCCCGTTCCTGCCGCACTCCGCCCAGCAGGTGCACGAGCTGCTCGGGGGCACCGGGGTGCACGCGCCGATGCCGGTGATCGAGCAGGTCGACGACCTGGACGGCGGCCCGGCGTACCCGGTGCTGACCGGGGACTACACCGTCGGCGCGCGCTGGGAGTCGGTGTCGATCGAGGCGGGCCGCCCGCTGGCCGCGCCGAAGCCGGTGTTCCGCAAGCTCGACCCGTCGATCGTCGACGAGGAACTGGCCCGGCTCGCCGACTGAACCCCCTGCCACCGTACGGACCGCGGCCCCGGGTAGACCCCGGGGCCGCGGTTCGTACGGGTGGGCCGCGTTACGGCTGTACGAGGATGTTGTAGGACGAACTGTCCGTCCACGTGCCGTTGGCCAGTCGGCCCCGCACGGTCATCGTGTAGCTGGTCCAGTAAGGCGGAGTCCAGCTGACAGTGGCCGTGCCGTCGACGGCCGGGACGACCCGAGCGTCGTCCTCACCGACCTGGTACTCGAACTCGACAATGCCGGTGGTGCCCCCGCTGAAGGTGAACCTGCCGGCCTGACCGGCGCCGCCGCTCCACTGCCCGGCCGGGTACTCCGCCGAGGTGACCAGCGGTGCGGTGCCGACCCTGAAGCGGTACTCGGTCGCCGGGGACAGCTCCCCGCTGCGCAGCAGCTGACGGACCGACAGGGTGTTCACGCCGTTCCGGTCCGGGGTGAGGAGGAAGCCCGTGCCGGTGCCGTCCGGGTCCGCGGCCACCGTCTGCTCGGGGCCGTCGTTGAGTCGGTACCGGTACTCGGCGACGTCCGGGTACAGATCGGTCCAGAACGTCATCGAACCCGGCACACCGATGCCACCGGTGACGCTCCAGTCGCTGTACCAGCCGGCCACTCCCACCCGGTCGCTCTTCACCACGAACTCGTACGTCCGGGTCTGCGACCTGGTGCCGTCCGCGCCGTGGCTGGTGACCTCGATCGTCTGGTAGCCGGATTCGCTCGGGGTGTACGTCACGCTGGCCGTGCCGTCAGCGGCAGCGTCGACGGTCTGCTCCTGGCCCCAGTTCAGCTGGTAGGTGTACCGCTGCACACCGGGCAGGCCCGGCTGGAAGGTGAACGTGGCCTCCTTGCCCACCCGCCCGTCCGAGCTGCCCGACTGATAGGCGGCCGAACGGACGACCGGCCCGGTCCAGACCGCGAACGGCCACACCGCCGGAGGAGACAGCTCGCCGGAGGTGTACCGGGACCGGACCGTCACCTCGCGATCACCGGCTCGATCCGGGGTCCAGGTCACGCGGGCCGACCCGTACTCCGCCGATACCGTTCGCTCGGCCTCGCCGTCGAACTGGTAGACGAACTCCGTCACGTCGGGCACCCACGTGTTGAAATTGAACGACATCGGAAGTCCGAGGCCGTCCCGACGCGGCGATCCGTCGACATCCGAGGAGTAGACGGTGGGCTTGTTGTCGACGACCGAGAACTCGTACCGCGTGTCCTGCGAGATCGTTCCGTCGGCGCGCTCCGAGCGAACGTGGAGCTGGTAGTAGTTGGGCGCCTGCGGGGTCCAGGCCAACGACGCCGTCCCGTCCGCCGCCGCGGCGATTCGCGTCTCCTCGTCGTATTCGAACGCGTAGCGGTATGCCACCACGTCGGTGGTGCGAGGTCGGAAGGTGAACCTTCCCTCCACGCCGACGACGCCGTTGTGATCCCAGGCGAAGTCCGTGGACTCGATCTTCGGTGCGTCGTTGACGGACACCGACTGGTGCTGTGAGCCGGAGAGCGTGTCACCGATGTAGGCCGAGACCACGAGCTGGTACAGGCGGGATTCGGTGAACGTGACGGTGGCCGTCGCCGCAGCCTCCGCCGCCGGTACCCGCACCTCCTCGCCGCTGTCGATCCGGTAGCCGAAGGAGGTCACCTCGGCGACGGGGGAGCGCATGGTGAGCGTGCTGGGCAGATGGGTGCCGGCCACATCGACCTGCACGTTGGGCTCGGTGTACCGGACCCAGAACTCGTACTCGCGGGGCGGGGAGGCATTGCCCACGGCGTCCAGCGACCGCACCCGCATGGTCATCGGTCCGCTGCGCTGCGGCGTCCAGGTGAAGGTTGCGGCAGCGCCCGGTGCCGGTGCGTCGACCACGACGGTCGTCCCCTGGTTGGGGTCGTCGTAGCGGTAGCGGGTCACGTCGGTGTCGCCACCCGCGTCGAAGCGGAACGTGCCCGGCACGCCGACGCCTCCCGAACCCGGAGCGCCGGTGGCCGGGTATTCGGCGGAGCTCACCTGCGGAGCCTCGGCGGGAGCCTGCCCGTCCACCCGCACGTAGCAGAGGGGAGCCCACCCGGAGTCGCCGTCCCCGTCCGTCGCCCGCGCCGTCCACGCCAGGACGGTGCCGTGCGGATAGCTCGACATCTCCCACTCGGTCCGGTGCTCCTGGCCGCTGCCGTAGCTGCTGCCACCCCGCTCGCGGCGCTGGTCCGGGTGGTCCACCGGCCAGGCCGCGAAGTAGACGTCGGCCCAGTCGTTGGGGTCCGGATCACTGGCCTTCGCCGAGAACGTGATCCAGCCGCCCCCGACGGTGACCGGGTTGGTGGCGTCACCGCAGCCCTTGTTCGGGTAGAGGGAGAGGTTGCCGATCGTCGGCAGCCCGTTGTGCTGGACGCTGAGCGTGGGCCGGTAGTACAGCCAGCGGCCCTGACGTGCGTCCCGCTCGGCCTCCGCGTTCAGCCGAAGCTCCAGGTGCAGCCGCTTCTCCCCCCGCGCGAGGGCGGCCTGGACGGTGCTGGTGAGGTCCTGCACGAGCGAACCGGGACACTCGGCTCCGGCGCCGCCGGCGCTCATCGTGCCGAGCTTCTCCTGCTCGACCGGAGGCTTCTTCCAAGAGTTGGTGTTGGCGAACCCGGCGGTACGCCACAACTCGACCGATGCCGCCTTGCCGCAGTCGGTGACCTTCTTCTCCCGCACGATCAGGTCCGCGTCGGACAACTGCCTACCGGCCAGCTCGGCCAGGCTGATGGAGAAGTAGAAGCGGGAGGTGTGGGCGTTCTCCTCGGCGTCCAGCCAGCGCCCGACGGGGGCGTCGGTCTGGGCGTTGACGGTGGCGCGAGTGGGCGTGGCGGAGTCGGTGTAGGCCCAGCTCGAGGCCGGGATCTGGATGTTGGTGTAGGCGAGCGCTGGGCTGGGCGCGACGAGCGCGCCGGCAGCGACGGCCACCACCACGGTGGCGGCTGACAGCCTTCGACGAAACACTATGGGAAACCTCCGGAGAGACGCCGGCGCGCAGCACGCCGGAAGCTCCGACCCTAATGATCATCTAAGTGTCGTGGTGTCCCGTTTCCACACCGAACGGCTCGCTCTCCCAACCCGGGAGGGGGAGCCGTCACATCGCGTACCGGGTGTCCATCACCTGGTCGTCGGTCACCTCGGCGCCCGGCGCCCAGGCCTCGTAGACGCCGCGTTCCTGGCACTGCGCGCCGGTCGTGACCACGGTGTCCGGGTTCGGGTAGCGCAGGCGCACCCGCAGCCAGCCGGCCTCCTCCCGCAGCACCAGGCACGGCACCCCCCGCCACTGGGCGAACCGGAGCCGGCGGGCCACCGCGTCGACCGGGTAACGGGCCGCCCGGGTCATCGCCAGCACCCGGAACCCACCGGGCAGGTCGGCGACCGCCTCGTACTCGCTGTCGCCGTACATGCCGACCAGCTGGGTGGAGCGGGGGACGTCGGCGTTCGGCACGTACTCCTGGTCCGGGGAGAGTCCCGGCACCGCGGCCAGCAGGTGCCGCCACTGCGGGCCCACCATCCGCAGCCACCCGCGTTGCTCGGCCTGGTACGTGTACAGCACCACCTCCATCCCCTCCGCCGGGTACGCGATGAGGGCGGCGTTCGCCGGCATCGGCAGGTCGGCGAAGTCCCGGGTGATGAACTCCGGGATGAGCTGACCGTTGCTGGGCACGAAGCCGGTGCCGAGCACCGGGGCGCCGAGCCGGTCCCGGGCGGCCAGCGCGGTCAGGCCACGGTGTGCCGGGCCCACCGGCACCTCGTAGTCGCCCGGGTCGGACGCGCGCCAGCGCAGCGCGTACGTCACGTCCGTGTCGTCCCGGCCAGCGTCACCGTCCGTACGCAGCACCGTCGTCGTCGCCGGCGTACGCAGGTGCGCCACATCGTGCTCGCGGTAGCAGAAGCCGTGCGGCAGCCAACCCCGTACGTAGCCGGCGAGCTGCTGGGCCGAGAGCACCTTCATCATCCGGGTGCCCCGCCGGACCACCGCCGACGCGCGCGCGGCCACCAGCATTTGGTCGCCCGCTGCCGCCGGCTGCTGGCTGAGCTGGTGCAGGTACGCCCAACCCCGCTCGCGGTGAGCGGGCATCAGCAGCGGCGTCTCCGGCTCGTCGGCCGGCTCCGTCAGCCCCTGCACAGCCGTCACCTCGGTGACGTGCACGAACCGGTGCCACGGCAGGGCGCTACCCGGGCGGGGTGCCCACTCGAAGCCGGCCACCTCGTCGGCGCTGAACAACTCGTACGCGGCGCCCCGGGCGATCTCCTCCGCCGGGTACACGCCGCCACCGAACGCCACGTTCAGTCCGATCCGTTCGCCGGCGCTGCCACCGGCCTGGGGAGTGACGCTCATGCCGTCGCCTCGCTGCTCGGTGGGATGAGGTCCGCACGCTGTCGCGTCCGCTCGTGAGCGACCGTAGAGTCGCGCGGCGTAGTCGGGGTGAACGTCGGGTGGCGGGCAGATGGACAGGCCCGGTGTGTGATGCTGTCGCTGATGAGCGAGCCCACTGAATCCCGCCGCGAGCGTGCCGCCCGGCGGGCCGGAGAGTTTCCGCCCGCCCCCGAGTCGTTGCCCCGGGCGGTGCTGGACAGCCACACCCACCTGGACATCACGGTCAGCGAGGCCGGTGTGCCCGGCGGCGGGCCGGCCGACGACCCGGTCGCCGTGGCCATCGCGTTGGCCACCAAGGTCGGCGTGGACCGGCTGGTCCAGGTGGGCGTGGACGTCGCCTCGTCCCGGTGGGGCGCGGACATCGCCGACGAGTACCCCGCGGTGCTGGCCACCGTGGCGCTGCACCCCAACGAGGCACCCCGGCTCGGCGACCTCGACGAGGCGTTGCGGGAGATCGAGTCACTCGCCGCCCGCGACCGGGTCCGGGGGATCGGCGAGACCGGAATGGACTTCTTCCGGACCGGCGACGAGGGGCGTGCCGCGCAGGAGCACAGTTTCCGGGCGCACATCGCCATCGCCAAGCGGTACGACAAGACGCTTGTCATCCATGACCGTGACGCGCACGCCGACGTGCTGCGCATCCTCGACGACGAGGGTGCTCCCGACCGGGTGGTGCTGCACTGCTTCTCCGGCGACGCCGACTTCGCCAGCGAGTGCGTCCGCCGCGGCTACCTGCTGAGCTTCGCCGGCACCGTCACCTTCGGCAGCGCGACGGCGCTACGCGAGGCCGCCGCGCTCACCCCGGTGGATCAGATGCTGGTGGAGACCGACGCCCCGTACCTCACCCCGATGCCGTACCGAGGCCGGCCGAACGCGTCGTACCTGATTCCGCTCACCGTCCGCGCGCTCGCCGCGACCACCGGCAGCGATCTGAACGAGCTGTGCGCGGCCATTTCCGCCACCGGCGAGCGGGCCTTCGGCCCGTGGTGAGCCTGCTCGGCCCGGCGGAGATCCGGGAACTCGCCGCCCGGTTGGGCGTCGCGCCCACCAAGAAGCTGGGCCAGAACTTCGTGCACGACCCGAACACTGTGCGCCGGATCGTGACCGCCGCCGGCCTCACCCCCGACGACGTGGCCCTGGAGGTGGGGCCCGGGCTCGGCTCGCTGACCCTGGGGCTGCTGCCGGTCGCCGGGCACGTGCACGCCGTGGAGATCGACCCGGTGCTCGCCGGGGCGCTGCCGGAGACCGTCGCGCGGCACGCCGAGGGCGATGCCGCCCGGCTCACCGTGCACCGCGCGGACGCGCTGCGCATCGCCGCCGCCGAGCTGGGCGACCCGGCGCCGACGGCGCTTGTGGCGAACCTGCCCTACAACGTCGCCGTGCCCGTCGTGCTGCACCTGCTCGCCGTGCTACCCACCCTGCGCCACGGCCTGGTGATGGTGCAGAAGGAGGTCGCCGACCGGCTCGTCGCCGGTCCCGGCTCCAAGGTGTACGGCATCCCGTCGGTGAAGCTCGCCTGGTACGCCCAGGCCCGGAGCGCCGGCAAGGTGCCGCCGAACGTGTTCTGGCCGGTGCCCAACGTCGACTCCGGCCTGGTCGCCTTCACCTGCCACGAGCCGCCCCGCATCGACGTACCGCGGGAGCGGGTCTTCGCCGTGGTGGACGCGGCGTTCGCGCAGCGGCGCAAGACGCTGCGCGCCGCGTTGGCGGGCTGGGCCGGTGGCGCGGACCGGGCCGCCGCGGCGCTCACCGCCGCCGGCGTCGACCCCGGCGCCCGTGGGGAGTCACTGACCGTCGAGCAGTTCGCCGCCATCGCCGCGTCGGCCCCGGTCGGTACGCCGGCCGGGAAGTAGGCTGACGCCGTGCCCGCCGAGGACGCTGAGGAGCTGATCGTGGCCAAGCCGTTCGACATCCGCCTGCCCGTGCGGGACGTCACCCCGTGACCGAGGCCTGGCGACCGGACGACGACGAGCGACGCGGAGCCATCGGCCCGGTGCGGGTACGGGTGCCCGCGAAGATCAACCTGCACCTCGGGGTGGGCCCGCTGCGCCGGGATGGCTACCACGAGCTGAACACCGTCTACCACGCCATCTCGATCTACGACGAGCTGACGGCCCGCCGGGGCGACACCCTCGCCCTGACCATGGAGGGTGAGGGCACCGGCGAGCTGGCCCTGGACGACACCAACCTGGTGATCCGTGCCGCGCACGCCCTCGCCGGGTACGCGGGGGTGCTGCCGCACGCCCGACTGCACCTGCGCAAGCAGATCCCGCTCGCCGGTGGGTTGGCCGGCGGCAGCGCCGACGCGGCCGCCGCGCTGGTGGCCTGCGACGCGCTCTGGGGCACCGGGCTGTCCCGCGACGAGCTGGCCGGCATCGCCGCCGACCTCGGCTCGGACGTGCCGTTCCTGATCTACGGTGGCACCGCGCTGGGCACCGGCCGGGGCGAGGCGGTCAGCCCCGTGTTGGCCCGCGCCACCTCCTGGCACTGGGTGGTGGCGATCGCCGACGTCGGCCTCTCCACGCCGGCCGCGTACCGGGAGCTGGATCGGCTCCGCGACTCCGGTGCCGCCGGTACCCCGCTGGGCAGCACCGACGCGCTGCTGGGGGCGCTGCGCCAGCGTGACCCCCGGGTGCTCGCCCGTACGCTCGGCAACGACCTCCAGGACGCCGCGCTGGCCATGCGTCCGGCGCTGGCCGACACTCTGAAGGCCGGCGAGGCGGCCGGCGCGCTCACCGGCATCGTCTCCGGCTCCGGCCCGACCTGCGTGTTTCTCGCCGCCACCGCGGCCGACGCGGAGCGGATCGCCGCCGAGCTGACCACCGCGGGCGTCTGCCGGGAGGCGCGGGTAGCACACGGTCCGGTAGCCGGCGCCCGCGTCGGCTGACGACCCGTTCCACCGGAGCTGCCGGCGCGCGGCGCGGGCGTTCGGGGCTTCCGCGTACCCTTGGGACAGGCGTCCAGGTGCCCGCCGGCACCGGGACGCCTTGATCATGAAGGGTGGAACGTGGCGAACATCGTCAATCTGGACCGGGTGTCCAAGGGGTACGGCGCCGCCGGGCGGCTGCTCACGGACGTCTCGCTCGGCCTGGACGACGCCGACCGGATCGGCGTGGTCGGCCTCAACGGCGCCGGCAAGTCCACCCTGCTGCGGCTGCTCACCAAGCAGGAGGACCCCGACGACGGTCGGGTGACCCACCGCCGTGACCTGCGTGTGCTCTGGCTGCCGCAGCAGCTCACCCTCGCTCCCGAGGCGACCGTCCGGGACGTGGTGCTCGGCACCGCCTGGCTCGCCGAGGGCATGGGCGCCGAGCACGAGTGGGCCGGCGACTCCGGGGTGCGGGCCATCCTCGACGGCCTCGGCATGCCGCACCTCGGCCTCGACCAGCCGGTCGGCCCGATGTCCGGTGGCGAACGCCGCCGCGTGGCGCTCGCCGCGCTGCTCGTGCGCGACTCCGACCTGCTCATCCTCGACGAGCCCACCAACCACCTGGACGTCGGCGGGGTCGACTGGCTGGCCCGGCACCTGGTCGGCCGCAAGGGCGCCCTCGTCGTGGTCACCCACGACCGGTGGTTCCTGGACGCGGTCTGCACCAACACCTGGGAGGTCGCCGACCAGACCGTCCGCGCCTACGAGGGTGGCTTCGCCGCCTGGACCCTCGCCCGCGCCGAGCGCGAGCGGGTCGCCGCCGCCACCGAGGCCCGCCGGCAGAACCTGCTCCGCAAGGAGATCGCCTGGCTGCGCCGTGGCCCGCCCGCGCGGACCTCCAAGCCGCAGTTCCGCATCGACGCCGCGAACGCGTTGATCGCCGACGTGCCGCCGGCGCGCGACACCATGTCGTTGCAGCGGATGGCGGTTTCCCGCCTGGGCAAGCAGGTGTACGAGCTGGAGAACGTCGAGCTGCACGCCGGCCCGAAGGAAATCCTGCGCGACACCTCCTGGCTCGTCGGCCCCGGCGACCGGATCGCCATCCTCGGTGCCAACGGCGCCGGCAAGACCACGCTGCTGCGGATGCTCGCCGGCATCACCCGCCCCGATGGCGGTCGCCTCGGCACCGGCTCCACGGTGCGGCCCGCTTTCCTCTCCCAGGAGCTCACCGAGCTGCCCGGGCACCTGCGGGTGCTGGAGGCGGTGGAGGACGTCGCCCGCCGGGTTCAGCTCGGCGACCGGGAGGTCTCCGCTTCGCAGCTCGCCGAGGTGTTCGGCTTCGACGACCGCCGGCTCTGGACCCCGGTCAGTGATCTCTCCGGTGGGGAGCGCCGGCGGTTGCAGATGCTGCGGCTGCTGGCCGGCGAGCCCAACGTGCTGCTCTTCGACGAGCCCACCAACGACCTGGACACGGACACCCTCGCCTCGCTGGAGGACCTGCTCGACTCGTGGCCCGGCACGATCATCGTGGCCAGCCACGACCGTTACCTGATCGAGCGGGTCACCGACACGGCGTACGGGATGTTCGGCGACGGTCGACTGGTGCACCTGCCGGGCGGTGTGGACGAATACCTCGCGCGGACCGCCGAGCGGGCCGGCTCTCCCCGGGCGGGCGTGACCTCGACCTCCGCACCCGGTGCTCCCTCGGGAGGCGGTATGACCGCCGCCGAGGTCCGGCAGGCCCGCAAGGAACTGACCCGGCTGGAGCGCCAGCTCAGCAAGCTTGACCAGCGCGAGACCACGCTGCTCGATCAGCTTGCGGCGGACGCCACCGACTACGCCCGGGTCGCCGAGTTGGACACCCAGCTGAAGGATCTGCGCGCCGAACGGGAGCGGATCGAGGAGAGCTGGATGACCCTCGCCGAGGACCTGCCCGAGAGCTGACCGGCCGGGCGCGCCGGCCCGGCCCCCGTGTGCGGCGTCACACCACCACATGCGAGACAATCGTCGGCGACACCTACCCCACGGCGTTGGAGACACAGACATGGCACACACCCCCGTCAACCACCCCGCGCGGCCGATCTACCGGGCGATCGGCGGGCTGACCGGTCTGTACCTGGTCGTCTTCGGGGTGCTCGGCATCATCGCCAGCACCGGCAACGAGATCCTCGCCCAGGACGACACCCGGGTCCTCGGTCAGGGCACCAACCTCGGCTTCTCGCTGTTCAGCGTGCTGGTCGGGGTCGTCGTGCTGGTCGGCACCGCGCTTGGCCGCAACATCGACGTGGCGATCAACCAGTGGCTGGCGTACGGCCTCATGGTGGTCAGCCTGGCCGGTCTCGCGTTCATCCGGACCGACGCCAACATCTTCAACTTCAGCATCACCACTGTGGTCGTGGTGATGACGGCAGCCCTGGTGCTGCTCATGGTCGGCATGTACGGCAAGGTCGGCACGGATGACGAGGCGGAGGCGTTCCAGAAGGCTCGTCTCGTTCTCTGATCTTCTTGGGTTGCGGTCTAGGGTTTTCCGCCGGAGCCCGAGCTGCTCCGGGCGGTCAGGCTTGATCCCTGCGCAGCTCGGGCTCCGGCGGAAAACCTGACCTGGTCCAGCCATTCGGCGGACCCCTTCCGGCTTTGTGGCTTTCTCGGACAGTTGACTGGACCCTGGGCGACAATTCCCCTGAAACGGTCACTTCAGGGGGTCTGGGCATGCCGCATTTTCCGGTCAACCATCCGGCACGGCCGCTCTACCGGGTCCTCTCCGGGCTGATCGGCGTCTACATCCTGGTCTTCGGCGTGTGGGGCGTCGCCGAGACGATCGGGGACCCGCTCTTCGCCCGTAACAGCACCTGGGCCCTCGGGCTCCGGACCAACCTGGCCTTCTCGCTGGCCTCGGTGATCTTCGGGGTCGTCCTGATCATCGGGGCCTCGCGGCGTACCAACCTCGGCCACTACATGAACCTCACGGCGGGCGTGGTGTTCCTGGTGACCAGCATCCTGATGATGTCGGTGCTGCAGACCGGAGGGAACTTTCTCAACTTCTCGATGTCGACAGTGATCGTGTCGATGCTGTTCGGCCTGATCCTGCTCGGCACCGGCCTCTACGACAAGGTCGGCCCACCGGAATCCGCCGAGGCGGAGTTGGAGCACCGCAAGCACCCGGTGGCCGACGTGCACCGCCGCTGATCGGGGTCAGTTGCGCCGCGCGGTGATCAGCGTCGGCTTGGCCTCCAGGTGCGACAACCCGTTCCAGGCCAGGTTGACGAGGTGCGCCGCCACCGTCTCCTTGCGCGGCTTACGCACCTCCAACCACCAGCGGCCGGTCAACGCCACCATGCCGACAAGCGCCTGCGAGTACAGCTCGGCGAGCTTCGGGTCGTACCCGCGGCTCTTGTACTCGGCGCCCAGGATGTGCTCGACCTGGTGCGCCACGTCGTTCATGACGCTGCTGAAGGTGGCCGTGCCGGACATCAGCGGCGACTCGCGGACCAGCACCCGGAAACCGCTGGTCTCCTCCTCGATGTAGGTCAGGAGGGCGAGCGCCGCCTGTTCCAGGAGCTCCCGCGGATGCCCGGCGGTCAACGCCGTGGTGATCCGGTCGAGCAGGGCCCGGACCTCCCGGTCCACCACCACCGCGTAGAGCCCTTCCTTGCCACCGAAGTGCTCGTAAACCACCGGCTTGGAGACCTTGGCGCGGGCCGCCACCTCCTCGATGGAGGTGGCGTCGAAACCGCGTTCCGCGAAGAGTTGCCGGCCGGTCGCGATCAACTGTTCCCGGCGTTGGGCCGCCGACATGCGGATCCGGGAGGGAGGTTTGGCTTTCGGTGCCGCCGTCGGCGTCGTCCGTCGGCCGCCGACAGCTGCCGCCTGCTCGTCGCTGACCTCAGGCATGTCGCCGCCTCGCTGGCGCTCGGTGACGCCCTGCCGTGGAATGGTTCCTCCGCTGTGCCCGTTCACGTCGTCGCCTAACTGTCGGGCGGTTCGACCGCCCTGACGCGCCGTTCGACCGTACCCGGATCGGGCTCGGCTCCCGCCGGCCGAGCCGCCTGGTGCCCCCGCATGGCTCGGTCACCCGGCCATCCTGCCAGGCGGCATCCTCTGGCACCGCCCGGTTTCAGCGGGGTGCGACCGGCTTCACCAGCTTGGCGGCGAGGCGCTCGGGCTTTGGCCAGCGCACCTGTGTTGCCGCGCCGGTCTTCTCGAACAACCAGATCACCCGGGCGGAGATGTCCACCTGACCGCGCAGCACGCCGTGCCGGGCGCTGGTGGGGTCGGCGTGGTGCAGGTTGTGCCAGCTCTCGCCGAACGACAGGATCGCCAGCGGCCAGAAGTTCGACGCGCGGTCGCCCTGGCGCATCGCGAACGGACGCTCACCGTAGACGTGGCACACCGAGTTGATCGCCCAGGTGACGTGGTGCAGGAGGCCGATCCGGACCAGCCCGGCCCAGAAGAACGCGGTCAGCGCGCCCTGCCAGGACCAGGTCACCAGGCCGCCGATCAGCGCCGGGCCGAGCAGCGAGATGGCCACCAGCGCGGGGAAGAGTCGGTCGACCCGGCTGATGTCCCGGTCGGCGATGAGGTCCGGTGCGAAACGCGCGCGGTTGGACAGCTCCCGGCGGAAGAGCCAGCCCACGTGTGCGTGGAACAGGCCCCGGGTCAACGCCCAGAAGCTGGTGCCGAAGCGCCACGGCGAGTGCGGGTCACCCTCCAGGTCGGAGAACGCGTGGTGGCGCCTATGGTCGGCGACCCACTGAATGATCTCGCCCTGTACCGCCAGCGAACCCGCGACCGCCAGAGTCACCCGCAGCCACCGCTTGGCCTTGAACGAGCCGTGGGTGAAGTAGCGGTGGAAGCCGACGGTGATGCCGAGCCCGGAGACGACGTACCAGACGAGGCCGATGATCACGTCGGTCCAGCCGAGCCAGCCGCCCCACGCCACCGGAACGGCGACCAGCAGAGCGACGAAGGGGATCACCACGAAAGCCCAGAGGGCGGCCAGGATGCCGGGGGACTGGCTGCCGTCGGTGAGTGGCTTGGGGCCGGATCCGGCGGTGTTGGGATCGAGTACAGCAGTGGACATGGGACCTCGCAGGGGGATGGTAACGATCACTAAGTTACGCCTACGTCACCGTAACTTACGGCACCGTAGATCGCATCTGGAAGTTTGAAATCGCCTTCGCGTAACTGTATGAAGTCGCAGGTCAAACGGTCCGGTCGCGGAGACCCGACCAACCCGGTCCGGGGGTGGCCGAGGTGCGGGCCGACGACCCCTGGACCGTTCACGGCATCGACCGCTCGCCGTGCGGTGGGATGAGCGCTGGCGCCCGACGGCCGGGGCGCTAAGGTGTAGCGGCGAGGTGTCCATCCCTCGTGCGACGTGCTCGCGTCGGTGATCGGCCGTGGTGTAATTGGCAACACCCGGGTCTTTGGTACCCGTATTTCAGGTTCGAACCCTGGCGGCCGAGCTGCCCACCTGCGTCCGTTTTGGGGCCCGGTGGGGGTAAGAGGGAAACGTGCCGGGCCTCGCGGCTAGCATGGCCGCGAGAGTGTCCGCCGTCCCGACGGGAGCCACGTCGTGCCCCAGCCCCACCTCCGTACCGTCGTCGTGCTTGCCGCCGGTGAGGGCAAGCGGATGAAGTCGACACTGCCCAAGGTGCTGCACCCCCTGCTCGGCCGGACGCTCCTCGGTCACGTGCTGAGCGCCGCCGCCCCGTTGGGCGCTGACCGCACCGTCGTCGTGGTGGGGCACGGCGCCGACCAGGTGCGGGCGCACCTGTCCGAGATCGCCCCGGACGCCACTCCGGTGCTCCAGGCCGAGCAGCTCGGCACCGGGCATGCCGTACGGATCGCGCTGGAGGCCGTACCGGAAGGTGCCGGCACCGTCGTGGTGATCAACGGTGACGTGCCCCTGCTGCGGCCGGAGACGGTGGGCGCGCTGGTGACCGCGCACGAGGAGGCCGCCGCGGCGGCCACGGTGCTGGCCGCCGAGGTGCCCGACCCGACCGGCCTCGGGCGGATCGTCAGGGACGCCGACGGGCGCCTGGAGCAGATCGTCGAGGAACGCGACGCCGACCCGACGCAGCGCGCGATCCGGGAGATCAACGCCGGCATCTACGCGTTCGACGCGGTGCGGCTGCGCGAGGCGCTGGGCAAGCTCTCCACCGACAACGACCAGGGCGAGGAGTACCTGACCGACGTCTTCGGTCTGCTCCGTTCCGCCGGTGAGCCGGTGGCGGTGCACGTCGCCGTGGACCACGTCGAGACGTTGGGCTGCAACGACCGGGTGGAGCTGGCCACGCTGCGGCGGCTGCTGCGCGACCGGATCAACGAGGCGTGGATGCGCACCGGGGTGAGCCTGCTCGACCCCGCCACCACCTGGATCGACGTGACGGTCGCGCTGGACCGGGACGCGGTGATCGACCAGAACACCCAGTTGCGCGGCGGCACGGTGATCGGCGCGGGCGCGCTGATCGGGCCGGATGTCACCCTGATCGACACGATCGTCGGCCCCGCCGCGTCGGTGATCCGCAGCCACGCCGTCGGCGCCGAGGTGGGCGCGGGCGCGACCGTCGGGCCGTACGCGTACCTGCGGCCGGCCGCCCAGCTGGCCGAGAAGGCGAAGATCGGCACGTTCGTCGAGGTGAAGAACTCGCAGATCGGCGCTGGCGCGAAGGTGCCGCACCTGACGTACGTCGGCGACGCGACGATCGGCGAGCAGACCAACATCGGCGCCGCGTCCGTCTTCGTGAACTACGACGGGGTCAACAAGCACCGCACGGTGATCGGCAGCCACGCGCGGACCGGCGCGGACAACATGTTCGTGGCGCCGGTCGAGGTGGGCGACGGGGCGTACACGGCGGCTGGTTCGGTGATCGTCGACGACGTGCCGGCCGGGGCGATGGGCGTCGCCCGGGCGCGCCAGCGCAACATCGAGGGCTGGGTCGTCAAGCGACGCGCCGGCACTGCCGCGGCGGAGGCGGCGCAGCGGGCCCGCGACGCGAAGGGTGCGGCCGGTACGACTGGTGTTGCAAGCCACAGTGAGGCAATCCACGGGGCGACCGAGACGGTGGGCGGCGCATCCGGCGCGGGAGATACTGCAACCGAATAGTCCCCGACCCACCACCACCGGGTCGGGTACCGCCGACATAACGGGAGCAGACGGGCCCATGGGCAGCATCGTCGCCGAAAACCGCAAAAGCCTGATGCTCTTTTCCGGACGTGGCTTTCCGGAGTTGGCCAAGGAGATCGGCGAGGTGCTCGGCGTCGCGCCGACGCCCGCCGACGCGTACGAGTTCGCCAACGGCGAGATCTTCGTACGGTTCAAGGACTCGGTACGTGGTTCGGACGCCTTCGTGGTCCAGTCCGTCACGCACGGGGTGAACACCTGGGTCATGGAGACCCTGATCATGGTGGACGCGCTGAAGCGGGGGTCGGCCAAGCGGATCACCGTGGTGCTGCCGTTCTACCCGTACGCCCGCCAGGACAAGAAGCACCGTGGTCGGGAGCCGATCTCTGCCCGCCTGGTGGCGGACCTGCTGAAGACCGCCGGCGCGAACCGCATCCTCACCGTCGACCTGCACACCGCGCAGATCCAGGGCTTCTTCGACGGCCCGGTGGACCACCTCTTCGCGATGGACATCCTCGCCGAGTACGTGGAGCACAAGTACGCCGGACGGCCGATGACGGTGGTGGCACCGGATTCGGGGCGGGTGCGGGTGGCCGAGCGGTGGACCGACCGGTTGGGCGGGTGCCCGCTGGCGTTCATCCACAAGACCCGTGACCCGATGAAGCCGAACCAGGTCGTGGCGAACCGGGTCGTCGGCGAGGTGGAAGGCCGGGTCTGCCTGATCGTCGACGACATGATCGACACCGGTGGCACCATCGCCAAGGCCGCGGACATCCTCAAAGAGTCGGGCGCGGCGGAGATCGTTGTCGCGTCCACCCACGCGCTGCTGTCCGACCCGGCCACCGAGCGGCTCAAGAACAGCTCGATCAGCGAGATCGTGGTGACGAACACCCTGCCGCTCCCCCCGGAGAAGCAACTGGACAAGCTCACCGTGCTGTCGATCGCGCCGCTGCTGGCGCGGGCGATCCGCGAGGTCTTCGACGACGGTTCGGTTACCACCCTCTTCGGTGGCCTGAGCTGAGCCTGAGCCCCGTTTCCCCACTCGGCGTGCCGGTGGGGGGCGGGGCTGTCAAACTGGTGGAAACGGGGCCGGCACGCTGGTGGGAACGCCACCGACGCGCCGGTCTTGAGCCGTGATCGGGGACTGCCGGAAACCCTGGAAACAGCTCGGGTAGACTGGTGCGGTTGCCACGGCGAGGGTGCCCGGCGGGCCGCTGAAAAGCGCCGCACGGAGGCACCGTCATCGACGCGGTGCTCCGGGCAGTCGTTCATGACGCATGAGCCCCAGCGAGCCCCTCGCCCAGCACCGTTAGACGACAAGCCGCCGCAGCGAAAAGCATCAGGAGTTTCCCCGTGTCCGAGGTAAAGATCAGCGCCGAGCCCCGTACCGAGTTCGGCAAGGGTGGTGCCCGCCGTACCCGCCGGGCCGGCAAGGTGCCTGCCGTGCTGTACGGCCACGGCGAGAAGCCGAAGCACATCGCGCTGCCGTCGCGGGAGTTCGCCGCCGCGATCCGCAAGGGCGGTGCCAACCAGCTCTTCGCGATCGACATCACCGACGGCACCCAGGTGCTGGCGCTGCCGAAGGCGATCCAGCGTGACCCGATCCGCGACACCTTCGATCACGTCGACCTGATCCTGGTCCGTCGGGGCGAGAAGGTCACCGTCGAGGTCCCGGTCCAGCTGACCGGCGAGGCCGCCCGGGACACCCTGATCGTGCACGACCACGACACCCTGTCGGTGACCGCGGACGCCACCAAGGTTCCGGACCACCTCGAGGCGTCGATCGAGGGCATGGAGGCGGGCACCCAGGTGACCGCCGGCGATGTCACGCTGCCCTCCGGCGTCGAGCTGGCCGCCGACTCGGATCTGACCGTCGCGTCGGTGACCGCCGCCCCGACCGCCGAGCAGCTCGAGGCGACGCTGCCCGACGTCGAGGTTGCCACCGACGAGGCCGAGGCCGAGGTCGGCGAGACCACCGAGGGCTCCGAGGGCGCGGACGAGGCCCCGGCCGAGGGCGCCGAGACGACCGAGGCGCGCACCGAGGCCTGATCGGTTCGTACTGTGCGACAGGCGTCCCCGGATGTTCGGGGGCGCCTGTCGGCATATCGGGAGTCGCTGCGTTGGGCGTCGGAGAGGACGGGTCGTGACAGACGAGGCGGGGCCGTGGCTGGTGGTCGGCCTGGGCAACCCGGGCCGGGAGTACGCCGGCAACCGGCACAACGTCGGGTTCATGGTGGCGGAACTGCTGGCCGGGCGGGTGGGTGCGCGTTTCGGCCGGCACAAGCGGGCGGTGGCCGAGGTGGCCGAGGCGCGGCTGGGGTTCGGTGGGCCGAAGCTGGTGCTGGTCAAGCCACTGACGTACATGAACCTGTCCGGCGGGCCGGTCGCCGCCCTGGCCCAGTTCTACAAGGTGCCGCCCGCGCAGGTGATCGCGGTGCATGACGAGCTGGACATCGACTTCGGCCAGGTGCGGGTCAAGTTCGGCGGCGGCGAGGGCGGGCACAACGGCCTGCGCTCGATGTCGAAGTCGTTGGGGACCAAGGACTACGCCCGGGTGCGGTTCGGCGTCGGCCGACCGCCGGGGCGGCAGGATCCGGCGGATTACGTGCTGTCGGATTTTGGCGCGGCCGAGCGCAAGGAGTTGGATTTCCTGGTGGACCGGGCCGCCGACGTGGTGGAGTCGGTGATCGTCAAGGGCGTGGAGCCGACCCAGAACCTCTACCACGGCGGCTGAGCCGGGCGGGGCGTACCCGAATCGGAAACGGCGGGCCGGTAGTCTGCGCCTTTCAGCGTGCCGCGACCGGCGACGCGAGTCGCGGCGGATCGGCCCGTGCGGGCAGCGCGGCGAGGCGACGGGAGCGGACAGATGAGCAGTCCTCCGATGATCGATGGCGCGTTCGCCCGATGGTTGGCGTCCCGGGCCGGGCAGGCGCTGCTCGACCTGCGCACGGAGATGGGTTTCGCCGACGGCGGTGCGCTGAAGTCGGCCGGGGACAAGGTGTCGCACGACCTGATCCGCACGGAGTTGGCGAAGTGGCGTCCGGGTGACGCGGTGCTCTCCGAGGAGGACGAGGGGTCGCGGTTGGCCTGGGCTGCGGAGGTGAACACCGGCGCGGTGTCCCGGCTGAACGCGGACCGGGTGTGGATCATCGACCCGTTGGACGGCACCCGGGAGTTCTCCGAGGAGGGCCGCTCGGACTGGGCGGTGCACGTGGCGCTCTGGGCGCGCAACGCGCCGAGCCCGCACGGGCTCGTCGCCGGGGCGGTGGGGTTGCCGGCGCAGCACCGGGTGCTGGGCACCGACTACCCGCCGGCATACCCGCCGATGACAGTGGAGGCGGCGACGGCCGGCGAGCGGAAGATCCGCCTGGCCGCGAGCCGGAGCCGTCCGCCGGTCTTCCTGACCGATCTGGCCGAGGACGTCGGGGCGCATCTGGTGCCGATGGGCTCGGCCGGCGCGAAGATCGCCGCAGTGGTCACCGGCGAGGTGGACGCGTACATCCACGCAGGTGGGCAGTACGAGTGGGACTCGGCGGCCCCGATCGCTGTGGCGACGGCCACCGGACTGCACGCTTCCCGGATCGACGGTTCTGCGCTGAAATACAACGAGGCGGATCCGCGGCTGCCCGACCTCCTGGTCTGCCGCAAAGATCTCGCCACCCGGTTGCTTGCAGCGCTGCAGAAACATTCCGGGTAGCCTGAGCGCACTTTCTTGACATGTCCGACCGGAAAGGTCTGGAAATCGGATGAGCGAGCGAATCGAGCCGGTGTCATGACCACCCCCGCGGCGTACCAGGTCTCCCACCTGGACGCCTTGGAAGCGGAGAGCATCTTCGTGATGCGCGAGGTGGTCGCCGAGATGGAACGCCCGGTGATGCTCTTCTCCGGTGGCAAGGACTCGATCGTCATGCTGCGGCTCGCGCAGAAGGCGTTCGCCCCCGCCAACATCCCCTTCCCGGTGATGCACGTCGACACCGGGCACAACTTCCCCGAGGTCCTGGAATACCGCGACCAACGGGTCGCCGAGCTGGGGTTGCAACTCGTGGTGGCGAGCGTGCCGGAGGCCCTGGCCAGCGGCATGGTCCGGGAGTCCGGTGACGGCATGCGCAACCGGATCCAGACACCGGTGCTGCTGGACGCGGTGGAGAAGCACCGCTTCGACGCGCTGTTCGGTGGCGCCCGCCGGGACGAGGAGAAGGCCCGGGCGAAGGAGCGGGTGTTCAGCTTCCGCGACGAGTTCGGTCAGTGGGACCCGAAGAACCAGCGGCCGGAGCTGTGGTCGCTGTACAACGGCCGGCACCACCCGGGCGAGTCGATCCGGGTCTTCCCGCTGTCCAACTGGACCGAGCTGGACGTGTGGCACTACATCGCCCGGGAACGCATCCCGCTGCCGTCGATCTACTACGCGCACGAGCGCGAGGTGATCGAACGGGACGGCATGTTCTACGCCGTCAACGAGTTCTTCCGCCCCCGCGCGGGTGAGGAGCGGTTCAAGGCACAGGTGCGCTACCGCACCGTCGGCGACGCCTCCTGCACCGCCGCGGTCCGCTCCGACGCGGACACCGTGGAGAAGGTCATCGAGGAGGTGGCGGCCACCCGGATCACCGAGCGCGGCGCCACCCGTGGTGACGACCGGGTCAGCGAGGCCGCCATGGAGGACCGCAAGCGGGAGGGCTACTTCTGATGAGTACCGAGATCGTGGCCGCCGCGAGCGCGGACGCGCGGGCTGTTGCCGGCGCCGGGCCGGAGGCCCGGCCGATGGACCTGCTGCGGTTCGCCACCGCCGGCAGCGTGGACGACGGGAAGTCGACCCTGATCGGGCGGCTGCTCTACGACACCAAGTCGCTCTTCACCGACCAGCTGGCCGCCGTGGAGGCGGTCAGCGCGGCCCGCGGCGACGAATACACCAACCTGGCGTTGCTCACCGACGGTCTGCGTGCCGAGCGGGAGCAGGGCATCACCATCGACGTGGCGTACCGGTACTTCGCCACCCCCCGGCGCAAGTTCATCATCGCCGACACCCCGGGCCACATCCAGTACACCCGCAACATGGTCACCGGCGCTTCGACGGCGGACCTGGCGTTGATCCTGGTGGACGCGCGTAAGGGCCTCGTCGAGCAGTCCCGCCGGCACGCGTTCCTCTGCTCGCTGCTGCGGGTGCCGCACCTGGTCCTCTGTGTCAACAAGATGGACCTCGTCGACTGGTCGCAGGAGGTCTACGAGCGGATCGCCGACGAGTTCACCGCCTTCGCGGCGAAGCTCGACGTACCGGACCTGACAGTGGTGCCGGTCTCCGCGTTGCGCGGCGACAACATCGTCACCCGGTCGGACAACATGCCCTGGTACGAGGGCCCGTCGCTGCTGCACCACCTGGAGCGGGTGCACATCGCCAGCGACCGCAACCTGGTCGACGTCCGGTTCCCGGTGCAGTACGTGATCCGTCCGCAGTCCACCACTGTCACCGACTACCGCGGCTACGCCGGCCAGGTCGCCTCCGGCGTGCTGAAGCCGGGCGACGAGGTGATGGTGCTGCCCTCCGGCTTCACCAGCCGGATCGCCGCCGTGGAGACCGCCGACGGGCCGGTCGCGGAGGCGTTCCCGCCGATGTCGGTGACGGTACGACTGGCCGACGAGATCGACATCTCGCGGGGTGACCTGATCTGCCGGCCGAACAACGCTCCGGCGGTGGCCCAGGACATCGAGGCGATGGTCTGCTGGATGGACGAGACTGCCCCGCTACGGGTCGGTGGCCGGTACGCGATCAAGCACACCACCCGGTCGGCACGGGCGATCGTGCGCGGGTTGCACTACCGGCTGGACATCAACTCCCTGCACCGCGACGAGTCCGCCGACGAACTGCGGCTCAATGAGATCGGTCGGGTGCGACTGCGCACGACGGTGCCGCTGCTGGCCGACGAGTACCGCCGTAACCGCACCACCGGCGGCTTCGTCATCATCGACGAGGCGACCAACCGCACGGTAGGCGCCGCCATGATCGTCGAAGCGAGCTAACCCCAACCCGCGCCGCACCCGCGCTGCCCGCGCAAGATCGCGCTCGATCCAGGATGTAGTGGCCTCGCCCGTTGGGCGAGGCCACTACATCCATGAACCAGCACGATCTCCACAACCGCCGCCGCCCGCCCCCGCCCCCTCCCCCCGCCCCGCCTGAGAGGGGTGATCAAGAGGTTCGCGTCAGGATCCGGGCTCGAATTGACGCAAACCTCTTGATCACCGCCGGCCCCGGGTGGGGTGGGGGTGGGTGGGTGGGGTGGGGTTAGGGCAGGCGGGTGGCGCCGGGGGAGGGGAGGACCGTCACGGTGCCGGGGGCGGTGAAACCTCGTTGCGCGTACGCGTCGGACACGGCAGCGGCTACCGCGTCGGCACTGTCTGCCTCGATCAGCGCGAGTACGCAGCCGCCGAAGCCGCCGCCGGTCATCCGGGCACCCAGCGCGCCGGCTGCCAACGCTGCCTCGACCGCGGTGTCGATCTCCGGGACGGTGATCTCGAAGTCGTCGCGCATCGAGGCGTGGGAGGCGGTCAGCAGCGGGCCGATGTCGCGGACCCGGGCGGCGCGGAGCAACGCCACCGTGTCCAGTACGCGCTGGTCCTCGGTCACCACGTGCCGGACCCGTCGCCGGGTCTCCTCGTCGTCGAGCCGTGCCAGCGCGGCGTCGAGCTGGTCGATGCTCACGTCCCGCAGCGCTGTGACACCGAGCGCGTTGGCCCCGGCCTCGCAGGAGCGACGGCGGGCCGCGTACTCCCCGTCGGCGTGGCGGTGCGGCGCACGGCTGTCGATGACCAGCACAGCCAGCCCGTCGGCGTCGAGGTCGAACGGGATGTGCTCGACCGACTCGTCCCGACAGTCCAGGAAGAGGGCGTGCCCGGCGCGGCAGCGGATCGCCGCGGACTGGTCCATGATGCCGGTCGGCGCGCCCACGTAGACGTTCTCCGCCCGTTGCGCCAGCCGGGGTTGCAGTTCCGGGGCGAGCTCCAGCTCGCCGAGGTCGAGCAGGGCGGACAGCACTGCCGACTCCAGCGCGGCCGAGGAGGAGAGCCCGGCGCCCAGCGGCACGTCGGAGGCGATCGCCAGCCGGGCACCGGGCACCGGGTGACCGGCCTCGCGTAGCGCCCAGACCACACCCGCGACGTACGCGCCCCAGCCGGAGACGCGGCCCGGCTCGGCGACGTCCTCCGCGCCGAAGGTGATCGACTCGCCGGACAGTTCGGACCAGACCGTCCAGTGCTCGCCGTCCTGCCGGTCGGCGGCGACGACGGTGCGCATCGGCAGGGCGAAGGGCAGCACGAAGCCTTCGTTGTAGTCGGTGTGCTCACCGATCAGGTTGACCCGCCCAGGGGCGGCCCAGCGGCCGGTGGCCTGGGCACCGAACTGCGCGGAAAAGCCGGCCGCGGCCCGCTCGGCGACATCACTGCTCGGGTGGGTCATGACTGGCCCAGGATGTGCGTGCGGTAGAACGCCCAGGCATCCCCGACCATGTCGTGCAGTGTCGGCTTCTGCGGCACCCAGCCCAGCTCGTCGCGGGCCAGTGCGGAGGATGCGACCAACTCGGCCGGGTCGCCCTCGCGGCGCGGCGCGACCTCGACGGGCAGTTGGTGCCCGGTGACCTCGCGCACCACGTCGACGACCTGGCGGTTGGTGAAGCCGTTGCCGTTGCCCAGGTTGTAGATCCGGTGCTGACCGCCGGTGGCCGCGTCCAGCGCCAGCAGATGCGCGCGGGCCAGGTCGGCGACGTGGATGTAGTCGCGGACGCAGGTGCCGTCCACTGTGGGGTAGTCGTCACCGAAGAGCTGGAGCTTGTCCCGCCGGCCGGCGGCGACGTCCAGTGCGATCGGGATCAGGTGCGTCTCCGGGTCGTGTCGCTCGCCGAGGGTGATGTCGCCGTCGAGGTGGGCGCCGGCCACGTTGAAGTAGCGCAGCGACACGGCGGCCAGCCCGTGCGCGATCGCCTCGGAGGTGAGTGCCATGTCGACGGCGAGTTTGGTGGCGCCGTACGTGTTGGTGGGTGCCTTGACCGCGTTTTCGGTGATGGGCAGCTCGGTGGGGTTGCCGTAGACGGCGGCGGTGGAGGAGAAGACCATCCGGGGCACCCCGGCGGCCCGGACCGCGTCGATCAGGGCGAGCGTGCCGATGGTGTTGTTGTGCCAGTACAGCTCCGGCTTGACCATCGACTCGCCGGCGGCGATCAGGGCCGCGAAGTGCAGCACGCCGTCGAAACCGGCGTCCGCGGTGATGACCTGTGCGGCGTCGTGGATGGACGCCTCCACGTGGGTGGCGTCCGGCGCGAGGGCCTCGCGGTGGCCGGTACGCAGGTCGTCCAGGATGACCACCTGGTGACCCGCGTCGAGCAGCATCCGGGTCACCACGCTCCCGATGAAGCCGGCGCCCCCGGTGACGAGCAGTTTCACGTCGTTGCCTCCTGCCTGGCCCGCCCGGGACGTGGCCCTTCGGTGATCACACTAGGGCGGTGGCCGGCGCTCTCGCCGTCGCCACCGCCAACCCCATTCCATCATAATCTCTCATGATTAAACAGAGCCGAACATCTCTCTGCCGCTCCGCCTGATCCCCGGTGCGGTGGGCCCACGGTGTCTACCATCTCTGTCATGCGGGAAGCGGCCCGTACCGGGCTCCGGCGAAACGCGCGGGCACACCCCCGCCGCGCCCCTGGCCCGCTCGCCCGGGGCGTCGCCCGGGTGCTGGTTCGCGCCGCGGATGGCGCCACCCGACTCGTCACCGACCTGCTCGGGACCGGTCCGACGGCCGGTCGGGAACACATCTCCGAGGCCGATCTGCGGGACCTTGTCGCGGCGAACACGGTGCTCGACCCGGACGAGCGACGGATCATCGACGAGGTCCTGGTGGCCGGTGCCAGTCTGATCCGCGAGGTGATGATGCCGCGCACCGAGGTGGTCTTCCTCCCGGCACGGATGACAATCGTCGAAGCCGCCCGACTGGTCCGCGCCGCAACCCACACCCGTTACCCGGTCACCGACGGCACGCACGACGACGTGGTCGGCTTCGTGCACCTCCGTGACGTACTGCTGCGCCCGGACGCCGACCCGTGCGTCACCGTCGGGGAGTTGGCCCGGGAGGTGAAGCGACTACCGGACAGCAAACGGGTGCTCGCCGCGCTGACCGAAATGCGCCGGGAGGGCCAGCACCTCGCTGTGGTGGTCGACGAGTACGGCGGCACGGCCGGGATCGTCACGCTGGAGGACCTCATCGAGGAGTTCTTCGGCGAGATCCACGACGAGTACGACGCCACCCCGGACCCGGAGCGTGCCGGCCTGCCCGCCGTGGTGGACGGCCGTCTCAACCTCGCTGACTTCGCCGAGCGGACCGGGGTGGCCCTTCCCGCCGGACCGTACGAGACGGTGGGCGGGTTCGTCATGGCCGCGCTGGGCCGGCTCCCGGTGACCGGTGACGAGGTGCCGGTGCCGGGTGAGCCCGCCGAGGTCGGCGCACCCGATCCGGCCGAGCTGCCGGCCGGCTGGCTGTTGCGGGTGCTCACGTTGGACGGCCGCCGGGTGGCCCAACTCGCCGTCTCCGCCGCCCGCAGCGCCGACCAGCGCCGAGAGCAGGGCGCCGGCAAGCGCCTTGAGTACGACGCCGCGTCGGCCTCGGCGGGCGGCCCCGAGCCGGCTCGGGAGGCGGTGACGGGGCAGCACCGCCGGGTGTCGGTCGGGCCGACGCGCCGGGTCGGCGCTGGCGAACCACGCGAGGTCAGCACCCCGGCACCGGCGGGCCGGAGCCGACCCGCCGGCCCGTCATGACGGACCGGGTTGCTTGCTGACAGAATTATCGCCATGTCCGACGTTCCCGCCCGGCCCCGCGTCTTCTCCGGCATCCAGCCGACAGCCGACTCGTTCCACCTCGGCAACTATCTCGGCGCGGTGCGGCACTGGGTGGCGCTACAGGACACCCACGACGCGTTCTACTGCGTGGTGGACCTGCACGCCATCACGGCGGGGCACGATCCGGCGCTGCTGCGCCAGCGGACCCGGGTGGCCGCGGCCCAGCTCTTCGCGGTCGGGCTCGACCCGGAACGCAGCACGCTGTTCGTCCAGTCGCAGGTGCCCGAGCACCCGCAGCTGGCCTGGGTGCTCGGTTGCATCACCGGCTTCGGCGAGGCCAGCCGGATGACCCAGTTCAAGGACAAGTCGCAGAAGCAGGGCAACGAGCGGGCCAGCGTCGGGCTGTTCACCTATCCGGTCCTCCAGGCCGCCGACATCCTGCTCTACCAGGCCAACGCGGTCCCGGTCGGCGAGGACCAGCGCCAGCACCTGGAACTCTCCCGGGATCTGGCCCAGCGCTTCAACTCGCTGTTCGGCGCGACGTTCACGGTGCCCGCGCCGCACATCGTCAAGGACACTGCCAAGATCACCGACCTGCAGGACCCGACCGCGAAGATGTCGAAGTCGTCGTCCTCGCCAGCCGGCATCATCGACCTGCTCGACGATCCGGCCCGGTCCGCGAAGAAGATCCGTTCGGCGGTGACTGACACCGGTCGGGAAATCGTCTTCGACACCGAGACCAAGCCGGGTGTGTCCAACCTGTTGACCATCTACTCGGCGCTCAGCGGCCGCAGCATCGACGAGCTGGTGGCCGCCTACGCGGGTCGTGGCTACGGCGATCTGAAGAAGGAGCTGGCCGAGGTGGTGACGGACTTCGTCCGGCCGATCCAGGAGCGCACCCGCGCCTACCTCGACGATCCGGCGCAGTTGGACAAGCTGCTCGCGGCCGGCGCGGAGAAGGCCCGCGCGGTGGCCGCGGCGACCCTGCGGTCCGCGTACGAGCGGGTCGGGTTCTTCCCGCCCGTGCGCGGCGAGTAGCTCCGCGGTACAGGTGGACGGCTCGGTGCTCGGAGGGGCGGCGCGAAGCGTGGATCGCAGTGGCGGGGTGCCGCCGACCGGCGACACCATCCAGATCGGCATCGCCGTGGACATCCCCGAGCCGTGGGGTGCCCTGCTCACCCGGCGGCGGGTCGAGGCCGGTGATCCGCTGGCGGTGCCCGCGCACGTGACGTTGCTCGGGCCCACCGAGATCCGGACGGCCAACCTGCCGGCGGTCGAGCGGCACCTGGCCGCCGTCGCCGCCGCGCACCTGCCGTTCACCCTGCACCTGCGGGGCACCGGCACGTTCCGTCCGGTCACCCAGGTGGTGTTCGTCGCGGTGGCCGCCGGGATCAGCGAGTGCGAGCTGCTGGCCGCGGCCATCGCCGCAGCGCCGGGCCTGCACCGCGAACTCCGCTTCCCGTACCATCCGCACGTCACAGTGGCTCAGGACGTGGCACCGGAGGCCCTGGACCGGGTGTACGAGGATCTGGCCGACTTCTCCGCGATGTTCGAGGTCGACGGGTTCACCCTCTTCTCGCACAGCGGGCAGGCCAGGTGGCAGCCGCGTCGGGACTTCTGCCTCGGCACCTGAAACGCCGGCATTCGAGCCGTCAGCACCTGAAGCAGCGACGCGCCGGCCGGCGAGCATCGGGAGCCGGTTGCCACTACAGCGGTGGGAGATCGGCGAGGATGACCGCGTGAACGTGATCGGCCGGATCGAGACGGGCATCGACCGCTGGGTGAGCGCCGCGCGCCACCGGTCGGGGCTCTTCGATCACGTGTGGCGGGCCGGGGTGCTGTACGGCGAGGTGCTGGCTGGCCGGTTGGCCGCCGCGATCGCCTACTACGGCTTTTTCGCCGTGTTCGCCCTCGCCCTGGTCGCGTTCTCCGTCTTTGGCGCGATCCTGGAGGACAACGACGAGGTCAGCGCGGCGGCGGCCGACTTCCTCAAGGAGAATCTGCCGTTCCTGGACGCCGGGCAGATCGCCAACTCCAGCGGCACCGTCGGTGTGGTCGGCCTGGTCATCCTGGTCTTCACCGGGATCGGTTGGGTCGAGGCCATCCGGTCCTCGCAGCGGCTGATGTACCAGCTCAACCAGCAGCCGGGCAATCTGGTGGTACGGCGGCTCGTCGACCTGGGCGTGATGGTCGGCGTCTTCGTGCTGCTCGGCGTCTCGGTCGCGGCGGTGGACGCGTTGGAGTCGCTGCTGCGTTTTCTGCTGCGCAGCACCGGCTCGGTGGGTCTGACCACCATCAGCGCGGTGCTCAGCGTGCTGGTCAACACAGTGCTCGCCACCGCGTTGCTGCTCGCCGTGCCCCGGCTGCGGATGAGCCGGTCCCGGCTGCGCCCGGTGGTGTTGCTCGTCGCTGTCGGCATCACGCTGCTGAACACCGTCGGCCGGTACTACGTGGTGCGGACCGAGCGGAACCCGGCGTACACCGTGGTGGCCGGCGCCGTCGGTCTGCTGCTGTACCTCTACCTGCTCAACCAGTTGGTGTTGTTCGGCGCGGCGCTCCTGGCGACCAGCACCACCGGCCGAGTGGTGGACCTGGCGGAGACCCCCGCCCCGCCGAAGGATGTCGACGAGGGCATCGACCCCGGTACGCCGGGCGGTGCGGGCTGATGACGGAAGGCGCGCAGGTGCTGATCTCGGTCGACGCGGACTCGTCGGTGCCCCCGTACGAGCAGGTGCGCGTGCAGCTCGCCGAGCTGATCGGCGACGGCAGGTTGCCGGTGGGCAGCCGCCTGCCCACCGTCCGGCAGCTCGCGGCCGACCTGCGGTTGGCCGCGAACACGGTGGCCCGCGCCTATCGGGAGCTGGAGGCGGCCGGGCTGCTGGAGACCCGGGGGCGCAACGGCACCTTCGTCGCCCCCGGTCGGGACGACGCCGTCGACCGGTTGCAGCGGGCGGCGGCCGGTTACGCGGCGGAGGCGGCCCGGCTCGGCGTGCCACCGGCCACCGCGCTCGCTTTGGTCCGCGCCGCCCTGGACGCGGTCCGCCCCGGCTGACCGGCCGCCGATCGACCGTCGGACGGGCGATAACTGAGCAGAACTGCGCCGCCGCTCGCGTTCGCGGACCATGATGAGCCGGTGGGCGCACTCATGACACTGGACCTGCCGGCGGACTCGCCGCTCCTCGGCCTGCCGTGGATCATCACCTTCGGTCCGCTCGGTGATATCGACGAGTGGGAGCCGGTGGTCTGCGGGCCGTACGAGCGACCGCACGCGTTGGCCCTGGCCGAGGCGGTGGTGGCCGAGGAGCAGTTGATGGCCGTGGTGGAGCCGTTGCTGCCGGCGCTGTCCGCCGACGAGATCCGCAGCGAGATCGCCGCCGCGCAGGTCGCCGCCGAGGATGAGGCCCGGCAGGTGGAGGGGGCCGACCTGTACGGCGACTTCGAGGACGTGATCGACGAGGAGTTGGACGCGGCAGCCGACGAGGCCGGCCACGGTGAGCCCGTCGAAGCGCCGGACGAGGCCGAGGTACGTGCCGGCTTCACCCGGATCGCGGCGTTGCTCACCGCGAAGTGACGACCTGGGTCGGCGTGCACGGACACCGGCGCCACGCGGAGCGGACTCCGCGCGGCGCCGGTGGCACCTCACCCCCCACCACAAGGGGCCGGTAGCCCAGTCGCCCGTCGGCGCGGGGCACGACGAACGACCAGGTCGAGAACGAGTTACCCGTTCAGCGCCGTTCCAACCAGACTGCCGCGTCAATTGGCAGCAGCCGGCCGGAGCCCTGTTCGGTGAGCTCGTCGCTGGCGACGAGCGGCTGACCGTACCCGTCGATCAGGACCGGCGCGCCGCTCATGTTGACGACGCAGGTCAGCACTGTCGCGCCGGCGGAGCGGGAGAAGGCCAGCACGCCCGGCTCGCTCTCCTGCCAGGTGACCCCGTCGGCGTCGAGGGCGAGCGCGGGATGAACGTGGCGGATCCGCAGCGCGGTCCGGTACAGCTCCAGGGTCGAGCCGGGCACGCCGGTCTGCGCCGTGACGGACAGCGCCCGCCAGAGCGCCGGGGCGGGTAGCCAGCTCAGCTCACTGCCGGCCGGTCCGAAGCCGTACGGAGCCAGCTCGCCGTCCCACGGGATGGGCACCCGGCAGCCGTCGCGGCTCTCGCCGGTGCGCAGGAACGCCGGATCCTGGCGCAGCTCGTCGGGGAGGTCGAGGACCTCCGGCAGGCCCAGTTCCTCGCCCTGGTAGAGGTAGGCGCAGCCGGGCAGGGCGAGCATCAGCAGGCTGGCGGCCCGGGCTCGGCGCAGCCCTTCGACGCCGTCGCCGTACCGGGTGACGTGCCGCTGCTTGTCGTGGTTGGACAGCACCCAGGTGGTGGGCGCTCCGACGACGGTCGCCTCGGCCAACGCCGTGTCGATCACCTTGCGGAACGAGTCGGCCGACCAGGTGGCGTCGAGGAAGTCGAAGCTGAACGCCTGGTGCAACTCGTCCGGGCCGATGTAGCGGGCCAGGCGCTGCGGCGTCTCGGCCCACGCCTCGGCGACCGCCATCCGACCGCCGGGGTAGCTGTCCAGGATGGGCCGCCAGGCCCGGTAGATCTCGTGCACCTCGTCCTGGTCGAAGTAGGGCAGCCGGCCCTTGCCGAGCAGTTCGACCTGGCGCTGGCCGGTGGTCGCCGTGCTGAAGCCGACGTCCGGCAGCCCTTCCGCCTTGATCATGCCGTGCGCGACGTCGACGCGGAATCCGTCGACGCCCCGGTCCAGCCAGAACCGCAGCACGTCCTCGAACTCGGCGCGGACCTCCGGGTGACGCCAGTTCAGGTCCGGCTGCGAGCTGTCGAACAGGTGTAGATACCACTGACCGTCAGCGGTCCGGGTCCAGGCGGGGCCGCCGAAGATGCTCTCCCAGTCGTTCGGGGGCAACTCGCCGTGCGTGCCCTGACCGTCGGCGAAGAGGTAGCGGGCCCGCTCCGGTGAGCCGGGGCCGGCGGCGAGCGCCGCGGTGAACCAGTGGTGCGCGCTGGAGGTGTGGTTGGGCACCAGGTCGACGATGATCCGAAGGCCGTGGGCGTGCGCGTCAGTGATCATCGCGTCGAAGTCGGCGAGTGTGCCGAACATCGGGTCGACGTCCCGGTAGTCGGCCACGTCGTACCCGCCGTCGATCATCGGCGAGGTGTAGAAGGGGGTCAGCCAGAGCGCGTCCACACCGAGGTCGCGCAGGTACGGCAGGCGCTGCCGGATGCCCTGGAGGTCGCCGGTGCCGTCGCCGTCGCTGTCGGCGAAGCTGCGGACGTACACCTGGTAGACGACCGCAGAGCGCCACCAGTCGTCGTCGGTGGTGGTCTGCGGTGGGGTGGCGGTGCTGATCATTCGAGCAATATGCCGGCCCGCCGTTGCAAGAGTCAAGCAGATCTTGCGTAAGACAAGCGTGCGGGACTCGGCGCGACAGCCGTGGAGCCACGCACCACCAGCTCCGGGCGGAACAGGTACTCCGAGTGCGGGGCGCCGTGCCCGTTGATCTCGTCCACCAGGGCGCGGACGGCGGCCACCGCCATCGCGGTGACCGGTTGCCGCATGGTGGTCAGCGGCGGGTCGGTGAAGGCCATCAGCGGGGAGTCGTCGTAGCCGACCACGGAGAGGCCGCCGGGCACGTCGAGGCCGCGTTGACGGGCGGCCCGGATCGCGCCGAGCGCCATCAGGTCGGAGCCGCAGACCACCCCGGTGACGCCGCGGTCCAACAGGCGGCCGGCCGCCGCCTCGCCACCCTCCACTCCGAACAGTGACAGCTCGGCCAGCGGGCCCAGGTCGGCTTCGGCGACGCCGGCCAGCCGGGTCATCGCGGAACGCCAGGCGGCCACCTTGCGCTGCACCGGGACGAACCGGTCCGGGCCGGTGATCAGGCCGATCCGTCGGTGCCCGAGCGCGACCAGGTGGGCAACTGCCAGCTCGGCCGCCTCCCGGTCGTCGCAGGAGACGAAGGGCGCGCCGATGCCGGGCACGTACCCGTTGATCATCACGACCGGCAACGGCCGGGCGAGCAGTGCCCGGTAGCGGTCGTGGTTGGCGGCCGTGTCGGCGTGCAGTCCGGAGACGAAGACGATGCCGGAGACCTGCCTGTCCAGCAGCATCTCCACGTACTCGTCCTCGGTCACGCCGCCGGCGGTCTGGGTGCAGAGCACCGGCGTGAATCCACTCTGCGCCAGAGTGGACTCGATGACCTGGGCGAAGGCGGGAAAGATCGGGTTGTCCAGCTCCGGCACCACCAGGCCGACGAGACCGGCGCTGCGCTTACGCAGCCGGGCCGGCCGCTCGTACCCGAGCACGTCGAGGGCGGTGAGGACGGCCTGCCGGGTCTCCGGAGCCACGCCGGGGCGGTCGTTGAGCACCCGCGACACCGTGGCCTCGCTGACTTCGGCCTGCTGGGCGATGTCGGACAGTCGAGCGCGCATGGCGGCACTTTAGCCCACCGGCAAGTTCTTGCGGGGTCCTCTGCAAGCCCTTCCATTACTTGCAACGTCTTGCTAACGTCCCCGCAACATGCGAGAGCAGCGGCGCAGCATCCAAGCGCCGATCGGCAAGAACTTCCAGCTTTCCACTGGCGAGCCGCCCGTCCCCGGCGAGCCGCCATGACGACAGGAGTACCGATGCGCATCCGTACCGCGGGTGTGGTCGCCCTCTTCGCCCTGGCGCTCGCCGCCTCAGGCTGCGGTGGCGACAGCGACGAGCCGGCCGCGAAGGAGACCCCCAAGGCCGCCGGCGGCAAACTGGTGATCTGGGCGGACGACAAGCGGACCGCCGCCCTCAAGCCGTTCGCCGAGAAGTTCGGCCAGGAGAACGGCGTCAGCGTCGAGGTCCAGGCCGTCCCGAACGAGGACCTTCAGAACAACTTCGTGACAGTGTCGAGCCAGGGCGGCGGCCCGGACGTGGTGATCGGCGCGCACGACTGGATCGGCAACCTGGTCCAGAACGGTGCCATCGACCCGGTGCAGCTGTCCGACCAGCAGAAGGCCGCCTTCAACGAGACCGCCGTCAAGGCCGTCACGTTCAACGGCCAGCTCTACGGCGTGCCCTATGCCCAGGAGAACCTGGCGCTGATCCGCAACACCGAACTGGCCCCCGAGGCACCGAAGACGATCGAGGACCTGGTCGCCACCGGCAAGCAGCTCAAGGCGCAGAAGAAGGTCACCGAGACGCTCTGCCTCCAGGTCGGCCAGAAGGGCGACGCGTACCACATCTATCCGCTGTACACCTCGGCCGGCGGTTACCTCTTCGGCACCACCGCGAACGGCGACTACGACCCGAAGGACCTGGGCGTGGGCAAGCCGGAGTCGATCGCCGCGTTCAAGAAGATCGCCGCGCTCGGCGAGAAGGGCGAGGGCGTGCTGAAGCGCTCGATCGCCGACACCAACTCGACCGCCACCTTCACCGGCAAGAAGTGCGCCTTCCTGGTCTCCGGGCCGTGGGCCACCGCCGACGTGAAGAAGGCCGGCATCAAGTACGACGTCTCCGCCGTTCCCGGCTTCGCCGGCGGCAAGGCGGCCGCGCCGTTCGTAGGCGTCCAGTCCTTCTACGTGGCGGCCAAGGGCAAGAACAAGGCACTCGCCCAGGAGTTCGTCGCCAACTACGTCACCACGCCGGAGCTGGCCGTGGCGCTCTACCAGGCCGACCCGCGCCCGCCGGCGCTGACCGCCGCGCTTGACCAGGTCAAGAGCAGCGACCCGGACCTGGCCAAGTTCATCGAGGCCGGCAAGAACGGGCAGGTGCTCCCGGCCATCCCGGCCATGGCCGCGATCTGGGACCCGTTCGGCAAGGCCGAGGCCGCCGTCATCGGCGGCGCCGACCCGACCAGCACGGTTACCGCGGCCGGCAAGACGATCGCCGGTTCGATCAAGTAATGAGCACACCGCTGTCCGGCCCGGGGCCTGCCCAGCAGGCCCCGGGCCGGGGGCCCGTCCGCACCGGGTCCCCGCGCACCACCCGTACCGCGCGGAACCACGCGCCGATCACCGCGACCGGCCTCGCCGCGAAGGTGATCCTGCTCGGCCTGGTGGCCGGGATCGCGATCTGGGCGGCCTTCCCGCTCGTGGCGGCCGAGAAGTGGGTCGGGCTGGCGGTGCTGGTGCTGACCACCGCCGCACTGTTCTATCTGTACCTGGGCCGCCGGCACGTCCCGGCGAAGTACCTCATCCCCGGCACGCTCTTCCTGATCGCCTTCCAGGTCGTGCCGGTGCTTTACACCGCGAGCACGGCCTTCACCAACTTCGGCGACGGCCACCGAGGCAGCAAGGACGACGCGATCGTCGCGATCCAGAGCTCCTCGGTCAAGCAGGTCCCGGGGTCCACCCAGTACCCGTTGTCGGTCGCCACCAAGGGCGATCCGGCCACCGGTGCCCTGGTCTTCCTGATCACCAAGCCAGGAACCGACACGGTCTCCGTCGGCGACGCCGAGGGCCTTCGCCCGCTCGATCCCGGCGCGGCCACCGTCGGCCCCGGCGGGAAGGTCACCGCGGCCGACGGCTACACAGTGCTGAACTTCAGCCAGGCCAGCGCCCGCAGCAAGGACATCACGGACCTGGTGGTGCCGACGGCCGGAGGCGCGCTGCGCTCGTCCGGTCTGTCCCGGGCGTACGAGGGCAAGGCCGTCCGGGCGTACGACGCGGGCTGCGACTGCGTCAAGGACAGCGACAGCGGCAGGACCTGGACCGCGGACGGCGAGGTCGGCGCGTTCGTCGCCGCCGACGGCGAGCGGCTGGCCCAGGGTTGGAAGGTGAACGTCGGGCTGTCCAACTTCACCCGGGTGCTCACCGACGAGCGGATCTCCGGGCCGTTCCTCCGCACGCTGATCTGGAACTTCGCCTTCGCCATCGGCTCCACCGGCGGCACGTTCATCCTCGGCATGGCGATCGCCCTGGCGCTGCACTCGCCCCGAATGCGGGGCACCAACCTCTACCGGATGTTGCTGATCCTGCCGTACGCCATGCCGTCCTTCGCGATGCTCCTGGTCTGGCGGGACATGTTCAACACCGACTTCGGGCTGATCAACAATCTGTTCGGGCTCAGCGTCGACTGGTTCGGGCAGGGCTGGTCGGCCCGCGCCGCGGTGATCCTGGTGCAGCTCTGGCTCGGCTACCCGTACATGTTCCTGGTGGCCACCGGCGCTCTACAGGCCATCCCACGGGAGTTGACAGAGGCCACCTCGGTCGACGGGGCGTCGCGCTGGCAGTCGTTCCGGGCCGTCACCCTGCCGCTGCTGCTGGTCGCGCTCTCGCCGCTGCTGATCTCGTCGTTCGCGTTCAACTTCAACAACTTCAACGCGATCTACCTGACCACCGAGGGCGCGCCATTCCCGGCGGACAACCCCAGCAACGGCGCCACCGACCTGCTGATCACCTACACCTACCGGCTGGCGTTCGGTGGGCAGGCCGCACAGTTCGGCTTCGCCGCGGCCATCTCGCTGTTCATCTTCGCCATCGTCGCGGTGGTGTCGGCGGTCAGCTTCCGGCGGACCCGCCAACAGGAGGAGGTGTACTCATGACCATGCTCACCGGCGCCGCCGTCACGGGCGGCGCGAACGGCCCGACGACGGTCGACCGCAATGCGGGCAGGCGTAAGAAGCGATGGTTCGCCGAGGTCGGCTGGCGGCACCTGGTCGGCCTGCTCGGCGTGCTGTTCAGTCTCTTTCCGCTCGTGTTCGTCGTCTCGGCGGCGCTCAATCCGCTCGGCACCCTGTCGTCCACCGAGTTGGTGCCGACCGGCGGGGTGTCGTTGGAGAACTTCGGGAACCTGTTCGCGCGCACCGAGTTCGCTGACTGGTTCCTGAACTCGCTGCTCATCGCCGGTGGGGCCGCGTTCGCCTCGGTCTTTCTCTCCGCGCTCGCGGCGTACGCCTTCTCCCGGATGCGGTTTCAGGGGCGACGGGTGGGGTTGCTGTCACTGCTGTTGATCCAGATGTTCCCGCAGTTTCTCGCGATCGTTGCGATCTTCCTGATCTTCGGCACGATCACCGACCTGTGGCCGGCCATCGGCTTCAACACCCCGTGGGGTCTGTTGCTGCTCTACCTGGGTGGCGCGCTGGGCGTGAACACCTGGCTGATGAAGGGCTTCTTCGACACCCTGCCCCGCGAGCTGGACGAGTCGGCCACGGTGGACGGCGCCTCACACGCCCAGGTCTTCTTCCGGATCATGCTGCCGTTGGTGGCGCCGATCCTCGCGGTGACCGGGCTGCTCGCCTTCATCAACACCATCAACGAGTTCCTGATGGCGAGCGTCTTCCTCACCGACACGGATGCCAAGACCCTCGCGGTCGGCATGCGGGGCATGTTGCAGGGCGGCGAGCGGAACACCAACTTCGGGATCTTCGCGGCCGGCACCCTGCTGACCGCGATCCCGACGGTGCTGGTCTTCCAGTTCCTCCAGCGGTACATCGTCTCCGGCCTCACCTCCGGTGCGGTGAAGGGATAGGTCATCGGCCGTGGCCGGGCGGCCTGGACGCGCCGACCGGTCACCCCACTACTACAAAGTGTCGTTGATAGGGGAGTATGGCGGGCGTGGAAGCTCTCAGACTCATCCTTCTCTACGTCCATCTGATCGGGTTCGCCCTGCTGCTCGGTGGCTCGATCGCCCAGTACGCCAGCGGTCGGCTGCGGATCAACCAGGCCATGCTGTGGGGCGCGGTGATCCAGTTGCTGACCGGGCTGGGCCTCTCCGCGCCGCTGCGCGGCGGCGGCGACGACGAGCCGAACCCGGCAAAACTTGTGACGAAGTTGGTGATCGCGCTGCTGATCTTCGTCATGGTCTTCTTCTCCCGGAAGCGGGACGTGGTCAACCGCGGTCATTTCCTCGCGATCGTCGGTCTGACCCTGGTCAACGCGGCGGTCGCGGTCTTTTGGCGGTAACGTCCGTGGAGGGAAACGCCTCCAGAAAACGGACGTTGCGGACGCTGTGGCGCACGGTTACCAGCACGAAGAGTGACGTGCCCCACGCGAGGGTTACACCCGGGTAACAGGCGCTCAACAGTCGTGCACGATTGTCGGCCGGTGGGTGGGCGCGGGCGTACGCTCCCGTCCGTAACGTGGGACAGCCGGCGGCACACCCGCAGGTCGGCTGATGGGCTGCCACCGCACAAGGCGCGGTGTGCAATGGGAAGGAGACGTCTTGCGCTCGGTGCGTGGGATGCGGATCGCTTCGATCTTCGCGGTGGGTGGGCTCGCGCTCACCGCCGCCGCTTGTGGCGAGGCGCCCAAGGATGACAACAACGCCGGCAGTGGCGCCAAGAAGTTCAGCGCCTGCATGGTGACCGACGTCGGCGGCATCGACGACAAGTCGTTCAACGCTTCGGCCTGGAAGGGCCTGCAGGAGGCCAAGGCCGCCAACGACAACATCGACATCAAGTACGTCGCGTCGAAGGCCGAGGCCGACTACGAGCCGAACCTGACGCAGTTCGTCAACCAGAAGTGCGACTTCATCCTGGCGGTCGGTGGCCTGATGGGCGACGCCACCTCGAAGATCGCGAAGGCGAACCCGAACCAGCAGTTCGGCATCGTCGACGCGAACCCGGGTGACGCCAACGTCTACCCGATGCAGTTCGACACCGCCCAGGCGGCGTTCCAGGCCGGCTACCTGGCCGCCGGGATGAGCAAGAGCGGCAAGGTCGGCACCTACGGTGCCGTGCCGATCCCGCCGGTGACCATCTTCATGGACGGTTTCGTCGACGGTGTGAAGTACTTCAACACCACCAAGGGCAAGAACGTCCAGGCCCTGGGCTGGAACAAGGAGACCCAGAAGGGTTCCTTCTCCAACGCCTTCGACAAGCAGGACGAGGGCAAGAAGGTCTCCGACGCGCTGGTCGCCCAGGGCGCGGACATCATCATGCCGGTCGCCGGCGGCTCCGGCCTCGGCACCACCGCTGCGGCCAAGGCCTCGGGCGGCAAGTACAGCACCATCTGGGTGGACGTCGACGGCTGCGAGAGCACCCCGGACTGCTCCGCGATCGTGACCACCGTGGTCAAGAACATCCCGGAGGCCGTCAAGGAGGCCGTGGTGAAGGCCGCCGGTGGCGAGAAGCTGGAGTCCAAGCCGGGCTTCGTCGGCACCCTGGCCAACACCGGTGTCTCGATCGCCCCGTACCACGACTTCGACAGCAAGGTTCCGGCCGAGCTGAAGGCCGAGGTCGACAAGATCAAGGCGGACATCGCCGCTGGCACCATCACCGTCACCTCGAAGGCCCAGCCGACCAAGTGACAACCGGCCGGCCGCTCCGGTGAGATCATCGGGGGGCCGGCGGGGGACAGGTACGACTCGATCGGCCGCTCCGGCTCTGCGGATACCCCGCGGGGTCGGAGCGGCCGATCGCGCACCACGGCGGCCGGTCCGGTCCGGCCGGTACGACGGCAGCTAGGCTGCACCATCGCTCGCACTCCAGGAGGTTGCGCTGAGACTCGAACTGCGCGGCATCACCAAGCGGTTCGGTGATCTGGTCGCCAACGATCACATCGACCTGACGGTGGAGCCTGGAGAAATTCACGCCCTCCTCGGCGAGAATGGCGCGGGCAAGTCGACCCTGATGAACGTGCTCTACGGGCTCTACCAGCCCGACGAGGGCGAGATCCTGGTCGACGGCAAGCCGCTGAAGCTGAAGGGCCCGTCCGACGCGATCGGGGCCGGGATCGGCATGGTGCACCAGCACTTCATGCTGGTGCCGGTCTTCACCGTCACCGAAAACATCATGCTCGGCGCCGAGCAGATCAGGGGCGGCATCGCCGGCTTCCTGGACCGGCGGCGGGCCCGGCGCGAGGTCACCGAGGTGTCCGAGCGCTACAACCTGCGGGTCGACCCGGACGCGGTGATCGAGGACCTGCCGGTCGGCATCCAGCAACGCGTCGAGATCGTCAAGGCGCTCACCCGCGACGTCGACCTGCTCATCCTGGACGAGCCGACCGCTGTGCTCACCCCTCAGGAGACCGAGGAGTTGCTGACGGTCATGCGGTCGCTCAAGGCGGCCGGCAAGTCGATCGTCTTCATCACCCACAAGCTCGGCGAGGTCAAGGCCATCGCCGACCGGATCACCGTGATCCGACGCGGAAAGACCGTCGGCACCGCCTCGCCGGAGGCCAGCCGGGACGAGCTGGCCGCGTTGATGGTCGGGCGCAACGTCCGGCTCACCGTGGACAAGACCCCGGCCACTCCGGGCGAGCCGGTGCTGGAGGTGGCCGGGCTGGTCGTCGACGACGACCGGCAGATCCGCGCGGTTGACGGCGTCGACCTGACCGTTCGCGCGGGCGAGGTGCTCGGCGTGGCGGGCGTACAGGGCAACGGTCAGACCGAGCTGATCGAGGCGATCATGGGCCTGCGCCCGGCGCTCGCCGGCACGATCAGCCTGGCCGGCGACCGGATCAACGGCTGGAAGCCCAAGAAGGTGCTCCGGGCGGGCGTCGGTTACGTGCCCGAGGACCGTAGCGTGGACGGCCTGATCAAGGAGTTCAGCGTCGCGGAGAACCTGGTGCTGGACATCTACGACCGGCCGCCGTTCGGTGCCGGGCTCGCGCTGAAGCCGGACGCGATCGCCGCCTCCGCAAAGGAGCGGATCGAGCAGTTCGACGTTCGTACCTCATCGGCCGACGCGGCGGTGGGCACCCTCTCCGGCGGCAATCAGCAGAAGGTGATCGTGGCCCGGGAGCTGTCCCGGCCGCTGAAGCTCTTCATCGCCGCCCAGCCGACCCGTGGCGTCGACGTCGGATCGATCGAGTTCATCCACAGCCAGGTCATCCGCGAGCGGGACATCGGCACCGCCGTTCTGGTGGTCTCCAGCGAACTCGACGAGGTGATCGGGTTGGCCGACCGGATCGCGGTGATGTACCGCGGCCGGATCATCGGCATCGTCGGCCCGGACACCCCGCGTGAGGAGATCGGTCTGCTGATGGCCGGCATCAGCCCGGACGAGGCCCACGACGCCGTCGCCGAGAAGCCCGACGCGGCAACCGCCGACGGCGAGTCCGGCGCGGGACCCGCCACCGACAAGCCCGGCGCGGCAGACGGGAGCCCGGCGCGCGACGCGGGCTCCGCGAGCGAGGACGAGGCATGAGCGAGCGCCAGCGAGCGAACAGTCGACACCGGGGTCTGGTGCCTCATGGCGTCACGCAGCGAAGCGGAGTGACGGCATGAGCGACCCCAATCCGCAGTCCGGCTCGCCGGACAAGGAGCCGGCGAGCGAGGCGCAGGCCGCGCAGAACGCGCTCGGCAACACCGAACGCGCCGAGGTGGCCACCGAGCCGGATCGCTCGGCCACGAAGCCGGCCCCGGAGCCGAAGCCGAGCCTGGGCCGGTTGTTCCTGGACAACCTCTGGGCGGCGAACACCTTCACGGTGACGCTGTTGTCGTTGGTGCTGGCGATCGTGGTCGGCGCGGTGCTGATGATCATCTCTGATCCCGACGTGCTCGCCACCTACTCGTACATCACCTCCCGCCCGTCCGACGCGATCAACTCCAGCTGGACGCTCGTCAGCGAGGCGTACGCGAACCTGTTCAAGGGCTCGATCTTCGACCCCGAGGCGTTCTCCGGCTGGTTGGACGGCGCCAACGGCTGGCAGGCGGTGCTCGCGCCGATCTCGGAGACGCTGACCTACGCGGCGCCGCTGGTCTTCACCGGCCTGTCGGTGGCGCTGGCCTTCCGGGGCGGCCTGTTCAACATCGGCGCCCAGGGCCAGGCCACCATCGGTGTGATCATGGCGGCGCTGGCCGGCTTCCTGCTGCCGCTGCCGCCCGGCCTGCACCTGCTGGTGGCGGTGCTCGCCGGCGCGCTGGGTGGAGCGATCTGGGGCTTCATCCCCGGCATCCTCAAGGCCCGTGCCGGCGCGCACGAGGTGATCAACACGATCATGCTCAACTACGTCGCCACGTACTTCCTCACCTGGTTGATCGTGCAGAACGGCGTGCAGGACCCGAACCGCACCGACGCGATCAGCAAGGCGGTGGACACGTCCGCCCAGCTGCCCCGACTGCTCGGCGACAACCTGCGCGTGCACGCCGGCATCCTGCTCGCCGTGCTGGCCACCTGGGCGGTCGCCTGGCTGCTCAACCGCTCGACGCTCGGTTTCGAGCTGCGCGCGGTCGGCGCCAACCCGGACGCCGCCCGGACCGCGGGCATCAGCGTCACCCGGACGTACATCCTGATCATGGTCTTCGCCGGAATCCTGGCCGGCCTCGGCGGCTCGAACATGGTGCTCGGCTCGACCGCCAGCGCGTTGACCCCGCTGGTGGTCGCGCAGATCGGGTTCGACGGCATCCTGGTGGCACTGCTCGGGCGGGTGAAGCCCTGGGGGGTGCTGCTGGCCGCGCTGCTGTTCGGCGCGCTTCAGGCCGGTGGTAACCGGATGCAGTCGTACTCCGGGATCTCGCTGGAGCTGGTGACAGTGCTCCAGGCGCTGATCGTCATCTTCATCGCCGCACCGGCCCTGGTGAAGGCGATCTTCCAGCTCCGGGCCGCGCGCGCCGCCCGGTTGCAGACGAGCCTGGCGAAGGGCTGGTAACTCATGTCCACCATGGCTGTCCCCGACATCGCGGTCGCCCCGGTCGACGAGGGCTTCTGGACCCGCAGCCGGAAGGTCGGTCTCACGCTGCTGGCGCTCGGCCTGCTGGCCGCGGTGCTCTTCGGCGCGCTCGCCACCGACCAACAGGCCCGGTTCACCCTCAGCGACGACGCGGCCGGTGCCGCACTGGAGATCAACGGCACGATCGGGGCGATCCTGTTCGGGATCATCACGATCGCCGCTGGCGCGGCGCTGCTCGCCGGGGTGCCGAAGCGGTGGTTCCTTCCCGTGCTCGGCGTCGGGCTGGTCGCCTTCGTGCTGTCGTTCCTCTGCTGGCAGGTCAGCGCCGCGCCGGCCGGGCAGAACTTCATGCCGCTGGTCAACATCATCCGCGGTACGTTCATCCTGGCCCTGCCGTTGATCTTCGGCGCGCTCGCCGGGGTGCTCTGTGAGCGGTCCGGCGTGGTCAACGTGGCCATCGAGGGCCAACTGCTGATGGGCGCGTTCAGCGGGGCCCTGTTCGGCAGCATCTCCGGCAGCGTGTGGGTGGGCCTGGTCGCCGCAGCCATCGGTGGCGCGTTCATCTCGCTGCTGCTGGCCGTCTTCGCCATCCGCTACCTGGTCGACCAGGTTGTCATGGGCATCGTGCTGAACCTGCTGGCCGTCGGCGTCACCGGCTTCCTCTACGAGCGGCTGATGCAGACCGACGCCGCGAAGTACAACAGCGCGCCCCGCTTCAGCAACTGGGAGATCCCGCTGCTGAAGGACATCCCGGTGCTCGGTCCGGCGTTGTTCCGCGGCAACATCTTCCTCTATCTCGGGCTGCTCCTGGTGCTGGTGATCCACATCGGGCTGTTCCGCACCCGGTGGGGGCTGCGGACCCGCTCGGTCGGCGAGCACCCGATCGCCGCCGACACGCTCGGCGTCAAGGTGCTGCGGGTGCGCTACCGCAACGTGCTGCTGGCCGGTGTGGTCGCCGGCATCGGCGGCGCGTCCTACACCCTGGCGCTCTACTCGTTCACCAAGAACATGATCGGCGGTAAGGGCTTCATCGCCCTGGCTGCGCTGATCTTCGGTCGCTGGAACCCGACCGGCGCGCTGCTCGCCGCGCTGTTCTTCGGATTCGCCGACCAGCTCGCCACGTACCTGGGCGCGATCAGCAGCTCGATCCCCAGCCAGTTCCTGGCCATGCTGCCCTACCTGGCGACGATCCTGGCGGTCGCCGGGCTGGTCGGTCGGGTCCGGGCACCGGCCGCCGACGGCAAGCCCTACATCAAGGGCTGACCTCCGGGGCGGGCCCGATCCCACTTGATCAAGTGATGAAAAGTAGGTGCCGGGACCGTTCCTGGCCTACTTCTCATCACTTGATCACGGCGGGCGGCCGCCCCTGCCCGCGTCTGACCTGGGCAGCTTGGGCAGAATGGCGGCATGACCGACATTGACTGGGCACGGTTGCGCGCTGCCGCCATCGAGGCGATGCGGCACGCGTACGCGCCGTACTCGACGTTCCCGGTTGGCGCGGCCGCACTTGTCGACGACGGCCGGGTGGTGGTCGGCTGCAACGTGGAGAACGCCGCGTACGGGGTCACGCTGTGCGCCGAGTGCGGGGTCGTCTCCAGCCTGCACGCCACCGGTGGCGGCCGGCTCGTCGCGCTCTCCTGCGTCGACGCGACAGGCGAGCCGTTGATGCCGTGTGGCCGCTGCCGGCAGCTGCTCTGGGAGCACGGCGGGCCGGAGTGCCTGATCGAGAGCAAGACCCGGCCGCTGCGGATGGCCGAGCTGCTGCCGCACGCCTTCGGTGTGGAGGACCTGGAGGCCGTCACCGGGGAGACACCGGTGCCGGTGGTCCCGGAGCGGCTCGCCGCCTGGCGCGGGCGCGGCACCGTCTTCGTGCACCCGGACATGTCCGCCGGCCAGCAGGTCTGGACGGCGTACTGGGAGCGGTCGGCAGGCGACGACGCCGGCGCCGAGACCGGGGTGCTGGAGGAGGCGCCGAGCTGGGACGACCCGGCCGAGGCGATCACCTGGGGCCTGGCCCGGACGCCCCGGGTGGTCGTGGTGGACGCCACCGGCACCATCTTCTGGGCCGGCGAGGGTGAGCCGCCTGCTGAGATCCCGGTGCGGTGGTCTTAGTGGTTGGGGGCGGGGGCCGACCGTGCCCGGCTCCGGGCGGTCAGGCTTGATCCCTCCGCCGGGCACGGTCGGCCCCCGCCCCGACGTGGTCGACGGCCGTCGGTCGGGATCTGCAACAGACGAGGGAAGATCTTCTGATGAGTTTTGCTGCTGTTGACGTTATTCGGGTCAAGCGGGACGGCGGTGTGCTGTCGGACGCGCAGATCGACTGGGTGGTCGACGCGTACACCCGGGGGGTTGTCGCCGACGAGCAGATGTCGGCGCTGGCGATGGCGATCCTGCTCAACGGCATGACCGGGCCGGAGATCGCTCGGTGGACCGCCGCGATGATCGCCAGCGGTGAGCGGTTGGACCTGTCGGCGGTACGCCGGCCGACGGTCGACAAGCACTCCACCGGCGGCGTCGGCGACAAGATCACTCTGCCGCTCACCCCGCTGGTGGCGGCGTGCGGCGCGGCCGTTCCGCAGCTGAGCGGCCGGGGTCTCGGGCACACCGGCGGCACGCTGGACAAGTTGGAGTCCATCCCGGGCTGGCGGGCCACGGTGAGCAACGACGAGTTCATCGCCCAGCTGGACGAGGTCGGTGCGGTGATCTGCGCGGCCGGTGCCGGGCTCGCCCCCGCCGACCGCAAGCTGTACGCGTTGCGGGACGTGACCGGCACCGTGGAGGCGATCCCGCTGATCGCCAGCTCGATCATGAGCAAGAAGATCGCCGAGGGCACCGGGGCGCTGGTCCTCGACGTCAAGGTCGGCTCGGGCGCCTTCATGAAGTCCGTCGACCAGGCCCGCGAGTTGGCGCGCACCATGGTCGAGCTGGGCGGCGCGCACGGGGTGCGGACGGTCGCCCTGCTCACCGACATGTCCACCCCGCTCGGCCTGGCGATCGGCAACGCGGTCGAGGTGACCGAGTCGGTCGAGGTGCTGGCCGGTGGGGGACCGGCGGACGTGGTGGAGCTGACCCTCGCACTGGCCCGGGAGATGCTCGACGCCGCCGGTCTGCCGGACGCCGACCCGGCCGCGGCGCTGCGCGACGGCCGGGCCATGGACTCCTGGCGGGCGATGATCCGGGCGCAGGGCGGCGATCCGGACGCGCCGATGCCGGCGGCGGCCGAGGTGGAGGTGGTCCGCGCGGAGCGGGACGGGTACATCGCGGCCATCGACGCGTACGCCATGGGGGTTGCGGCGTGGCGGCTCGGCGCGGGCCGGGCGCGCAAGGAGGACCCGGTCAGCGTGCCGGCCGGTGTGGTGTTGCACAAGCGGCCGGGTGACGAGGTGCGGGCCGGTGACCCGCTCTACGAGCTGCGTGCCGACGACGCTACGCGGATTCCGGCCGCGCTGACCGAGGCCGCGAACGCGGTGCGGATCGCGTCGACGGCCCCGGCGGCGACGTCGTTGGTCATCGAACGCGTCGGCTGATCGATCCGGCGTCGCCCTGGCGTGGTGCCGGTCACGTGGGAGCGCTATTGTCGCAGGCCAAGGGGGGACAACCGGCCTTGCGCCGGCGCGAGCAGACAGGAAGATCCGCCGTGAGCGTTGCTGCCCCCGACCCCCGTGAGGTGCGCGAGGCGAGCCTGGACGAGCTGTCCCGGCTCGGCCTGCCGTTGCCGCCGGCCCAGTTTCCCCTCGTCTGGGAGCCGGGTGATCAGATCGACCTGCGCCCGACCGTGGAGATCGAGGCGCGCATCGCGGTGCTGCACCTGATCCTGGCGCGCTGTTTCGGGATGCCCCCGCAAGCAGCGATGAGCTGGCTGCTCGGCTCGCACCTGGTCGACATGGTCACCCCGCCGGAGTGGCAGTTCGTGATGGGCGGCAAGGGCGACCACCGGTCGTTCGTGCTGCACCACGACGCGCTCTTCGCGTTGGCCTGGGTGCTCGGGCTGAGCAAGCAGCTCGACCCGACGCTGGCCGTCGACGAGCGGCTGGTCGAGCGGCTGCCGCACATCGTCGACGGGGAGACCTTTTCGCACTGGCGCTCCCGGATCCTCACGGCGCCACAGCATCCGGCCGACGCGGCAGCCCTGCTCGATCTGCACTACTGCCTGGACTGGGCGTACCTGGAGACCGAGCGCGGCGGCCGGCGGGCGCCGGGCCTGGTCGACGCTAACGCGATCGGGCAGCGGCGTTGGGCGCTGGAGTGGGCGGTGATCCTGCGCGGGCCGTACCACGACGAGCCGCCCGGCTGGGAAGAGGTCGACCTCTCCACCTGAGGTCAGCGCGGTCGCAGGACGTCGAGCCGGACCGCCACCGTGACCCGGACCGGTTCGGGGAGCGCGGCCAGCCGGGTGGTGAGTGCGGCTGCGTCGGTGTGCCAGGCGCTGGGGCCCATGCCGACCACTGTGGCGACCTCGGGCCGGGTCAGTGCCAACCCGGCCCGGTGCACTGCGGAGCTGACCAGCGTGAAGTGCCCGCCCAGGCTGGCTGCCACCCGGTCGGCCTTGTCCGGGTCCACCCGCAGCAGGTCGAGGGTGTCCACCAACTCGGCGAGGTGGTCGGTGTCGGGCGTGACCACCAGCAACGTGCCGGCCGGGTCGAGCACCCGGTGGAACTCCGGGCCGTTGCGCGGGGCGAACACGTTCAGCAGCACGGCGGTCGAGGCGTCCGCGAGCGGCAGTCGCTGCCAGGTGTCGGCGAGCGCGGCGGCGGCCCGGGGATGCGCGCGGGCCGCGCGGCGCAGCGCCGGCTTGGACACGTCCAGGGACAGACCCACGGCGTCCGGCAGCGCCGCCAGCACCGCGCCGAGGTACCGGCCGGTGCCGGCGCCGGCATCCACCACCAGGGGGTACGCCCCGAAGTCGGGCGGTTGTACCTCTGCTGTAGCGGATTCCGGCTGCGGGGCGTCCGTGTCGCCGAGACGGCCGACAGCGTCCATCGCGGCGGCGGCGAGGGCGGCCGAGATGACGTCGTAGTGCCCGGTGGCCTGGAAGTCCGCGCGGGCCGCGACCATCTCGGGGGTGTCGCCGACGTGCGGGGACCGACCGGTGAGCAGGTTGACGTAGCCCTGGCGGGCGATGTCGAAGCTGTGCCGGCGTGGGCAGCGCAGCGCCCTCGTGTCGGTGGCCTGCTCGAGCGGCTCGCCACAGACCGGGCAGCGCAGCCGGGCGAGAATGCGGGAGTCCACGTCAGACCTCCGCGTCGTGCCGTGGCTGGGGTGCCCGCCCGCCGAGCTGGTCGACCACGCGGTGGGTGAGCGCGCCGAGGGCGTCGATCTCGGCGGGGGTGAGCAGGTCGATCAGGTGCCGGCGGACGGCGGCCACGTGACCGGGTGCGGCGGACTCGATGGCCTGCCGCCCAGCGGGGGTGAGGACGACGACGGAGCCCCGGGCGTCATCGGCGCACTCCTCACGGGTCACCAGGCCGCGCTGCTGCATCCGGGTCAGGTGGTGGGAGAGCCGGCTGCGCGACCACAGCATCCGGTCTGCCAGCTCCCGTAGGCGCAGTCGCCCCTGCGGTGTCTCGGAGAGGTCGGACAGCACGTCGTAGTCGGCCTCGGAGAGGCCGGCGTCCTGGGTCAGCTCCCGGGCCAGTTCCAGGTCGAGCAGTCGACGCATCCGGCGGTAACCGCGCCAGGCGCGGTCCTCCCGTTCGTCCAGCCACCGGGGTGCGTCCATTCGTCGAGTCTAACGCTTTCGTTGACATGTCATCGATGTGCCTCTAGATTCGATGACATGTCAACTAATTCTCCCGGGCGGCCTGGTGCGCCGACCGCCGCCGCTGGTGACCGGCTGTGGGAGCTGTTCGGTCAACGGGGGCGCGGAGTGCTGGTCACCGTGCGCCGGGACGGGCGGCCCCAGCTGTCCAACCTCGACTACCTGGCCGAGCCGGGGTTGCTCCGCTGCTCCACCACAGGCGACCGGGCGAAGGTCCGCAACCTGCGCCGCGATCCCCGCGCCAGCTTCTACGTCACCACGCCGGACGGCGGCGCGTACGCGGTCGCGGAGGGGGCCGTGAGGCTCAGCGAGCCGGCCATGGCCACGACCGACGAGACGGTCGACGAACTGGTCGAGGTCTACCGCCGGATTCGCGGTGACCACCCGGACTGGGCGGACTACCGGGCGGCCATGGTCGCCGACGGGCGGTTGGTGATCCGCCTCGACGTGCACCGGGTGTACGGCTGGCGGCCGTGACGCCCGGCCGGTCCCGTACCCGTCCGCCAAGGCTGCTGACTAGGGTCTGAGCATGGTCGCAACTATCCGGTACGAGGACATCGTCAAGGTCCCGAAGGCGCTGCTGCACGACCACCTCGACGGTGGGCTGAGGCCGGCGACGATCGTCGACCTGGCCGCCGAGGTGGGCCACGAACTACCCACCACCGACCCGGAGGCGCTCGGACGCTGGTTCGCGGACGCGGCGGACTCCGGCTCCCTGGAGCGCTACCTCGAGACGTTCGCGCACACCGTGGCCGTCATGCAGACCGCGCCCGCGCTGCGTCGGGTGGCCCGCGAGTGCGCCCTGGACCTGGCCGCCGACGGTGTGGTCTACGCCGAGGTGCGTTTCGCCCCGGAGCAGCACCTGGAACGGGACCTCAGCCTGGACGAGGTGGTCGAGGCGGTGCTGGCCGGGTTCGCCGAGGGCACCGCCCAGGCGGTCGAGGCGGGCCTCACCATCCGGGTGGGCACCCTGCTCACCGCGATGCGGCACGCCGCCCGTTCCCAGGAGATCGCCGAGCTGGCCGTGCGGCACCGGGATGCCGGGGTGGTCGGCTTCGACATCGCCGGCGCCGAGGCGGGCTTCCCGCCCACCCGGCACCTGGACGCCTTCGAGTACCTGCAACGGGAGAACTTCCACTTCACCATCCACGCCGGCGAGGCGTTCGGTCTGCCGTCGATATGGCAGGCGATCCAGTGGTGCGGGGCCGACCGGCTCGGCCACGGGGTGCGGATCGTCGACGACATCGCCCCCGACGGCTCCCTCGGCCGGCTGGCCGCGTACGTCCGGGACAAGCGGATCCCCCTGGAGCTGTGCCCCTCGTCGAACGTGCAGACCGGCGCGGTGGCCTCGATCGCGGACCACCCGATCGGCCTGCTGCGGGACCTGCGCTTCCGGGCCACCGTCAACACCGACAACCGGTTGATGAGCGGCACCTCGATGTCGCGGGAGATGTCGCTGCTGGTGGAGACGTTCGGCTACGGCTGGAAGGAGTTGCAGTGGTTCACCATCAACGCGATGAAGAGCGCATTCATCCCGTTCGACGAGCGGCTGCGGATCATCGATGACGTGATCAAGCCGGCGTACGCGAAGTTGCTGGCCTGAGCTCAGCCATGTGGGTGGCCGGCGAGCAGCCCGGCCACCCGGCGCAGCACCTCCCGGGCCCGGGCCGCCTCCGCGCCGAGGCCCATCTGCCGGCGCAGCACAGCGGGCTCGGCCCGTAGCAGCGTCACCCCGCGCCGGATCAGCACCCGGGGCGCCTTGCGCTGCTCGGACAGGTCGCGGGCGAGTCGGCGCAGGAAGGTGGCCCCGCGCGGGCGTCGCAGCGCGTACGCCCCGGCGAGCAGGCCGCGGCGACGGCACTCCTCGACGATCTCGGCGGCGAAGATCCCTTCGGCCACGAAAAGTGGCGATCCGGCGACATCAAATGGCCGGGTGGCCACCCGTCGATCAGCGCCGATCGCATAAACCGGCACATCGGCTCGGCCCTCACGGGCAAGTTGGGCAATGATTTCCACCGCACTGAGGGCGTCCCAGGAGTGCGGCGATTCCCAATCCACCTGGCCGTTTCGTCTCGGCAACGTAGGGTCATCGCCGTCTTTGTAGAAGTCGTCCAAGCACAGCACCGGCAACCCGGTTTGCTGCGCTATGTACGACTTTCCGGACCCCGATGGGCCGGCCAGTAGGACAACACGGTGCGGATGTTCCATTACCTTCAGTTACTCCGGCCAGACAGACTGCTATCAAATCGCATCAACATCTCATCACACCTTCGGTCTGGGACAACCTGGGCTTTCTTCTTGTCGACCGGCGTGATGGAATCTCGGGGGTCCGACCCGCCGGGTCGGTCGCTGGGCGTTGCCCGGGGCAACGCGTTCAAGCTGTAATCGCGAGGGCGGTGACGTGAGCAAACGGCCAAAGACGGCGGGCTCCTTCCTGTCGCGGCTGCGCCGGCCGGCCAGCCGGCTCCGGGACATGCCGATCTGGTCCAAGCTCGGTCTCATCATGATCGTGCCGACCATCGCCACGGTCGTGGTGGGCACCAGTGGTCTCATCGACCACGTGGAGACGCTCAACAATGCCAACCGAGCTGGCGACCTGGCGAATCTGTCGAGCTATTCAGGTGATCTGGTCGACACCCTCCAGGACGAGCGGACCGCCGCCGTACTGCTGCTGGGTGCGGACGGAACGCAGCCGACGGCGCAGTACCAGGAGGCCTACAACCGGGTGAACTCCCGGGTGGACCAGGCGGCGGCCCCCTACCGGCAGCAGCGGGCCGAGGTCGAGGACCTGCCGAGCAGCCTGGAAGGTCTGCTCGACAGCATCGACCAGAACCTTCAGGACCTGTCGGGCGTCCGCAGCCAGGTGTTCAACGGCAAGCTCGCGCTCACCGAGACCGTGCAGGCGTACGAGGGGCTGATCAGTGACCTGCTCGCCATCCGCGACTCGTCCACGCAGCTCGCCGGTGACAACCAGCTGAGCGACCGGATGCGCGCCGCCGCGGCGGTCGCCCGGGAGAAGGAGTTCCTCGCCGTACGCCGTGTCGTTGTGCACCGCGCGCTGGGTGTGAAGGGCGGTCAGCGCCTGACCCCCGCACTGCGTCGGGACTACGTCGCCAGTGACACCGGCCAGCAGCAGGCCCTGCAGAGCTTCAAGGCCGTCGCCACCCCGGACGACGCCAAGTTCCACGACCAGACGGTCGCGGGCGGCGACCGTCGGCAGGCACAGAACTACACCGGCTGGATCGACGGCAACACCACCGGCAACATGCGCGGTGCGCCGTTCGGCCCGGACCAGTGGGAAGCCGCCATGACGGCCAACGCCAAGCTGATCCGCACCGTCGAGGTGAAGCTCGACAGCGAAGTGGTCGACCAGGCCGACGCGCTCCGCTCGGACGTCCAGCGCCAGGTCTTCCTGGAGACCGGCCTGCTGCTCAGCATGCTGCTGCTGGCCATCCTCTTCGCCTACCTGGTGGCCCGCTCGATGGCCCGCTCACTGCGTGAGCTGCGGCAGGGTGCGCTCTCCGTGGCCCAGTACGGCCTGCCACAGGCGGTGGCCCGTCTGCGCGACCCGCAGGTCGTCGGGCAGCTCTCACCGGTGCAGCTGGCCAACCAGATCGCCGAACCGCTGCCGGTGCGCAGCAAGGACGAGTTCGGCCAGGTGACCGAGGCGTTCAACGCCGTCCACCTGGAAGCCGTCCGCACGGCCGCCGAGCAGGCGGCACTGCGTGCCTCCGTCGCGACCATGTTCGTCAACCTGGCCCGTCGTTCCCAGATCCTGGTCGACCGCCTCATCGGGCACCTCGACCGGCTGGAGCGCGGCGAGGAGGACCCGGACCGGCTGGCCGAGCTGTTCCAGCTCGACCACCTGGCCACCCGGATGCGCCGTAACGACGAGAACCTGCTGGTGCTCGCCGGTGCCGACTCCACCCGTGTGCAGCGTGAGCCGGCCGCTCTCATCGACGTGCTGCGCGCCGCGCAGTCCGAGGTCGAGCACTACACCCGGATCGAGTTCGGTGTCATCGACCGTGACATCGAGGTCGCCGCGCACGCGGTAAACGACCTGGTGCACCTCGTCGCCGAGCTGTTCGACAACGCCACCGCGTTCTCCCCGCCCGACTCGCAGGTCATGGTCGAGGCTCGCCGGGTCGGCGACCGCTCCTCGCTGTACGTCGAGGACCGCGGCATCGGCATCAGCGCCGACCAGCTGCACGACCTCAACGAGCGGCTCGCGACGCCGCCCCAGGTGGACGTGGCCGTGTCCCGGATGATGGGCCTGGTCGTGGTCGCCCGGCTGGCGTCGCGGCACGGTGTCCGGGTCGAGCTGCGCCCCGGCAGCGATCGCGGCACTGTCGCCGAAGTGAGCCTGCCCACCTCGGTGCTGGTGCCCCGGGCGCTCTCCGGTCGGGTGCAGCAGCCTCCGGCGCTGCCGGCGGCCGGTACTCACCAGTTCGGTGGTCCGCAGTCCGGTGCTCCCCAGTTCGGTGGTCCGCAGTCCGGTGGGCCCGCGCCGGTCTTCGGCGCGCTGCCCGCGCTGGGCAACGGTCCTCGCCCGAGCGAGTCCGGCAACCAGGTCACCCTGGGCGGTCGCCCGTTCGACCCCGCGACGCGCAACGGTGCCGGCACCCCCGCCAACGGTGGCGCGTACCGGTCGATGCCGGCCTGGTCCGACCTGACCGGCGCGGCCGGGACGAACGGCGTCAACGGCGGCGACGGGTTCACCCCCCGGTCGGCCAACGGCCACGGCATCGACCCGCTGCCGCAGCGCCGGGGCGGGGACGAGACCCCGACCACCGACCAGCAGCCGACCATTCCACGTCAGCTACCGAGCAGCCCCGAGGCGCACCCGTACTCGGCGCCGCCGGTCTCCGCGCAGCCCTACTCCGGTGCCCCGGCCTCCGCCTCGCCGGCCTCCGGCCAGCCGTACTCCGGGCAGCCCTACTCGGGTGCTCCGTACGGCGGCGCGCCGGTGTCCGCCGCTCCGGCCTCCGGGCAGCCGTACGCCGGTCCGCCGGTGTCCGCGTCGCCGGTTTCGGCCTCGCCGGCGTCCGGTCAGCCGTACGCCAACCAGCCGTACTCGGCGCCGCCGGCCTCCAGCCAGTCGTTCAGCGGCTTCGCGCCCCGGTCCGCTCCGCCCGCGCAGGCACCCAACGCCCCGGCGCCGCCGGCCTGGCCGCCAGTGCCGGGCAGCGACCGGGACACGGCCACCCCGCCGGTGCCCGAGCGGCTCGCCGCCGCGCTGGACATGACGACGGAGCTGCCGCGGGTGCCGCGACCCGGCGAGCAGCCGGCCGCAGCCCAGCCTCCGGCTCCTGCGCCGACCCCGGCAGCAGCGCCGGCTCCGGCTCCGGCTCCGCAGACCCGGCCGACGCCGCAGCAGCCGCAGGCGCAGAACCGTCAGCGGTACGCGGATGAGACGATGGAGCTGCCGATCTTCCGGGAGCTCGAGTCGGCCTGGTTCCGTACCCGTCGCCCGGGCTCCGAGGAGACCGCGGCCGGCGCTCCGCCAGCGACGAACGGCGACTCCGCGACCCAGCAGTTCGCCGCGGTCGAGGCCACCGGTCGGGCAGTCCACAAGACACCACCCGGGACGACAGGTAACACACCGATGGCAGACACTCCGACGGTCGGAGGAGCGCCGCGGGACAACGGCTCCACAGCGAACGAGGGCACCCGCCCCAGCCTCGCCGAGAGCCTGCCGAACCGCCGGCCCCAATCGCAGAGCAACGGCTGGCAGACCGCCGCTGACGACGGCTGGCGTGCTGCCTCCGCGGCGGCCGGCGCGGCGCCGGTGAGCGAGACCACCACGACCGGTCTGCCGAAGCGCAAGCCGATGGCGCAGCTGGTACCTGGCGCGGTGGAGAAGCCCACCACCTCGGTCCAGCGGCGCTCCCCGGAGGCGGTTCGTGGCCTGCTCTCCGCCTACCACCGGGGCGTGCAGCGAGGGCGTAGCACCTCGGACAACCCGACCAGCCCGGAGGCGACTCCGGGAGGGCAATCCTCGCAGTCTGGCTCAGGCCCGGTGGCCGGGAGCGGGCAGAAGGAGCAAGAAGGATGACAACTACGCAGGATCTTGGTTGGCTGCTGGCCAACTTCGCCGACCGGGTGCCCGGCGTCGCGCATGCGGTCGCCGTATCGGCGGACGGCCTACTCCTCGCGTCGTCACGGGATCTGCCGCGCGACCGGGCAGACCAGCTCGCCGCGATCTCATCGGGTCTGGTCAGCCTGACCCAGGGGGCAGCACGCTGCTTCGAGGGAGGCGCGGTGTTGCAGACCGTCGTGGAGATGGACAATGGCTTCCTGTTCCTGATGTCCATCTCCGACGGCTCGTCCTTCGCCGTGCTGGCAGCCCGCAGCTCCGACGTGGGCCAGGTTGGCTACGAGATGGCGCTGCTGGTCGACCGGGTGGGCGACGCGCTGACCCCGCAGCCGCGTGCGGCTGCGGGCATGCTGGGCTGACGTCTCGCCGATCGTGAGGTCGGCACGACTTCAACAACGACAACGACGGGTTTCACCGGTGGGAGCCGGTAACGGGTGCGAAGGAGGTGAGCGGCGAGATGGCCGATCGTGACGAACCAACCGGAGCGTTGGTCCGTCCATACGCCGTGACCCGTGGTCGCACCCGTCCCCGGCTCGACATCGCGCTGGAGGCGCTCGTCGAGACGACGGTGCGCGGCCGTACCGCTGCCAATGGCAACGGTGGTGGCCGCGAACACCAGTACATCGCCGCGCTGTGTGACGGTCGCGTGCAATCGCTCGCGGAGATCGCGGCGCGGATGCAGCTCCCGCTCGGTGTGGCCCGGGTGCTCATCGCCGACATGGCGACGGACGGCCTGGTCGCGGTTCACGAGCCGACCATTTTGGACGACTCCGACGACGCGGTGGGCACTGAACTGCTGGAGAGGGTGCTGAGTGGACTTCGCAGGCTCTGACATGTCGCACCGCCCGCCGAACCCGAGCGGCCGCGTGACGTCGGCGAAGATCGTAATCGCCGGTGGATTCGGCGTCGGTAAGACGACGCTGGTCGGCTCGGTCTCGGAGATCACGCCGCTGACCACCGAGGCCATCATGACCTCCGCTGGCGTGGGCGTCGACGACACCCGGCAGGTGCCGGGCAAGACGACGACCACGGTGGCCATGGACTTCGGCCGGATCTCGATCGACCGTGACCTGATCCTGTACCTGTTCGGTACGCCGGGTCAGACCCGTTTCTGGTTCATGTGGGACGAACTGGTGCGGGGTGCGATCGGTGCGGTCGTGCTGGTCGACACCCGCCGGCTGGCCGACTGCTTCGCGGCGATCGACTTCTTCGAGCACCGACGCCTGCCGTACCTGGTGGCGATCAACTGCTTCGACGGGATGCAGTACCACGACCCGCAGGACGTCCGGGACGCCTTGGCGATCTCGAGCGACGTGCCGGTGGTGGCCTGCGACGCCCGTAACCGGGAGTCGACGAAGCACGTGCTGATCTCGCTGGTCGAGTACGTGCTGACCATGCGCCGTACGCGCGCCGTCGCCCCGGCCTGATCCGGGACGCTGCACGCCCCGGTGGTGGCTCCGGCCGCCATCGGGCGCTGCCAGCCGCCCGGGTGAGTGCCCCCGCGCTGGCTCGTCGCTCGGACGAGCCAGCGCGCCGCCGAGCCGCCTCCTGACGATCCTGGAAGCCGTCAGCCCTTTTCCGGGGCCCCGGCCACCCACCGTCCTCACGAGGCGGCTTCTGCGTGCCCGGGGGGATCGCCCCGCACACGCAGAAACGCCCCCAGCCGGCTGGCTGGGGGCGTTTCTGCGTGTGCGAAGGGGGTCAGGACTGGTAGCCCGCCGAGCGGTACTCGTACTCCCGGTCGTCGTCGCGGTCCCCGTGGTCGCGACTGAAGTCCCAACCGCCGGCCGCCTCGCGACCGGGTCGACCACCCACTGCGAAACCGCCGATCTCCTGGCCGCGACGCCAGCCCCGGAAGTAGCCGGTGGTGTTCTCCGCGAGGCTTGCCGCATCACGCACTATGCGCAATGGGCGCTCCTCGCGCAGCGGCGAACCCGGCACCAGGTTGGCCTGCGGCACGCGCTTCGGCAGCCCGGCGTTGGTCTCGGCGCCCACCGCCGGGCGGGCCGCCTGCTCCGCGGCCTGCCAGCCGGTGTCGGCGGTGGTCGACCAGTCCAGGTCGGACTCCTCGGCCTGCCCGACGAACCAGGCCGACTTGGCCTGCGCGAAGATCAGAAGATCGCCGTCGCCCTCGTCGGCGACCGGCGGCGGCCGGTGCTCCATGGGCGGTGGCCGGTGCTCGACCGGGGGTGACGGCCGATGCTCGGGGGCGCGCTCGGTGCGAGCGGCCGCCCGACCGTTGCGAGCGGCCTGCTCGCGGTCGACCAGGCGCAGCGGCGGCGTCTCCAGGTGCTGGTCCGCGGGAGGGTTGAGCCCCTCGCGCAGCGCACGGTCGGCCAGCGGCGGCGGCTCCACCAGCCGCAGCATCGGCGGCTCCGGCGGCAGGTCGTCCGCCAACCACGGCGGGGTGACCCGACCGTCGGCCCGACCCGGGTCGGTCGGAGCTTCGACACCGCGGCTGCCGCCGTACGAGTAGGCCACCGGGTTGTTCGGTGAGCTGTCGGACGGGTCCTCCGGGTTGTTGACCAGCGGCCAGTTCGCACGGGAGCCGGGCGGTGCGGCCTCCTGCCCCGGTCGGGGGGTCGGCACCGGAATGCTGAGATCGGTGGCGCTGAACCCGCCGGTCGGTGGCTCGTCGACCGGGCGTTGCAGGTGGCTCGGCCGGGGCTCACCGTTGGTCTTGGGGCGGGGTGGAATGACCGTCCGCTGCCGCTCGGCCCGCGCGTTGTTGATGGCGGCAGTGGTCAGCGTCGGCCGGAACGGCTCACCGGCCTCGGCCGGCGGCACCATGCCCCGCTGCGTTGGCGCGATCGGGGTGATCCCGGGCGGCGGAGGCGGCGGCGCGGAGACGGGCCGGTTGGTCGGGCCGTCGATCCGGCTCGGAAGCGGCTCGCTGCGACTGGGCAGCGTGGACGGCGGCGGACCAGCCATCGCCGCCGGAGTCATCGGCGCGGGTGCGACCGGCGGCGGCGTGACCGGCGCGGGTGCGACCGGCGGCGGCCCGAGCGGGCGGGGCGACGCCAACGGCGCGTTACCGGGGATCGGCTCTGGACGGCTGCGCCGACCGACAGCGGGTGCCGGGTCGGCGGCGGGCGGGGTGGGCCGGACCGACCGCAACCCGGCGTTGGTGCCGGCCAGGCCCGTCAACCCGGCGTTGGTGCCGGCCAGGCCGGTCAACTCGCCGACGGACTCGCCGCGGCGGGCCGCAGCCCGACGGCCGGGCGCCTGAACCGGCGTGCTGACCCGCGAGCTGAGCGCGCTGACCAGCGCCTCACACCCGGCGTCGCAGGCTCGTACGGAGGCGACGGCCTGGCGGACCGTCTCGGCCACCGCGGACGTGAGCGCCCGGTTGACCGCGGCCCGTCGGGGTGTCTCAGAGATGGCGACCCGCAGGGCGGTGACCGCCTCGTTGATTTCCTCGGCATCGGCGACCCCGTCCGCGGCGAGGTGCGCGGCGATGGCATCCGCCGCGACCGACACCTCGCGGCCCCGGGCCACGGTGCCGCCGAGCATGCCCGGCTCGGGCAGCGCGTCCAGCACTGCCAGAGAGACCGGCTCGGCCGGGTCCGGGTAGGCGCGCAGGGCCGCCGGGTAGAGCTCACGCAGAACCTCGCGCAGCGCCACGGCGGCGGAGTGCCGGCCACTGGCCAGCGCGGCGTGCGCGGAAAGCACCTGCTTGTATCCGGCGAGGTCCCGGGGCGCCGGCAGGGTGACGGCGGAGAGCGCCCCCGCCTGCAACGCACGGGCGAGACCGACCGCCCGTCGTTCGGCCGGAGGCGACTGCATCTCCTCAAGAGAGTCGTCGTCGGCGAAGCGCTCGGCGAAGTCGTCCACCGAGTCGTCGTCAGCGATCGCCAGGGGTCGCCCCGCCGCGCTCAGCAGCGACGTGACCGTGTGGTCGTCGCTGTCGGCGGCGATGGCCGCACCGCTCGGCCCGCCCGACCGCTCCACGAGCAGCGCGACGAGCTGGGCGTAGCCAGCGGCGTCATCGCTGATCTCGCAGACATGCAGCAGACGGCCTGCGTCGTCGACCACAGCGGACGTCAGCGTCGAACCGGCGGAGGCCGGTCGGTCAGCCGGATCCGCCGAGGCCAGACCGCAGTAAACGCGCACGAGCGCCACGGCGTCGTCCTCCTCCCGGGACAGGTCTTTCCTCTGCCAGCAACTGATGCTCCCCGGTACGGGTCAGTCGCGCCAGTCCACCACCGCAGAGATCTTGCCGACAATGGTGCGCCAACCCAAACTTGCGGTCTGCGCCCCGATCTTCTTCAGCCGTCGCCGAGCCATGAACGCGCCGATCCCGCCGTTGGCGGTGCCACGCAGAGCCTCGTCCAGGTCGTCAAGGCTGGAGCCGGCCGAGAGCATGTCGAGTACCGCAGGCAGCCGCAATGCGTACGAGAGGTCACGCGCGGCCTCGCCCGCCTCGATCAGCAGGGTCGAATCCCACGTGTCGTGCCCGCCGCGCAGGTTCTCCACGACCAGGTCGAGCTCGTAGGTGTCCTCGTCCAGCGGAGCGATATCTGCCGGCTCCACCCGTTCGGACAATTCATTCCAGCTGTCCAGTTGGGACAGATCGTTTGGCGCACCGGATCGGATGAAACTGACAAGCGACTCGGGGGTCTTGAACAGCAGCAGCTTGCCCCGGTTGCTGAGGAAGACCGGCACCTCCTCGTCGTCCGCCTCGTCCGTGACGGCCTCGTCCGACTCGTCGTCGGTCTCGGTGTCGGTGGCGGCGCCGCCCCGGCGGCGCGTCGACTCGTCGTCCTCGTCGGCGAACTCCTGGGCCAGTTCCTCGTCGAGGATGACGACGGTCTCGTCGTCCTCGTCCTCCTCCTCGATCGCCTGGCGGCGGGCGAGGAACGGGTCGTCCTGGTCGCGCTCGGTCACGTCGGTCGGAGTCAGCGAGCTGGCCGGTCGGTACGCCCGGAGCGTGAAGCCGGTACCGGCGGGCAGGGCGATCTCCACTGGGTCGATGCGCAGCTCGTCCCAGAGTGAGCGGTCGATCGACGCCGACGGGCGGTCGGTCTCGACCTCGTCTGGCTCGGCCGCGCCGGTGGTGTCGTCGAGCTCGGGCTCGTCGGCGTCGGGCCGTTGGGGCGACTGGCGGGCCACGCTGACCTCCGTGTGCATCGGGTTGCCCACCCACCGGGGTCTCTGACCGGCGAGTGACTCTGGGCACATACCCTAGTCGGCGGCCCTGGGTGACCGGTGCCCGCACCCCGGTGGCCGGTTGCCGCACGGGTCCGACCTGCTGGTCGTCGTCGCTGGCGAAGTGACGATTCGACAAGTAGCGTAGCTACGCATGAAGGCCCAGGCGCTGCATGGCCATCTCGACGCTCTGCTGCTCGCCGTGCTCGAACAGGGCGCGCTGCACGGCTACGCGATCATCGAAGCGCTGCGCGCCCGCAGTGACGGCAGTCTGGATCTGCCCACCGGCACCATCTATCCGGCGCTCCGTCGCCTGGAACGCGCCGGTCACGTGGCGAGCACCTGGAGCACTGTCAGCGGCCGGGAACGGCGGACGTACCAGCTCACCGACTCCGGCCGGCGGGCGCTGGCCGGGGAACGGGCCGGTTGGCGCGAGTTCCAACTGACCGTCGGCCGGTTCCTCGATTCCGGCAGCCCGCCCACCCCGGCCTGACGCGCCCCTCCGGGCTGGCCCGTTCGCGCCGGCCGGTGGTCAGCGGCTGGCGGCCAGCAGCCAGCCCCGCGCCGCGCGGGTGAGCGAGAAGTAGGCGCCTCCCACCAACACCGCTCCGATGATCATCGGGGGCCAGTGCAGCGCCGCGTCCCAGAGGTTCAACGACCAGGTGAAGAGGGCACCGCCGGCCACCATGCCGAGGATCAGGACGCCGGTCAGGCCGGTGCCCACGGCACGCTGGGCCAGAGCCAGGCCCGGCCGAGGTGCCCGCGCGCTCGCCCGGACCACCAGCAGGCCGGCCACCGAGAGCAGCAGCGTGCTCATCCAGATCCAGTCGACCGAGCTGGAGAGCAGCAGGTAGCCGGCGGGCGGGCGGGGGCCGTCGCTCCAGCTCGCCCCGCGCCAGGTCAGATCGCCGGCGGCCACCCCCACCCCGGCGACCGCCAGCATCCGCAGGGAGAGTCCACGCAGGGCGCCCACTGCCAGCTCGGCCTGCCAGGACGGGAGCACCTGCGCCGGTGAGCCGAACTCGGCCACCGCCCTGCGCTGCGCCTCGGTGGGTGGCACCCCGCTCTCGCGGTACGCCTCCACGGCGTCCAGCAACCCGTGCCGGGCCTCGGTCAGCAGGTCGGACTTGAGTCGCGCCGGCCCCTGCAACCGGGCGGCCAGCTCCCGCAGGTGCTCGTCGACCATCACGTCCTCACCGCGCCGCATGGCACCACCCTGCCACGGACCCCGGCCGGTCGACGTCCGGGAGAACCCTGGTCCGCCCCGGAGCCGGGTCAGGGGGCGAGCGCCAGGTAACCCCGTTCGGCTGCGGCCTGGAGCAGCCACTGGTCCCGGTACCAGCCCGGGGCCGCCACCAACTCGGCGTGCCGACCGCGCTGGATCACCCGACCGCCGTCCAGGACCACTATCTCGTCCAGCTCGGCCAGCCCGCTGAGCCGGTGGCTGATCAGCAGCACCGAGTGCCCGGCGGGGGTGGCGGCGAGGGCGGACGCGAGCACCGCGTCCGCGGCGGCCGGGTCCAGACCTTCGGTGGGCTCGTCGAGCACCAGCACCGGCGGCGCGGCGAGCAGTGCCCGGGCGAGCGCCAGCCGCTGCCGCTGCCCACCGGAGAGCTGCCCGCCCTCCTCGCCGACCAGCGTGTCCCAGCCCGTCGGCTGGGCACGGACCCAGTCCAGCAGGCCGGCGGCGGCGGTGGCACCGGCCAGCTCCTCCTCGCCCGCTGCGGCCCGCCCGAGCAGCAGGTTCTCCCGCACCGTGGCATGAAAGACGTACGCCTCGGCCAGCAGCCCGCCGACAGCGCGCGGCAGCGCCTCCTCGGCGTACGCCGAGAGGTCCTGACCGTCCAGGGTGACCCGGCCGGACGCGGGCTGGACGGTGCCGGTCAGCACGGCGGCCAGTGTGCTCTTGCCGGCGCCGCTCGGGCCGACGACCGCGATTCGCCGTCCCGCCGGCAGGTCCAGGCTGACCCCGTCCAGGGCGGGCGCCGCGCCGGCCCGGTACCGCACTGTCACGTCGACGAAGCGCAGATCGTGCGGGCCGGCCAGGTCCGTTGGACCAGTCGCCGTCGCCGTCGCCGTCGCCGTCGCCGTCGCCGTCGCCGTCGCCGTCGGCGTCGGCGGGTCGGTGTCGAGCAGGTCCGCCACCCGGGTCAGGCCGGGCCGCAGCTGCGTCCACTGCCGGGCCGCCGCTACCAACGCCAGCGTCACCTCGACGGCGGCCAGGGTGCCGACGGCCAGGACGCCCACCAGCACCCCCCGCACGTCGGCGGCGAGGGCGACCAGCACCACCGCAGCGGCGGTCACGCCGGCGGCCAGTACGCCGGCCGCGTCCACGGCGAACCCGGTGGCGGCCAGCCGACGTTCCAGCCGGGCCAGCCGGTGGGCGCGCTGCTCGGCGGCGCGCAGCGTGATGTCGGTCGCCCCCAACGCGGCCAGGTCGGCGGCACCGTGGGTGAGGTCGATCGCGTCGGTGGCCAGCGCGCCCCGCAGGGGGGCCACCTCGGCCGCGCTGCGGCGGGTGACCGCGGTGGCCAACGCGGGCAGTGCCACCCCGGCGACCAGCAGCCCGACGGCGAGCGCCCCGGCGGCCGGTGGTGAGATCAGCGCCGCCACGGCGACCGCCGTCACACCGACCACTGCCGCCGCCGAGGCGGGCACCAGCACCCGAAGCAGCAGGTCCTGGACGGCCTCCACGTCGGAGACCAGGCGGCTCAGCACGTCACCCGAGCGGTGCGCAGTGCCACGGCGGGCGGCCAGGGTGGCGAAGACCCGGGCCCGGACGTCGGTGATCATGCGGAGCACCGCGTCGTGCCCGGCGAGTCGTTCGGTGTAGCGGAACACGCCACGGCTGATCGCCAGCGCCCGGACCGCGACGATCGCCACTGTGAGGCGGTCCAGCGGAGGCTGACCGGCGGCGCTCATCAGCAGCCAGGTGGCGGTGGCCATCAGGGCCAGGCCGGCGAACTCGGTGGCGGCCGCCAGCAGCCCGGCGCCGACCAGGCGGCCCAGGTACGGCCGGGCCAGTCGCAGCACCGTCCGCTCGGCGGCGGCCCGCCCGGCCGGTGCCGACCCCTTCGGCCCGGTCATCGAGCGGCCTTTCCGGTCGGTTCGGGCGTCAACTCGGTGACCCGGCCGTCCTCGATGCGCAGGATCCGGTCAGCGTCGGCCAGCAACGCCGGTCGGTGTGCGACGAGCAGCGCCGTCCGCCCGGCGACCAGGCGACGGGTGGCGTCGAGCACCACTGCCTCGGCCGCCGTGTCGAGTCGGGCGGTGGGTTCGTCGAGCAGCACCACCGGGGCGGAGCGCAGGAACGCCCGGGCCAGTGCCACCCGCTGCCGCTGCCCACTGGACAGCCCGTGGCCGCGCTCACCGAGCACTGTGTCCAGGCCGTCGGGCAGGCCGGCCACCACGTCGTCCAGGGCGGCGTCGTGCACCGCGGCGGTGAGTACGTCGGCCGGGGTGTCCGGCGCGCCGAGGCGGATGTTGTCGGCCAGCGAGGCGGCGAAGAGGTGCGCCCGCTGCGGCACCCAGGCGAGCTGTCGGCGCCAGGCGTCCGGGTCGGCGGTGGCGAGGTCGACCCCGTCCACCGTGATCCGGCCGCTGGTCGGCGTCACGAAACCCAGCAGCAGGCCGAGCAGTGTGCTCTTGCCGGCGCCACTGGGTCCGATGATGGCGATCCGCTCGCCGGGTCGGATGGTCAGTGTCACGTCGCGCAGCGCTGTGGTCCGCTCGTACGCCACGGTCACCCCCTCGAACCGGATCTCGGCCCGCGCGTCGGGGACGGAGGCACCCTCGGCGGCCCGGGGCGCGGTGGGTGCGGCGGAGACGGTCAACGCCTCGTCCAGCGCGGCCAGCCCTTCCATGCTGGCGTGGAAGCGGCTGCCGGCGGCCCGCAACGGCAGGTACGCCTCCGGGGTCAGGAGCAGCACCAGCAGCGCGGTCTGCAGGGCCAGCCCGCCACCGAGCAACCGGATGCCGACCGGCACCGCGACCAGCGCCACCGAGAGGGTGGCGACCAGTTCGAGGACCAGCGCGGAGAGGAACGCGATCCGCAGTGTCTTCATGGTGGCGACGCGGTGTCCGTCGGCCATCCGGCGTACCACGTCGGTCTGCGCCCGGGCCCGCCCGAACGCGCGCAGCGTGGGCAGCCCGGCGACCATGTCCAGGAAGTGCCCGCCGAGCAGCGCGAGCCGCCGCCACTGCCGCTCGGTGGCGGCCTGCGCCTGCCAGCCGAGCAGCGCGCCGAAGACCGGGATCAGCGGCAGGGTCAGCGCGATGATCACCGCCGAACTCCAGTCGGCGAAGACGACCCGCGCCAGCACCGCGACGGGCACCGTCACGCTGAGCACCAGTTGCGGCAGGTACCCGGTGAAGTACGCGTCCAGCGCGTCCAACCCACGCCCGGCCAGGGTGGCGATCTCACCGGCTCGCTGCCCGGCCACCCACCCGGGCCCGTGCCGGCCCACCGCGCCGAGCAGGTCGGCCCGCAGCGTGGCCTTGACCGTGGCGGCGACCCGCGCCGAGACAGTGCCCTGCGCCCACACCAGGGCCGAGCGGGCGGCGACAGCGACCACGAAGCCGGCCAGCGCCGGTCGATCCAGCCGACCGTCGATCGCGGTGGCCAGCAGCGACGCGAGCGCGGTGGCCTGCGCCACGATCAACCCGGCGGCCAGCACCCCCAGGAACGCGAGCACGGCAAGATCGCCCCGGGCCGCAGGGACCCGGCGCAGCAGACGCGGGTCGAACGGACGGCGGCTCACCAGTACACCGGTGCCCTACCGTCGGTCCGTCCTCGGAAAACCCACCAGCACATCGCCTGGAAGCCTAGTAGGGCCGGAAGTAGCGGCAGCGCCACCCAGCCCAGCAGCCGCAGGGTCGGTGCGCTGGCGGCCGCGTCGGCCACCCGCAGCGAGGCGTCCGGGTCGGTCGTGGACACCAGCACGTAGGGCCAGAGAGCTGCTCCGACCAGCAGCACCGGCAGCGCCAGGGCCGCGCCGGTGGCGACCAGAGCCCACCCCGGCCGCCGCCGGGCCAGCGCCGCACGGGCCGCCAGCAGCGCCGCCACGAGCAGCACGGGCAGGAGTACGGCCACCGCCGGCCGCTGCACTGCGTCGCGTACCCGGGCGGAGAGCAGGCCCACGATGGTGGCCAGGGCGACCGCGGTGAGCGCCACCGGCACCAGCCGGCGGGCCGTACGGCCGACCACGGCGGCGGCCTCGGCCGACAGTCGCAGTGTGAGGAAGGTCGCACCGTGCACCGCGACCAGGGTGACCATGGCCAGGCCCGCGGCGGCCGCGAACGGGGTGGCCAGGTGTGTCACCCCGGCGACGTGCCCGTCGGCCGTCAGGGGTACGCCCTGCAACAGCGCGGCGAGCAGCACACCCCAGCCCAGCGCGGCGAGGACGCTGCCGATCACCACGACGCGGTCCCAGCGGGCGCGAATCCGCTCGTCACTGGGCCGGCTGCGCAACTGCACCCCGACGGTGACCAGGATGACGCCGACCAGGGCACCGGCGACTGCCGGATAGCAGCCGGCGAGCAGCTCGCCCTCCAGGAGGGGGAACGCGCCGAAGAGAATGCCCATGGCGGCCACCAGCCAGACCTCGTTGCCGAGGAAGAACGGGCCGAGCGCGGTGAGCGCCTCCCGGCGCCCGGCCGGACTGACGCCGCGGGCGAGCAGCAGCCCGACGCCGTAGTCGTAGCCGGCGAGCACCAGGTAACTGGCGAAGAAGAAGCCGAGCACTGCGTACCAGGCGAGGTCCACTGTCTACTCCTCTACAGGAGGGCGGGTTCGGGGTGGGCCGGTCCTCTACAGGAGGGCGGGTTCGGGGTGGGCCGGCTCGCTGGGCGGTACCGGTGGGCGGCCGAGCGCCGGGTCGGCCGCACCGCGTCTGGCGTGCCGGGCGAGCAGCACCCAGTTGGTGACGGCGAGGGTGCCCAGCAGCAGGCTGAACCCGATCAGCGAGGCGAGCATCAGCGGGGCGCTGACCGGGGAGACGGCCTGCTCGGTGGGGAGCAGCCCGTACGCCACCCAGGGTTGACGGCCGACCTCCCGGGAGATCCAGCCGAGGATCACCGCGATGAACGGCAGCGGCAGGGCGAGCAGGATCAGCCAGAGCGGGAAGCGCAGTCGGATGACCCAGTCCCGGAAGAGCAGGGGCAGCAGGAGCCAGACGCAGCCGAGGGTGAAGCCGATCAGGATCATGAAGCCCAACCCGACGCTGGCCAGCACCGGCGGGGTGTAGTCGCCGGGGCCGAACCGCGTGGTCCACTCGGCGATCAGCGCCTGGCTCTCCGGGCTGTCGCCGCCGAACTTGGTCGGCTGCACCGAGCCCACCGGGCCGAACTGGGCGAAACCGAAGCCCTGCACCATCGTGATGGCCAGTGCCGCGGTGACCAGGCCGATCCGCAGCGAGGTGCGGAAGAGGGCGAAGTCCGGGGTACGCCGGATCAGGTGCCAGGCGCTGACGGCCGCCATCAGCATCCCGCCGACCAGCAGCGCAGCCGAGACCACGTGCCCGAAGGCCATGCCGAGGCTGGGATTGCTGAGCAGCGCGCCGAAGTCGGTGAGGTGGGCGATCCCGTCGCGGACCTCGTAGCCGACCGGGTTCTGGAGCCACGAGTTGGCCACCATGATCCAGAACGCCGAGGCGTACGCGGTGATCGCCACGCCCCAGAGCAGCGCGAGGTGGACGCCCTTGCCGAGCCGGTGCCAGCCGAAGATCCACATTCCGAGGAAGGTGGACTCCAGGAAGAACGCCACCAGCGTCTCGATGGCCAGGGGCGCGCCGAACACGTTGCCGACGTAGCGCGACAGGCCGCTCCAGTTCAGCCCGAACTGGAACTCCATCACGATCCCGGTGGCGATGCCGAGCACATAGTTGATCACGTAGAGCTGGCCCCAGTAGCGGGTCAACCGCTCCCACTTCGGGTTGCCGGTGAGCACCCAGGCGGTCTGCATGCCGACGAGCAGGGTGACCAGCCCGAGTGTGACCACCACGAACAGGAAGTGGATCGAGGTGGTGGTGGCGAACTGTAGGCGGGCGAGGAGCAGGGTGTCCATGACCAGCCCTCCATAGCGTTGGCTCCCTTGTCGTAGCCACCCTACACGTAGCTAGCCTACTGGTAACTCCTACTACGCCACGTCGTAGGTAACGTTACTACGTAACGTAGTAATAAAGCTCGCGCTCAACCCCGACCCTCGTGCCGCAGAGCCCCGGGTCCGTCACCGCCCCACCCCGTCGATCATGGAGTTGTGGTGGGTGACAAAGTCCCCGTCAGTGAACAAACCAGGCACCACAACTCCATGATCGACCCGACCGGGCCGCGATCTTGCACTTTCTGTCCCCGCATAGGGCGCATTCAACGCTTATCGACGACCGAAACTGCAAGATCGGCGGGGCGGGGCGGGGCGGGGCGGGGCAGGGCGGGGCGGGCGCGGGGCGGAGCGGGGCGGGGTGGGGCGGCAGCCTGGATCTGGTGATCGGGTCGGCGGTGTGGGGTGTGGGGCAGCGGGTCGCCGCCGGGGTGCCCGGTGGGCGTCAGCTCAGGAAGAGGGTGACCGGGAGGGCGACCAGCGTGGCGGCGACCGCGAGGGCGGTGGCGCCGAGCACCCGGGGCGGCCGGTCGCTGACCAGCAGGCGCTGCACCCGTACATCGAGATCCCGGTCGCCCATGCCGAGCGCGCCGGCCGGGGTGATCCGGTGCCCGGCGGCGGCGAACCGGCGCAGCGCACCCGCCAGTGGCGCCTCGGCGTGCAGCTCGCGGGCCTTGTCGTCGGCGCGCATCTCGACCAGCAGGGCGACCCGCTCGTGCGCGTCGCGCACCCAGCCGAACCACGGCAGCGCCCGGCACAGCGCCGTGAACGGCAGCAGCACCAGGTCGTGCCGCTCATGGGCGTGCGCACGCTCGTGGCTGAGAACCGCTGCCAATTCGGCCCGGTCCAACATGCTCAGGGTGCCGGCGCTGATCACCACCTGCGGCTTCACGCCCGGCAGGCAGTACGCGGCGGCGCTCGGATGATCCAACACCAGCGCGCCTGGCGCGGCCGGGTCGTTCCGGGCGACCAGGGAGAGCAGGTCCCGGTGGCGACGCTGGGCGCGTACGGTGCCGTGGATGCTGCGAACGGTCGTCGTGACCAGCACCGCCCCGATGCCGAAGCCCACGCCGACGCCGGCCAGGTGGAACGTGCCCACCCCGATCGGCAGGGCGCCATGGGCGAGGTCGTTGGCAAGGGCGAGCAGTGCGCTACCGGTCGACCGGTCGTACGCGCTCAACCCGAGCGCCATGGGCAGGCCCATCGCCGAGAGGCCCAACGCCAGCCCGACGGCCTGCCAGCAGACGATCGCCACCCGCGGGCTGCGCCACGTCCAGGTGGAACGGGCCAACACCTGGGCGGTCAGATAGCAGGCCAGCATCGTGGCGGCGAAATGCACGGCGTAGGCCATGGCGCGCGCCCTACCGCTCCGCTGTCTCGTCGGCGGCTCGTCGGCCCGCCGGCCCGTCCACCCGGTCGGTCAGGGCGTCGGCCCTGCCCGCGTCGCCGTCGGTGGAGCCCGGCCCGGTCAGGCCGGCTTCATTGCCCAGGGCTGCTCGCAGCACCTCGGCCTCGGTGCCAGTGACCGAGCGGGCGAAGCGCACCAGCGCGGCGTCCCGGCTGCCACCCAGGTCGAGGGCGTCGAGCATGAGTTGAGCGATGTGCGCCTCGCGGCTGGCCGCCGGACGATACCGCCAGGCCCGACCCTCCCGCTCCCGTTGCACCATGCCCTTGCCGGCGAGCCGGTCCAGCACTGTCATCACAGTGGTGTACGCCAGCTCACGGCCATCGAGCGCGTCGGCCACCTCGCGCACGGTCACCCCGTCCGACGTGCCGGGAACCACGTCCCACAGCACGTCCATCACCGCACGCTCAAGATCGCCCAACCGAGTCACAAACCAATCCTACCCCCGGTAGTAGACCCCCACCGCCCGTCCCCACCGGCCAGCCCTCACCCACCACCAACCTCACCCACCCACGCCACCAGCGATCATGGGATTGACCGGGTTGAAAGAGGTCAAAGCCCCCGCCAACCCCATGATCACCGGGGGAGATCGGCGGAACAGGACAGCCACAGGACAAGAACAGGGATGTTGCTGCCTCCGAGGCGCTGGAGGCAGCAACATCCCTGAAGTTGCCGTGGATCCTGACCGGCCGCCGCCAGCGAACCCGGATCAGCACGCCAGCGGACCCGGGCAAACCCGAACGGACCCGGCGGGGCGGTGCGGGACGGACCCGGGCGGTGCCGGGCGGACCCGGGCGGTGCGGCGCGGGGCGGGGCGGGGCGGGGCGGCCCCGGGCGGTGCGGCGCGGTGCGGGCGGCGAGGTCAGCCGACGCCCCGCCGACCGGCAACCCGACCCGAGGCAGAACCCGTGAGCTGACCCACCCCGACAAACCCGGCCCACGCCAGGTTTTCCGGGAGGAGCCCGCCCACGCAGGGATCAAGCCTGACCGCCCGGAGTGGGCGGGCTCCCCCGGAAAACCGCCCCGGACAGAAACCCCGAGGCCGAGAAAGACGATCACACCCCCTTGGGGTGCCACACCGTCTTCGTCTCCAGCAGCGCGGTCATCGGCGCCACCCCCGGGTCACCGGTCCAGTCGTGGCCGGCCGGGGCCGGCCGGAGCACCCGCTTGAGGTTGTCCGCCGCCTTGACCTCCAGGTCGGTGGCGAGCTTGGCGTCGGTGACCCCGGTCAGGTCGATCGCGTTGACGTCCATGTGCGCGGCCAGCGTCGGCGCGGTCTCGGTGATCGCGCCGGTGAGGATGTTGACCACACCGCCGGGCAGGTCGGAGGTGGCCAGCACCTCGGCCAGCGTCACCGCCGCCAGTGGCTCGCTCGGGGATGCCGCCACCACCACCGTGTTGCCGGTGACGATCGCCGGGGCGATCACGCTGACCAGGCCGAGCAGCGCCGGGCGTTCCGGGGCGACCACCGCGACCACGCCGGTCGGCTCGGGCGCGGAGATGTTGAAGTACGGGCCGGCGACCGGGTTGGCGCCGCCGTACACCTGGGCCAGCTTGTCGGCCCAGCCGGCGTACCAGACCCAGCGGTCGACAGCGGCGTCCACCTCGTCGCCGGGGATGCCCAGGGTGACGAACTGTTCGCGGCGGCCCTCCAGCATCTCGGCGGCCCGGTAGAGGATCTGACCCCGGTTGTACGCGGTCGCGCCGGCCCAGCCCTTGACGGCGGCGCGGGCGGCGACCACCGCGTCCCGGGCGTCCTTGCGGGAGGCCAGTGACACATTCGAGGACTGCACGAGATACGACCGTCCCGACTCGCTGCGCGGGAACTTCCCGCCGATGAAGAGCTTGTACGTCTTGCGTACCGCGACCCGCTCAGACATTGAGGTACCCCTCCAGCCCGTGCCGGCCGCCCTCGCGACCGTAGCCCGACTCCTTGTAACCACCGAACGGCGAGGTGGGGTCGAACTTGTTGAAGGTGTTGGCCCAGACCACGCCGGCGCGCAGCCGGTCGGCCATCCACAGGATCCGGGAGCCCTTGTCGGTCCAGATCCCGGCCGACAGCCCGTACGGCGTGTTGTTGGCCTTCTCCACGGCCTCGGCCGGGGTGCGGAAGGTCAGCACCGACAGCACCGGGCCGAAGATCTCCTCGCGGGCGATCCGGTGTGCCTGGGTGACGCCGGTGAAGATGGTCGGCGCGAACCAGAAGCCCCGGTCGGGCAGGTCGCACGGCGGTGACCAGCGCTCGGCGCCCTCGGCCGAGCCGGCGTCGGACAGTTCACGGATCCGCTCCAGCTGGGCGGCCGAGTTGATCGCGCCGACGTCGGTGTTCTTGTCCAGTGGGTCACCGACCCGGAGCTGAGCCATCCGTCGCTTCAGCGAGTCCAGTACCCGGTCGGCCACGTTCTCCTGGACCAGCAGTCGCGAGCCTGCGCAGCAGACGTGCCCCTGGTTGAAGAAGATGCCGTTGACGATGCCCTCGACGGCCTGGTCGATGGGTGCGTCGTCGAAGACGATGTTGGCGGCCTTGCCGCCCAGCTCCAGGGTGAGCTTCTTGCTGGTGCCGGCGACGGAACGGGCGATGGCCCGGCCCACGTCGGTGGAGCCGGTGAAGGCGACCTTGTCCACGCCGGGGTGCTCGACGAGCGCGCGGCCGGTGTCGCCAGCGCCGGTGAGGATGTTGACCACACCGGCCGGCAGCTCGGCCTGCTGGCAGATCTCGGCGAAGAGCAGCGCGGTCAGTGGGGTGGTCTCGGCCGGCTTCAGCACCACCGTGTTGCCTGCGGCCAGCGCCGGGGCGATCTTCCAGGCCAGCATGAGCAGCGGGAAGTTCCACGGGATGACCTGCGCGGCCACGCCGATGGGGCGCGGGTTGGCCCCGAAACCGGCGTGCGGAAGCTTGTCGGCCCAGCCCGCGTAGTAGAAGAAGTGCGCGGCGACCAGCGGCAGGTCGACGTCGCGGGACTCGCGGATCGGCTTGCCGTTGTCCAGCGACTCCAGGACGGCCAGCTCGCGGGAGCGCTCCTGGATGAGCCGGGCGATCCGGTACAGGTACTTCGCCCGGTCCCGGCCCGGCATCGGGCCCCAGACCTTGTCGTATGCCTTGCGGGCGGCGCGCACCGCGCGTTCCACGTCCTGGGCGCCGGCCTCGGCGACCTCGGCCAGCACCTCCTCGGAGGCGGGGTTGATCGACTTGAAGCTGCCACCGTCGGTCGGGTCGACGAACGTGCCGTCGATGAACAGCCCGTACGAGGGTTTGAGGTCCACCACCGAGCGGGACTCGGGGGCGGGGGCGTATTCGAACATCGGCTATCAGTCCAGGGTGAAGTAGTCGGGACCGGAGTAGACGCCGGTCGTCAGCTTGGTGCGCTGCATCAGCAGGTCGTTGAGCAGGCTGGACGCGCCGAAGCGGAACCAGTCCGGGTCGAGCCAGTCCGGGCCGACGGTCTCGTTGACCATCACCAGGTACTTGATCGCGTCCTTGGTGGTCTTGATGCCACCGGCGGGCTTCACGCCCACCTGCCGCCCGGTCGCTTCGCGGAAGTCGCGCACCGCTTCCAGCATCACCAGGCTCACCGGCGTCGTCGCCGCGATCGGGACCTTGCCGGTGGAGGTCTTGATGAAGTCGCCGCCGGCCAGCATGGCCAGCCAGGAGGCCCGCCGAACGTTGTCGTAGGTGGCCAGCTCGCCGGTTTCCAGGATCACCTTGAGGTGGGCGTCCCCGGAGGCTTCCTTGGTGGCCACGATCTCGTCGTAGACCTCCTTGTACCGCCCGGCCAGGAACGCACCCCGGTTGATCACCATGTCGATCTCGTCGGCGCCGGCCGCGACGGCGGCCCGGGTGTCGGCCAGCTTGATCTCCAACGGTGCCTGACCCGAGGGGAACGCGGTCGCCACGCTGGCCAGGTGCACACCGCTTCCGCGCAGCACCTCGGCCACGTGGGGGACCATCGCCGGGTAGACGCAGACCGCGCCGACGTGCGGGCAGGACGGGTCGGCCGGGTCCGGACGCAGGGCCTTCGCGGCGAGCGCGCGCACCTTGCCCGGGGTGTCCGCCCCCTCCAGAGTGGTGAGGTCGACCATCCGGATCGCCAGGTCAATCGCCTGGGCCTTGGCGGTGGTCTTGATGGAGCGGGTGCCGAGCTGTGCCGCCCGCTGCTCCGCGCCGACCTGGTCCACGCCGGGCAGGCCGTGCAGGAAGGTCCGCAGAGCGGTCTCGGATCGTCCCAGCTCGGAGAGCTCCGACCGGGCCGACGTCGTTGTCGCCGTCATGCCGAGAAGTCTACGCACGAGACCGCGGAGTGATCTTGCTCACGGCCGCTCGATGAGGTTCCGACGTGAGCGGCGTCCCTGGTCCGACCGCACCTGCACCGTCGCGCGGTACGGACCGGTAGGTTGAGCGATCGTGGACGTACACGTCATTGACCACCCGCTGGCCCAGTCCAGGTTGACCGCCATGCGGGACGCGCGCACCGATTCCTCGACGTTCCGGGCGGCGCTGCACGAACTGACCACCATGCTGGTGTACGAGGCGGCGCGCTCCTTCCCCGTCGAGCGGTACCCGGTGCAGACGCCGGTCACCGGCACCGAGGGCACCCGACTGGCCAACCCGCCGCTGCTGGTCCCGGTGCTGCGCGCCGGGCTGGGCATGGCGGACGCCGCGCTGGGTCTGCTGCCCGAGTCCTCGATGGGTTTCGTGGGCCTGGCCCGCGACGAGGCGACCTACGAGCCCCGCGCGTACATGGAGTCGCTGCCACGCGACCTGGCCGGGCTGCCGGTGCTGGTGCTGGACCCGATGCTGGCCACCGGCGGTTCGCTGGAGCACTGCTGCCAGCTGCTGGCCGACCGCGGCTGCACTGACATCACAGTGCTCTGTGTGCTCGCCGCCCCGGTCGGCATCGACCGGCTGGAGCGCTCCGGCCTGCCGTTGCGCCTGGTCACGGCCTCGATCGACGAAGGGCTCAACGACCACATGTTCATCGTCCCCGGCCTCGGCGACGCCGGCGACCGCCAGTTCGGTGGGATGCCCCGCTTCTGACGGGAAACCCGGTCGGTGCCGGGTCCGGCGGGGTCCGTGCACGGGGTGCGCGGACCCGCTACCGTCTCCGCCCATGACTGGTGTTGCGCTCGCCGAGGAGTTGCTGCTCCTCGCCTACGACGACACGACCGGCAAGGCGACGATGCCACGGATCAGCCTGGACCTGGGCATGGCCGCCGCGGTGCTGGTCGAGCTGGCCCTGACCGGCCGGATCGCGTACGCCGACGGGTCCCTGACGGTGATCGACCCGACGCCCACCGGCGAGCCGTTCAGCGACGACGTCCTCGGCCGGATCGCCGCCGACACCCCGCACAGCCCGGCGTCCTGGGTGCAGCGTCTGCGGCACGGCCTGCGCGACCGGATCCTCGCCGACCTGTGCCGGCAGGGCGTCGTCCGGGACGTCGACGAGACCGAGTTGGGCTTCATCCACGTGCACCGTTACCCGGTCGTGGACACCTCCGTCGAGGCGGAGACCCGGCAGCGGCTGGCCGAGGCGCTGACCGGCGCGGCGGCCCCGGACGAGCGGACCGCCGCGCTGGCCACCCTGGTGGTGGTGCTCCGGATGGAGTCCGCGCTCGGGCTGAGCGGCGAGGCCGCCGCCGACGCCCGCCGCCGGCTGACGGAGATCGCCACCGGCGCCGGGTTCTCCGGCGAGGTGAGCACCGACAACTCGGTGGTCCGCCCGTCGGTCGGCCTGGTCGTCGCGGCCCTGGCCAAGGCCGTCGACCAGGCCCTCGGCAAGCGCGCCTGATCGTCGAAGCCAGCACGCCCCTGCCGTCCTTTGCTCTGCACCCGCGGATGCACCATGCGCCATGCGGTGGCCGCCGCTTGGCGTCCGTCGCATGTCGGCTCCCCGATGGCACGTGGCGCATCCGCGGGTGCAGAGCAAAGGGAACGTGCCGGGCGGATGGGTCCTTCGCGGCGTCAGATGCCGAGAGCGGCGCCGACCTCGGCTCGCAGCCCGACGACCGCCTGCGCCGCCCGGCTGCGGGCCGCCGGAACGTCACCATCCGTGACCGGCTCCACCACCTCGAGGTACGCCTTCAGCTTCGGCTCGGTCCCAGACGGGCGGATCACCACCCGGGCCGCCGCGGTCCGCAGGATCACCACGTCCGACTCGGGCAGCAGGTCCCGGACGCTGTCCACCGGCTGCCCGAGCAGGGTGGCCGGGGTGGCCGCCCGGATCCGGGCCATCGCGTCGGCGATGACCCGCAGGTCGTCCACCCGGGCGGAAAGCTGGTCCGTGTGGTGTACGCCGAACTCGGCAGCCAGCTCGTCCAGCCGGTCGGCCAGCGTGCGACCCTGCGTCTTCAGTCCGGCGGCCAACTCGGCCACTGTCAGCGCGGCGGTAATGCCGTCCTTGTCCCGGACGTGTTCCGGGGCGACGCAGTAGCCGAGCGCCTCCTCGTAGCCGAAGACCAGCGGCGCGCTTCCTCCGCCGGCCCGCACGATCCACTTGAAGCCGGTCAGCGTCTCGTCGTAGGGCAGGCCCCGGGCCGCGCACATCGCCCGCAGCAGTGACGACGACACGATGGTGGTGGCGTAGAGCCCGGTCACCCCCCGGCGCATCAGGTGATCGGCGAGCAGTACGCCCACCTCGTCGCCCCGCAGCATCCGCCAGCCGTCGCGGTCCCGGACGACCACCGCGCACCGGTCGGCGTCCGGGTCGTTGGCGATGGCGAGGTCCGCGCCGGTGGAATCGGCCAGTGCGATCAGCCGGTCCACCGCACCCGGCTCCTCCGGGTTGGGGAACGACACGGTGGGGAACGCCGGGTCCGGCTCGGCCTGGTCGGGCACCACCCCGGGGGTCGGGAAACCAGCGCTGGCGAAGGCGGCGGTGAGCACCGCCGCGCCCACCCCGTGCAGGGGGGTGTACGCCACGGTCAGGTCCCGTGGCCCGTCCGGGTCGATCACCGCGGTGGCCCGTTCGACGTACGAGGCGACCAGGTCGTCGCCGAGCACCTGACCCGGCTCGCCCAACGGCACCTGGGCCAGCGGCCCGACCGATCGGATGGCGGCCTCGATACCGGCGTCGGCGGGTGGCACGATCTGCGCGCCGGCGCCCAACTCGCCGCCCAGCTCCGCGCCGAGGTAGACCTTGTAACCGTTGTCCTGCGGCGGGTTGTGGCTGGCCGTGACCATTACGCCGGCGACACCGCCGAGGTGCCGCACGGCGTACGCCAGCACCGGGGTGGGCAGCGGTCGGGGCAGCAACAGCGCCGGGCGGCCAGCGCCGGTCGCCACCTGGGCCGTGCGCTCGGCGAACTGCCGGGAGCCGTGCCGGGCGTCGTACCCGATCACCAGCGGACCGGTGCCACCCTGGGCCGCCAGCCAGGTGATCAAGCCGGCAGCGGCCTGGGTGACAACGGCAAGGTTCATCCCGTTCGGGCCGGCGCGCAGCGGGCCGCGCAGGCCCGCCGTGCCGAAGGTCAGCGGGCCGGCGAACCGGTCGGCCAGCTCCGGGCCGCTCGCCGGGAGACCGGCGAGCACCGCCGTCAGCTCGTCCCGGCTGGCCGGGTCGGGGTCGTCGGCCAGCCAACGCCGGGCTTGCTCGCGAATGTCGTCGATGTCAGTGCTGTCCGCCGCCATGCCCCTTGATAGCACGGCGACGGATCATCCCTGTGGGTTCCCTCCGGCTCAGCCGTTCCCGGTGAGCTGGAACGTCCGTGCCATCTCGTCGAAGATCGCCTTGCTCTCCGCGAACTTGGCGTCCGTGGAGGTGAGGTAGAACGAGTACGCCTTGCCGTCCTGGGCGACGCCTCGCCAGACACCGTGCCGCATCGCGTCACCCGCGCCGCAGGTGTACTCGAATTCGGCTGCCGGCTTGCTGGCCAGTTCGGTCTCGGTGGAGGAGATCTGGTTGTACGGCTTGACGCAGGAGGTGCTCCGGGTCTTGAGGCCGTTCTCGGCCGTCTCGGCCCACCGGACGGAGCTGCTGGTCCACTTCTCGGTGATGATGCGGACCTTACGGCCGCTGTCGGCCGGGTCGATGTAGTCGGTGTACGAGCCGCCGGTGGACTTCTTCCAGCCCTTCGGCACCATGACCTGGATTCCGCGGGCCGTGTGCTCCTGCATCTCGACGGTGGGGGCCGCCGGGGCGGACGTGGTGGGCTGCGCGGTCGGGGTGCTCGGCGGGGCGTCGTCGCCGCCGGAGAGCGCCACCGCGGTGAGCAGCAGCACGACGACCAGGCCGCCGGCCGCGGCGAGCTGCACCTTGCGCGGCCAGCCCTTGACCGTGGTGACGAGCTGACCACCGGTGGCCCGGGCCTTGTCCAGCGCGCTGCCGCCCGAAGCGGCGGGCGTGGTCGCCCAGGGTTGGCCGGTGCCCGGCACCGACCACTGGTTGCCGCCGCCGTAGGTGCCGCCGACGCGCTGGGTGGCCTCCGGTGCTGCGCCGCCGTACCCGACCTGCTGGGTGGCATCGGCCGGGCTGCCGTAGCTGACCCGCTGGGTGGCGTCGGGGTGCCCGCCGGCGTCCACCCGCTGGGTGGCGTCCGCGTTGCCGCCGTAGGTGCGCCCGGCCGCCGGTCGGCCCGTCGTCGGCATCGCGCCGGTCGGCGTGTGCAGCGGGCCGGCCAACGCGTCGGCGCTGGTCTCGTCGAGACCCCCGGTGGTGCCGGCCGGGCGAGCTGCCGCCTGCGGGCGCTCGCCCCGGCGCAGCGACGCCAGCCGGTCGGTCAAGGACTCGCCCGGGGCCAGCATTGCCTTGCCGCCGATCTGGCTGTCCGGCTTCGGCTCCGGCTGGGGTGGCGGGAGGACGGGGATGGGGCGCTGCTGCACCGGCACCACGGCGTACGGGTCGGTGACCGAGTGCACAGCCGTCGCCGTGCTGCCCAGCGGGCCGGCGAGCAACTCGCGCAGCATGGCCCGGGAGGTGTGCACGTCGAGTCGGCGCGCCGGGTCCTTCTCGAGCAGACCCATCAGCACCCGGGTCAGCGGGCCGCTGCGCTGCGGTGGGGCGGGCGGGTCCTCCACCACGGCGTGCATGGTCTCGATCGGGTCGCCCTTGTCGAACGGGGGGCGCCCCTCGACAGCTGTGTAGAGCGTCACACCCAGCGAGAAGAGGTCACTCGGCGGCCCGAACTCCTGGCCCATGGCCCGCTCGGGCGAGATGAAGTGCGGTGAGCCGAGCACCATGCCCGGGGTGGTGAGCTGCACGTCGGTGGGCATGCGGGCGACCCCGAAGTCGGTCAGCACGCAGCGCCCGTCGGTGCAGATCAGCACGTTGGCGGGTTTGACGTCGCGGTGCAGGACGCCGATCGCGTGCGCGACCTCCAACGCGCCGAGCAGCGCAATGCCGATCTTGGCGACGGCCCGGGGCGCGACCGGCCCGTCCTCGATCACCATGTCGGCGAGGCTGCGGGCGTCCAGCAGCTCCATCACGATCCACGGCCGGCCCGCCTCGGTGACCACGTCGTACACCTGCACCACGGCCGGGTGCTGGATGGCGGCGGCGGCGCGGGCCTCGCGCAGGGTGCGTTCGTACATCGCGTCGCGGTCGCTGGGGGCCAGCCCCGGGGGCAGGACGACCTCCTTCACCGCCACGTCACGGCGCAGCAGGGTGTCTGTGGCGCGCCACACCGTGCCCATGCCGCCGTTGCCCACCGAGGACCGCAGCGAGTACCGGTCACCAATGGTGGTGCCGGGCGCCGCTCGTCCGTTGGCGGGACTGACTGGTCCGCCGCTCCACGTCGGGATCTGAGTCACAGAAAAGCCACCGGGGGAAATCGAGGGGGGCTGGGACACAACCCCCCTATCTTGCTGGTTCCGACGCCGGATGCGAAAGCCGACGCGGCGGACGTTTGTCGAAGTCGACAGAACGTGCCCTGTCGTTCACCTGGTGTCGACAGGTCGGGACGCACTGTGCGGTATCCCTCACCCGACGACGTGGCCAGGCGTCCTACCATCCGGGGATGAACCAACGGCGGTCAAGTGAGTCCGGTTTTCCGATCAACGGCGTCTACACGGAGGCCGACCTTCCGGAAGAACTGGACTCCCGGCTCGGCAGCCCGGGCGAGTTTCCGTACACCCGGGGTGTCTACCCCACCATGTACACCTCCCGCCCGTGGACGATGCGCCAGTACGCCGGCTTCGGCACCGCCACCGAGTCCAACGCGCGGTACCACCAGTTGTTGCGGGCCGGCACGATGGGCCTCTCGGTAGCGTTCGACCTGCCGACCCAGATGGGCTACGACTCGGACGAGCCGATCGCGCACGGCGAGGTCGGCAAGGTGGGTGTCGCGATCGACTCCATCGAGGACATGCGGCTGCTCTTCGCCGACATTCCACTGGACAAGGTGTCCACCTCGATGACCATCAACGCGCCCGGTTCGGTGCTGCTGCTGCTCTACCAACTCGTCGCCGAGGAGAACGGGGTGCCGGGCACGGCGCTCAACGGCACCATCCAGAACGACATCCTCAAGGAGTACATCGCCCGGGGGACGTACATCTTCCCGCCGAAGCCGTCGCTGCGCCTGGTGGCCGACACGTTCGCGTACTGCCGCAGCGAGGTGCCGAAGTGGAACACCATCTCCATCTCGGGCTACCACATGGCGGAGGCCGGCGCGACGCCCTCGCAGGAGATCGCGTTCACGCTGGCCAACGGGGTGGAGTACGTGCGGGCGGCGCTGGCCGCCGGGCTCGCCGTCGACGACTTCGCGCCCCGGCTGTCGTTCTTCTTCGTGGCCCGCACCACGCTGCTGGAGGAGGTGGCGAAGTTCCGCGCCGCCCGGCGGATCTGGGCTCGGCTGATGCGTGACGACTTCGGCGCCAAGGATCCGAAGTCGATGATGCTGCGGTTCCACACCCAGACCGCGGGCGTGCAGCTCACCGCCCAGCAGCCGGAGGTGAACCTGGTTCGGGTGGCGGTGCAGGGTCTGGGCGCCGTGCTCGGTGGCACCCAGTCGCTGCACACCAACAGCTTCGACGAGGCGATCGCGCTGCCCACCGAGAAGGCGGCCCGGCTCGCGCTGCGTACCCAGCAGGTGCTGGCCTATGAGACGGACCTGACCTCCACCGTCGACCCGTTCGCCGGGTCGTACGTGGTGGAGGCGATGACCGCCGAGATCGAGGCCGCCGCCGTCGAGTTGATGGAGCGGGTGGCCGACCACGGCTCGGCGGTGGACGCGATCGAGGCCGGGTTCCAGAAGCGGGAGATCGAGCAGTCCGCGTACCGGATCGCCCAGGAGATCGACTCGGGGGAGCGGGTGGTGGTCGGGCTCAACCGGTTCACGGTGGACGAGGAGGAGCCGTACGAGCCGCTGCGGGTCGACCCGACGATCGAGGCGGCCCAGGCCGACCGCCTGGCCCGGTTGCGTTCCGAGCGGGACGCCGACGCGGTGGCACGGGCTCTCGCCGATCTTCGGGCCGCTGCCGAGGGTACGGAGAACGTGTTGTACCCGATGAAGGAGGCACTGCGGGCCCGCGCGACGGTGGGTGAGGTCTGCGGGACGTTGCGTGAGGTGTGGGGGTTGTACCGCCCGACTGACCGATTCTGAGCGTCCAGCCGCGACTGCGGCCCTCGGGGCGCGCCGCGACTGCGGCCCTCGGGGCGCGCCGCGGCTGCGGCCCTCGGGGGGCGCCGGTGTGTCCGGCGCTCTCAGCGGGTATCCGGTCGGTTGAGCCGGGACGCACACCCTGTGCGCCCACGGCGGGTGGGTGCGTGTGAGCGTCCTTATCCGGCTCGTTGCGCTGTGTGGTCGGCTAATTGTCGGAGTGTCAGTTCATCACCCCGACTAATGCGACAATTTGGCAACGGGTCTCCGACTGTCGACCGGGATTCGGGACCGCAGCGATCGGTTACGCGTTGTAGGAGGTGAGGGGCTGATGACGGCATTCGACCGTGATCTACCTGCTGTCCCCCACCTTGACGAGCGGCCCCAGCAGGGCATACGTGACTCTGCGCGGTCCGATCATTACCGTAACGAGGTTGCGCAGCGTCACCGTCGGAGGTCTAGGCTGTCTGCTGTCCCCGATGATCCATCCATTCCTAGTGATCGAGAATTCGACGTGACGAGTGCGTTGACGCTGCCCACGAGTGGCCAGCTGGCGTCGTCCTGGCCGGAGACGCCACCGGGATCCGAGCCCCTGCCCCGCGAGCTGGACCACCTTCTCGCGCTCCGGGTACCGGGGCTGATCGCTACGCGCCGTCACCTCCACTCGCACCCTGAGCTTTCCGGCAACGAGTTCGAGACGGCCGCGCTGATCGCCCGGGAGCTGTCGCTGGCCGGGCTGAGCCCGCGCCTGCTGCCCAAGGGCAACGGCGTGATCTGCGACGTCAACGGCAGGCCGGACGGCCCGGTCGTGGCACTGCGCGCCGACATCGACGCGCTGCCGCTGGACGACCCCAAGGACGTCCCGTACCGGTCGACCGTGGAGGGCGTCTGCCACGCCTGCGGGCACGACGTGCACACCTCGGTCCTGCTCGGCGTCGGCATGCTGCTGGCCCAACTCGCCGACCTCGGTGAGCTGGACGGTCGGGTCCGGCTCATCTTCCAGCCGGCCGAGGAGATCCTGCCCTGCGGTTCGCTGGAGGTCATCGAGGCCGGCGGCCTGGACGACGTGGTGCAGATCTTCGCGCTGCACTGCGACCCGAACCTGCCGGTGGGCCAGGTCGGCCTGCGGGTCGGCCCGATCACCGCGGCCGCCGACAACGTGACCGTCCGACTCTCCGGCCCGGGCGGGCACACCGCCCGCCCGCACCTGACCGTCGACATGGTCGACGCGCTCGGTCGGCTGATCACCGAGGTGCCGGCCCTGGTCAGTCGCCGGGTGCCGGCCAACAGCGGCCTGCTGCTGGTCTTCGGCCACGCCTCGGCCGGCACCCGCTACAACGTCATCCCGTCCGAGGCGAGCGCGTCCGGCACCCTCCGGGTGATGGATCGCGACACCTGGGAGAAGGCTCCCAAGATCGTCGCTCAGGTGGTGCGGGACGTGATCGCGCCGACCGGTGCCACTGTCGACCTGGAATACCTGCGCGGCCGGCCGCCGGTGTGCAACGACGCCCGCGCCATCCAGGTGCTGACCGCCGCCACCGCCGCCGCCCTCGGTCCGGACGGGATCGCCGAGACACCGCAGAGCATGGGCGGCGAGGACTTCTCCTGGTACCTGGAGTACGTCCCCGGTGCCCTCGCCCGGCTCGGCGTGGGTCGCGCCGGCCCCAACGTCGACCTGCACCGGGCGAGCTTCGACGTGGACGAGCGGTCCATCGCGGTCGGCGTCCGCGTCATGGTGCAGACCGCGTTGCGGGCACTGGCGGCGGCGCGCTGACCGTCGCGACCGGAGCCGACGGCTTGCGCCGTCGGCGCAGCACCACCAGCAGCGCCACCAGCGGTACGCCCAGCGCCACCAGCCACGGCAGCAGTGCGCCCAGCACCGTGAGCAGGACGGTCATCGAGACGACGAACGCCTTCCAGCCGCCCTTGAGTCCGACCAGGAAGCCGGTCTCGGCCTTCTCCTCGGTGTCCTTCGCCGCCGGCCCGGCCAGCGACACGGTGATCGTGGAGAGGGCGGTCAGGTCGGCCAGGCGTCGCTTCTTGGCTTCCAGCGAGGCCAGGTCGGCCTCCCGTCGACCCAACTCGTTCTCCAGCGACACCAGGTCGGTGATCGAGGTGGCCCGGGACAGCAACCGGCGGGCGCTCTCCACCCGGGCCCGCTGACTGGTGATCCGGGCCTCCAGGTCGACCGTCTCCTCGGTGACGTCCTGAGTGTTGATCTCCCGGCTCTGCTGCCGACCGAGCTTCGCGATCTCCTCCACCACGCCGGCGAACTTCGCCGCCGGCACCCGCAACTCCAACTCCGCCACCGCGTCGGCGTCGGCGCTGTGCCGCTGGTCGCCGCCGACGAAGCCGCCGGCCCGACCGGCCGCGGCGGTGGCCTCGCGGGCGGCAGAGTCCACATCGTCCACCTGCACCCGCATCTTTCCGGTGTAGATGATCGCCCGCTGGTCGACCCGTAGGTCGGGTGCGCCCGCGCCGGCCCCCTCCGGTGCGCCCGCGGCGGCGTCCCGGTTCACCTCACCGCCGTTGGCGGCTGGCGCCTCGGCCGCCGTGCCCGCGCTGTCCTGCGCCCCGCTGTCGCCGGCACCGCACCCCGTCAGCGCCAGGGCCGCCGCCAGTGTCGTCGCCGCCAGCAGCGCACTGCGGCGTCGTCCCACCTGTCCGTCCATCCCCGCTCCCATCGTCGTCAACCGGTGTGGCGATAGCTCGGACGCGACGCGCACACCGGCTGGTTCCGGCAGACTGCGCTGAGGACGTCACGATTCGATAATCGAGGAGTCACGATGCGGCTCACCAAGTACGCCCACTCCTGCCTTCGGGTGGAACACGACGGGGGAGTGCTCGTCGTCGATCCCGGGGTGTTCAGCGACCCAGCGGCGGCGCTGGACGGTGCGGACGCGGTGCTGATCACCCACGAACACCCCGACCACCTCGATCTGGCAGCGGTGCGCCTCCAACTCGACCGACAGCCGTTCCCGATCCATGGGCCCGCCTCGCTCGGCGAGGCCCTGGGCGACGCGGCCGACGTGCTGCGCCCGGTCAGCGCCGGTGAGTCGTTCACCGCCGCCGGGGTCGCCGTGCGTGCGTACGGGGGGCGGCACGCCGTGATCCACCCCGACATCCCGGTGGTCGACAACCTCGGTTACCTGATCAACGACGTGGTCTACCACCCGGGCGACTCCCTGGTCGTGCCCGACGAGACCCCCGTCGACACGCTCTTCGCGCCGATCCACGCCCCCTGGTCGAAGTTTTCCGAGGTGGTCGACTTCATCCGCGCGGTCGCGCCACGGCGCGCGTACGCCCTGCACGACGCGTTGCTCAACGACAAAGGGCTGGGCGTGCTCGACAGGCAGTACACAGCGCTGTCCGGCACCGAGTACCAGCGGCTGGAGCCCGGTAGCCGGGTGGACGTCTGACCCGATGCCCGGCCTCTCCGCGGAGCTGGTGCAGCAGCTCTACCGCACCCCACCGGACCGGTTCGTGGCCGCCCGGGACGCCGCTGTGGCCGAGGCCCGCCGGGCCGGCGACGCGGCCACCGCCCGGCAACTGGCCCGGCTGCGTCGCCCGACGGTGGCCGCCTGGTTGGTGAACCTGCTCGCCATCGGACGCCCGGAGCTGGTCGCCGATCTGGTGCAGCTCGCCGACGCCCTGCGAGTCGCCCAGCGGGAGTTGCGGGGGCCCCGACTGCGGGAGCTGTCAGCGCAACGCCGGGCTGTGGTCGGCGCCCTGGTCGCCGAGGTTCGCAAGCTCGCCGCAGCCGAGCCGGACGCGCCACCGGCGAGCCGGCTGCCCCTGGCCGAGGTGGAGGCGACGCTGAACGCGGCGTTCTCCGACGCCGAGGTCGCCGAGCAGGTGCGGGCGGGCCGCCTGCTGCGGGCGGCCAGCTACGCCGGCTTCGGTGAGGTGCCCCGGCCGCAACTGCGACTGGTCACCGACGATGACGAGGAGCACGAGGAGGAACGCCCGGCCCGCCGACCCGGCCCCCAACGGGGCCGTCCCGAGGCGGCACCCCGTACGGACCGGGCGGCCGAGCAGGCCGAGCAGGCAGAACGGGCCGAACGGGCCGCACAGCGAGCGGCCCGAGCCGAGCGGGCCCGACAGCGCCGCGCCCTGGACCGGGAGTTGGCGAAGGCCCAGGCCGACCAGGAGCGGGCGGAGACCGAGCTGACCGAGGCGACCGGGCAGGAGCGCGACGGTGTGGCCGTACTCGATCGCCTTGAGGCCGAGTTGGCCGAGCTGGAGCGGCGGCGCGCGGTCGCCGAGCAGGACCTCAGCCGGGCCAAGCTCGCCCGGCGTGCCGCCGAGCGGGCGGTCACCGTGGCCCGGCGGCGCGCCGGTGAGGTCGAGGCGGCGGTCGAGGCACTGGCGGCCGAAGAGGGGGATGCGGACGCGGGCGGTGGCGCGGCAGACTGAGCATCGATGGACGACGACGAGTGTGCGCGCCGTACACGGCGAGTGGCCCCGGGTCGGGGCGTGGTCGTGGTCGCCGGGCCGGGTCGCCCGAGCGGGGCGGCGCGGTGACTCCGGAGCAGGTCGCGGCCGCCAGTAAGCCTGTCGTGCTCGACCTGGGCGACGCCTTCAGTCGGGACCCGACGACGTTGCGCCGGGCCCGACTGCTCGGCATCTCCGGCTGGGCCTTCTACATCAGCGGCCGGGCCGGCGCGCTCGGCGGTGTGCGGGCCGAGACGGCCGCCGCCGCCCTCGGGTTCATCGCCCCGGACGCGGTCGCCGACGGTTGGGACGCCGCCGCCCGGGTCGTTCCGCCGTTCGAGGTGGCCGCCGCGAGCCTCGCCGAATGCTGCCGGTGGGGGGCGCAGCAGCTCGGCCCGCTGCCCGGCACCGAGCGCCTGTCGGCGCTCGTCGAGCGGGCGGTGGTGGCGGCGGAGGCCAGTGGGATGCCGCTCTTCGCCGCGTGGCGGGCCATGCCGCTTCCGGATCTCTCACCCGGGGCTCGCAGCGCCGCCGGGCTGCGGCTGCTCCGGGAACACTTCACCGGGGCCTACCTGCTGGCGGTACGCGCGGCCGGGATGACCCCGCTGGAGGCCGTGCTGTCCGGGCCGGAGGGCGAGGCCGGGGCGGTGGCCTGTGGCTGGCCGCCGCCGTACCCGCCGATCGGGCCGTTGGTGCGCCGCCGGCTCTGGGCGGAGGCGGTGACCAACCGACTGGCCGCGCCGGCGTTCACGGCCCTCGGGCCCGCCGACGGCGCGGAGTTGGTGGAGTTGCTGCACCGCACCCGGGTCGACCTCGGCTGAGCCCCCCGTCGGCCGGAAAATGGGCGGCGTCGAAGCGGATCGGCTGCCAGGATGTCCTGCCGTGACCCTTCCCGCTGGTTGGACGACGCGCCGACCCACCCTCGACGACGTGCCGGCGATCCTCGCGGTGGTGCACGCCGCCGACACCTTCGCCATCGGTCATCCCGACTTCGACGCCGAGGACGTCGCGGCGTCGCTGACCGCCTCCCACTTCGACCCGACCCGGGACTCCTGGCTGGCCATCGACCCCGACGACACCGTTGTCGGCTGGGCGACGGTGGACAACCCGACCGGGGTGGGCCGGGAGTTCGTGGAGGTCTACGTCGATCCGGTACGGGCCGCCGCCGTCCGCGCGCCGTTGCTGCTGCGCCAACTGGACCGCGTCGCCGAGCGCGCTGCCGAGCGGGGGCTGCCCTCACTCACCGTCCGCTGCGCGGTCTTCGCGCCGGAACGTGACTGGGAACAGGCCCTGCGCGGGCTCGGGTTCGCCCTCGTCAAGCGGTACGTCCGGATGAGCCGGCCGCTGGACGACCTGCCCGACGAGCCGACCGGGCCGTCGGCCGTGACGGTGCGGCCGGTCCGCCCGGACGACGAGACCGATCTGGTGGAGTTCCACCGGATCTACGAGGACGCCTTCGGCGACACCCCGGACCACGAGCCGCTGTCGTACGAGCGGTGGCGGGCCCGGATCGGCGACCTGACCGCCTGGGACGAGTGGTTCGTCGCCGAGGTGGACGGGGTCCCGGTCGGCGCGTTGCAGTCCTCGGACCAGGCGCTCGACCAGCAGTCGGGTTGGGTGAAGAGCCTGTCGGTGCGGTCCGCGTACCGTCGCCGGGGTGTGGGTGCGGCGTTGCTGCGCCGCGCCTTCTCCCGCTACGCCGAGAAGGGGCGGCGCGCCGTCGGCCTGGGCGTCGACCTCACCAACCCGACCGCCCCGCTGTCGCTGTACCGGTCGGTGGGCCTGCGGGAGACCCAGTGGACCGACATGTACGAACTTTCCGTGCCGGCGGCCGGTGTGTGATTGACGACCCCGGTCCGGCCCGACCGGCGCTCCGCTCGACAGCGGTAGCACACTGGGGGCGTGCGATACGCGCTGCTACGCCGAGGCGGTGCCGGTGGGGCGGGCCCGCAGCTCGGTGACGTAGTCGTCCGGGGCGCCCGCCTTCTCGGCGGCGTTCGCGATCTCCGACAGGTACCAGGAGGTCGGCAGGCCACCCTCGTACCCGTTGAAGACGTAGATCCAGGCGGTCACGTCGCCGTCGAGGGTGGAGACCCGGACGTGCAGCTTGCGGTACGTGCCGGCGGTCACCCCCTCGAGTTCGTCGAGTTGGCCCGCGTCGTAGGGGTGGATGTCGTAGATCGCCACGAAGACCCGGTCGCCGGGAGACTCGACGAGGGTGCTCACCGCGCCCTCCCAGCCGATCACGTCCGCCCCGGCGAAGGTCAGCCGCCAGCCCTCCAGCCAGCCGGTGCCAACCATCGGCGAATGCGGACAGTAGGCGCGCATCCGGGCGGGATCGAGATTTGAGCCGTAGGCGGCGTGATGACGCACGGCGATGACGATAGCCCGGCCGACGGGTGGGGGAGAATACGACAGTGCGTGTCGAATGCGCTCGGGAGAAGAAAGTCACTGTGAGCATGGACGAAGGGCGAACGCTGTGAGCCGGATCGTGATCATCGGCGGAGGGCCGGCCGGGTACGAGGCGGCACTGGTCGCCGCCCAGCTGGACGCCGATGTCACAGTGGTGGAGGCCGACGGTGCGGGCGGTGCCTGCGTGCTCTCCGACTGCGTACCCTCGAAGACCTTCATCGCCAGCTCGCAAGTGGTGACCGGTTACCGCGACACCGAGGAGTTCGGGGTGCACTCGGACGGCCTGGAGGCGGTCACCGTCGACGCGCGCGCGGTGCACGGGCGGGTCAAGCGGCTGGCCCTGGCGCAGTCCGCGGACATCCACGCCAAGCTGCTGAAGGCGGGGGTCACCTTCGTGGCCGGCACCGCCCGGCTCGGCGAGGACTCCCTCGGGCACACCCACCGGGTCGTCGTCACCCCCGCCGACGGCGCGGAGGAATACTCGATCGACGCGTCCACCGTGCTGGTGGCCACCGGCTCGACGCCCCGTCAGCTGCCCACCGCCGTGCCGGACGGTGAGCGCATCCTGACCTGGCGACAGGTGTACGACCTGCCGGAGCTGCCCGAGCACCTGATCGTGGTCGGGTCCGGCGTGACCGGTGCCGAGTTCGCCAGCGCGTACCTGGCGATGGGGGTCGAGGTCACCCTGGTCTCCAGCCGGGACCGGGTGATGCCGCACGAGGACGCCGACGCCGCCTCCGCCATCGAGCGGGTGTTCCGCAACCGGGGCATGGAGATCCTCAACAACTCCCGGGCCGACGCGGTCCGGCGTACCGCCGACGGCGTCGAGGTGGAGCTCTCCGACGGCCGCAAGGTGACCGGCTCACACGCGCTGATCACCGTCGGTTCGATCCCGAACACCGCCAACCTGGGTCTGACCGAGTACGGGGTGGAGCTGGGCCGGGGCGGTTACCTGACCGTCGACCGGGCTTCCCGGACCAACGTGCCCGGCATCTACGCCGCCGGCGACTGCACGGGCGTGCTGTTGCTGGCCAGTGTCGCCGCCATGCAGGGCCGGATCGCCATGTGGCACGCGCTCGGTGAGGCGGTCCGCCCGCTGCGGCTGCGTACCGTCGCGGCGAACGTCTTCACCGACCCGGAGCTGGCCACAGTGGGTGTCTCGCAGGACGAGGTCGACGCGGGCAAGGTGCCGGCCCGGCAGGTGATGCTGCCGTTGTCCGGCAACGCCCGGGCCAAGATGGACGACCTCTCCGACGGTTTCGTGAAGCTGTTCTGCCGTCCCGCCAGCGGTCAGGTGATCGGCGGTGTGGTGGTCGCTCCGAAGGCCAGCGAGCTGATCCTGCCCATCACGATGGCGGTGGAGAACAACCTCACTGTCAACGAGCTGGCCCAGACCATCACCATCTACCCGAGCCTGTCCGGCTCCATCACCGAGGCGGCCCGTCAGCTCATGCTGCACGAGCTGGAGTAACCCGACCGGCGCGTGCGGGTCGGGTCAGGCTCGTCGCCACCGTCACCAGGACCGCCACCTCGGCGAGGATCAGGAGGCGTTCGGCCAGGCCGATGAGCATCCGGTCGCCGGGGTAGGCGGACCAGATCATCGCCGCCGCCAGGGCCAGGCTCAACAGGACCAGGGCGCGTAGCGTCCGGGCGGCGGGCGTCAGGTCGGGTCGGCGGGCGAGCAACCAACCGGCCACCGGCAGCGCCAGGAAGGCGATCACCGACGCGTACCGGTGCAGGTAGGCGGCGGTGGTCATGGCGGTGCCCGGCTCGTTCGTCGGCACCACGGCGGCCAGCAGCAGCCCACCCACCCACGCGCCGAGCAGCAGCTCTGCCGTTCGACCGGAGCGCGGTCGGGGTGGGCTGGCGCGGCGCAGTCCGTAGAGCAAAGCCACGGTGGCGAGCGCGAGCACCACCATGGCTATGTCGATGACGCCGCCGCGGTCGGAGACCGCGAAGTCGCTGATGGTCAACGCCCACGGGTTGAGGTCGTCGTTGACTTCGAGGTGGCCGATCACTGTGAGCAGCGCCGCCAGGGCGATCCCGCCCAGGGCCAGCAGGCCGGTACTCCGGGTAACAGGCATACCTCAGCCTGTCGCTGCGTACACCCCAGCCGAATCCGGGACAGCCACCGAAATAGTCCCCCGGGACCACCCCTAGAGGCCTTCCGGCATTTGGCTGTCACATGCTTCTGCGCATCCGTGAACTTGCGATGGTCGCGACGACCCTCGCCAGGTCAGGCGACGTTCAGCTGGATGTTCCCAATGCGGGCGACGATGTCGAGATGACCACCCAGGCCGGTGACGTAGGCGCGGAGTGATTCCAGGCTGGTGTGCTCGCCATTCTCGATCTGGCTGATCCTCGCCTGCGTCAGCCCTGCCGCCTCGGCCAGTTGCACCTGAGTCATACCCAGGTGCTTGCGGATCTCTGCCAGCTGCGCCCCACTGACCGCTGCCAGCATCTGCTCACGGTGCTGAGCGCGCCGGGAGGTCCTGTCCGGATCTGCCCAGGATGGATCGAGCGCGCGGGCCTTCGCCTTGACGTCCTGCCAGTCAGCTCCATCGGTCATCTCTGTGTTTCCCTCAGCCTGGAGAGGTGCTCCTGAAACCGGTCGTCCGCCAACGGGACCGCCGTCTTGTACCAAGTCTGCCACTGGCCCGACTTGTCGCCAGCGACCAGAAAAACAGCTTCTCGAACGGGATCAAAAGCGAAGATCATGCGGACCTCCGTGGAGCCAGTCGACCCAGGTCGCAGCTCCTTCATATGGTGGAAGATGCTGCCTTTGAGGCGGTCAACCAGGGGACGCCCGAGCGCCGGCCCGTGTTCGGCGAGGAGGTCGATGGCCTCGCTGATGAGGTCGGCGCTGGCAGGATCCGTCTTGCAGAGGTCGAGGAACCACTCCTCGACCTCAGGATGAAGTTTGACGTCCCACATGCTGCCAATATAAGTGCAGCTTATACCCCGCAGATCCAACGACACTCAGTCGATGGGGACGTCGACCGCGGCCACTGCGGCGGCGGCGCGGGCGTGGCGCGCGCTGACCACTGTCATCGCCCAACCGGCGGCGGCGAAGCCGGCGGCCGCGGCGGTGGCGATGATGGCCAGCCGCCAGGCCGACTCGGTCAGTGCGGTGCCGCCCAGGTGCCCGACCAGCGCGCCGTAGGTGGCCCAGCCCAGCGCGGCTACGGCCTCGTAGAGCACGAACAGGCGGTACGGGTAGCGGCTGCGCCCGGCCGAGAAGCAGGCTGCCATCCGCCCGCCGGGCACGAACCGGCAGAGCAGGATGACCAGCGGCCCAGGTTGTCGCAGCCCCTGGGTGACTCGGCTGGCCACCCGGCGGGCGCGGCTCAGCTCGGCGTGCCGGGGTGGCCGCCGATCCGGTGCGCTGCGCCCCAGCAGGTAGCAGGCCAGGTCGCCGGCGAATACGCCGAGCGCGCCGACGGCGATGGTGACCGGCAGGCTGAGCCCGCCGTAGACGGTGAGCGCACCACTGGTGATCATGACGATCTGGGTGGGGATCACCGGCACGAAGGCGTCCGCGATCAGCAGCGCGAGCAGCACCAGGTACGCCCACGTCGGCGACGCGACGTCAGTCAGAAGTTCGGGCACGCCTGCCACCTCGCCGAATGCGGCCGTTTGGGTGTCTTGAGCCTGACGTCGTGTCCGGCGTCACGGTGGACGGCCCCGGCCCGTCGTGACCGTCGACACGACTGGGCCACCCAGCTACAACGAGCCCGATCGGTGCCGGGTGACGGTTTCGGAGGCGGTTCCACCCGTTCGAGGCGGGCGGCAGAACGCCGTTCGTCGGCGTACCGTTGTCGGCGCGGCCACGCCCGTCGGGTCCCCCGTTCCTGACGATTCGGCCGCCAGGGCCGCCGGCGGGTCCCGCGCCGGCGGCCCACCCCTCCGCCGCGAAATCCGGGTGCATTCCCGATGGTCGCGCGGGTACGGTCGCCACATGCGCAGCGCGGTAGTGATGACCACGACGCCGGGTGTCCCCGGCGCGCCGCTCTGACGTAACCACAGTCGACCAGGCCCCGGGGCGATCCGCCCCGAGGGCAGCGCGCCGAACGGAGCTCAGGTCGCCTCCGGGTCGTACCCGATCCAGGAGCCCGACATGATCGACCACCGTAGGCTCGGCCGTGAGCTGGACCTCTTCGTCTCCGACCCGCTGGCCGGCGCCGGCCTGCCGATCTGGCTGCCGGCCGGTGCCGCCGCCCGGCATGCCGTCGAGGAGTACGTCCGGGAGTTGGAGCGCCGCTCCGGCCACCAGCACGTCTACTCGCCGCCGCTGGGAAAGCGGGAACTCTTCGAACTCTCCGGCCATCTCGGCTACTTCGCCGACGACATGTTCCCGCCGATGCGGCTGAGCGCCGACGACGAGTTCGTGCTCCGGCCGGCGCTCTGCCCGCACCACGCGCTGGTCTTCCGGGCCCGGGGCCGTTCCTACCGGGAGTTGCCGTTGCGGATCGCGGAGCTGGGCGGGATGTACCGCTCGGAGCGCTCCGGTGTGCTCGGCGGGCTGTCCCGGGTACGCGCCATCTCGCTCAACGACGCGCACACCTTCTGCGCCCCCGAGCAGGTCGGCGCGGAGGTCGTCGAGATCCTCGGACTGATCCGTGCCGCGCACGCCGCGCTCGGTGTCCGGCCGGCCGGGTTCCGGCTGTCGCTGCGCGGGCCGGGCGAGAAGTACGTCGGCGACGACGCCCAGTGGGCCCACGCCGAGGAGTTGCTTCGGGAGGCGCTGGCCGGGATGGAGTACGTCGAGGCACCGGGGGAGGCTGCCTTCTACGGTCCGAAGATCGACATCCAGATCGTCGACGCCGCCGGCCGGGAGTCGACCATCTCCACCGTCCAACTGGACTTCGACAAGCCGGAACGGTTCGACCTGTCGTACACCGACTCGGACGGCAGCCGGCGTCGCCCGGTGATGGTGCACCGCAGCCTGGTCGGCAGCATGGAGCGGCTGTTCGCGTACCTCATCGAGGTGCACGAGGGGGCCTTTCCCGCCTGGTACGCGCCCGTCCAGTTGGTGCTGCTGCCCGTCGACGACGGCCAGGCCGACGCGGCGGCCGACCTGGCCCGACGGGCTCGCGACGCCGGCCTGCGGGTCGAGGTCGACGTCGCCGGCTCGCTGGGCGCCCGGGTACGGGACGCGGCCCGCCGCCGCGTCCCGTACCTCGGAGTGCTGGGGGCCCGGGAGGTGGCCGACGGGCACCTCGCGCTGCGCCTGCGCGGCGGCCGCGCCCTGGCTCCGATGCCCGCCGACGCGGCTCTCGCCCTGATCGGCGGGCAGGTCGACGCCCGCGCGACCGACCTGCTGCCGTCGGACTGACACGCCCACCGATCGTCTCGCGCGCACGGCCGCCCGACCTCAGACCGATGCCGGTTGGGCGGCCGGTTCCTCGTCGACCACAGCGCCGGTGAACTGGGAGCGGTAGAGCCTGTGGTACGCGCCCTGGGCGGCGAGCAACTGCTCGTGGGTGCCCTGCTCGACGATCCGGCCGTCCTCCATCATCAGGATCAGGTCGGCGTCGCGGATGGTGGACAGCCGGTGCGCGATGACGAAGCTGGTCCGGTCCGAGCGCAGCGCGGCCATCGCCCGTTGCAGCAGCACCTCGGTACGGGTGTCCACCGAGCTGGTGGCCTCGTCGAGGATCAGCAGCGACGGCTCGGCGAGGAACGCCCGCGCGATGGTGATGAGCTGCTTCTCGCCGGCGCTGACGTTGCTGCCCTCCTCGTCGATGACGGTGTCGTAACCGTCGGGCAGGCTGCGCACGAACCGGTCCACGAAGGTGGCCCGGGCGGCGGCGAGGATCTCCTCCTCGGTGGCGTCCGGCCGCCCGTAGGCGATGTTGTCCCGGATGGTGCCGCCGAACAGCCAGGTGTCCTGGAGCACCATGCCGATCCGGCCGCGCAGGTCGTCGCGGCGCATCGTGGTGATGTCCACCCCGTCGAGCGTGATCCGGCCCGCGTCCAGCTCGTAGAACCGCATCACCAGGTTGACCAGGGTGGTCTTGCCGGCGCCGGTCGGGCCGACGATGGCCACCGTGTGTCCGGGCTCGGCGACCAGCGAAAGGTCGTCGATCAGCGGCTTGTCCGGCTCGTAGCGGAACGAGACGTGCTCGAACTCGACCCGACCGTGCGGGTCGGTGACCCGGGCCGGCGCGACCGGGTCGGGGGTCTGCTCGTCCGCGTCGAGCACCGCGAAGACCCGTTCGGCCGACGCCACCCCGGACTGGAGCAGGTTGGCCATCGAGGCGAGCTGGGTGAGCGGCTGGGTGAACTGGCGGGAGTACTGGATGAACGCCTGCACGTCGCCGAGGCTCATCGTGCCGGAGGCGACCCGCAGCCCACCGACCACGGCGATCGCCACGTAGCTCAGGTTTCCGATGAACATCATCGACGGCATGATGATCCCGGAGATGAACTGCGCCCCGAAGCTGGCCCGGAACAACTCCTCGTTCTTCGCGTGGAACGCGGCCTCGACCTCACGCTGCCGGCCGAAGACCTTCACCAGCTCGTGGCCGGTGTACGCCTCCTCGATCTGGCCGTTCAACTCGCCGGTGTGCGTCCACTGGGCGATGAACTGCTTCTGCGAGCGCTTGGCGATGCGCTGGGTCACCAGTACCGACAACGGCACCGCGACCAGGGCCACCAGGGCCAGCACCGGCGAGATCCAGAACATCACGGCCAGCACGCCGACGACGGTCAGCAGCGAGGTGAGCAGCTGGCTGAGGGTCTGCTGGAGGCTGGTGGAGATGTTGTCGATGTCGTTCGTGACCCGGCTGAGCAGCTCACCGCGCGGCTGCCTGTCGAAGTAGGGCAGCGGCAGCCGGTTGAGCTTCTCTTCCACCTCGGCGCGCAGCCGCAGCACCGTGCGCTGGACCACCCCGTTGAGCAGCCAACCCTGCCACCAGGACAGCAGACTCGCCGCCAGGTAGAGCCCGAGCGCCAGCAGCAGCACCCGACTCAGTGCGTGGAAGTCGATGCCCACCCCGGGCACCACGTCCATCCTGGCCAGCATGTCGGCGAAGCTGTCGTTGCCGCTGGCCCGGGCCGCCGCGACGGCCTGGTCGGCGGTGGTGCCGGCGGGCAGTTGCCGGCCGATCACCCCAGTGAAGATCAGGTCGGTGGCGTGGCCGAGGATCTTCGGTCCGGCCACGCTGAACCCGACGCTCACCAGGGCCAACGTGATGATCGCGGCCAGGTGCAGTCGGTGCGAGCGCAGCCGGCCGAGCAACCGCCGGGCCGACGGGCCGAAGTTCATCGACTTCTCGGCGGGCATTCCGGCGCTCATCCATCCCGGACCGCCGCCCTGACGGCCTGGTGGCAGCCGCTTCGGCGTCGGCGCGGTCTCCCCGCCGGGCTGCCGCGCGGTCTCATCCGGCGTCCGTCCGTCGCCGGCCGGCTTCTGACTGGGTACGGCCGCGGTGCGCGGCTCGTCGCGCTCGCTCATGCCGCCACCTCCGTGGTCTGCTGCGAGGCCACGATCTCGGCGTACGTCGGGCAGGTGTCCAACAACTCCGCATGTCGTCCCACTCCGACGACCCCTCCGTTCTCCAGGACGATGATCTGATCGGCGTCGATGATCGTGGAGACCCGTTGGGCGACGATCACCACCGCCGCCTGCGCGGTGACCGGCCGCAGGGCTGCTCGCAGCCGCGCGTCGGTGCCCAGGTCGAGCGCGGAGAACGAGTCGTCGAAGAGGTAGATCTCCGGTTGCCGGACCAGGGCGCGGGCGATGGCCAGGCGCTGCCGCTGCCCACCGGAGACGGTGGTGCCGCCCTGCGCGATCGGGGCGTCCAACCCGCCGGGCATCTGGGCCACGAAGTCCCGGGCCTGGGCGATCTCCAGCGCCGACCACAGCTCCTCGTCAGTGGCGTCCGGGTTGCCGTAGCGCAGGTTGCTGGCGACCGTTCCGGTGAACAGGTACGGCCGCTGCGGCACCAGGCCGATGCGTCGCCACAGCTCGTCCGGCGCCAACTCCCGCACGTCCACCCCGTCGACCAGCACAGCGCCGTCGGTGACGTCGACCAGGCGGGGGATCAGGGACAGCAGCGTCGTCTTGCCGGCGCCGGTGCTGCCGATGATCGCCGTGGTGGTGCCCGGGGTCGCCCGGAAGGAGATGTCGCGCAGCACCGGCTCGACCGCGCCCGGGTACTGGAAGCGCACCCCGCGCAGCTCCAACTCGGCTCGGCTGGGCAGCTCGGTGACCGGCACTGTGGCCGGGACCACCGAGGAGTCGGTGTCCAGCACCTCGACGATCCGCTCGGCGCAGACCGCTGCCCTCGGCACCATCATCAGCATGAAGGTGGCCATCATGACCGCCATCAGGATCTGCATCAGGTACTGGAGGAACGCGGTGAGCGCGCCGATCTGGATCGCGCCGGCGTCCACCCGCTGCGCGCCGAACCAGAGCACGGCCACGCTGGAGACGTTCAGCACCAGCATGACCACCGGGAAGATCAACGCCAGCAACCGGCCGGTACGCAGCGCGGTCGCGGTCAGGTCGGCGTTGGCGACGGCGAAGCGGTCCGTCTCGTACGGCTCCCGGACGAACGCACGGACCACCCGGATGCCCGTGATCTGCTCCCGCAGCACCCGGTTGACAGTGTCGATGCGGGTCTGCATCAGCCGGAAGCCCGGCACCATCCGACGGATGATCGCGCCGAGGGCGATGGCCAGCACCGGGACGCTGACCAGCATCAACCAGGAGAGCCCGACGTCCTCACGCAACGCCATGAACACGCCGCCGACGCTCATGATGGGTGCGGCGACGAGCATCGTGCAGCTCATCAGCACGAGCATCTGCACCTGCTGCACGTCGTTGGTGTTGCGGGTGATCAGCGACGGTGCCCCGAACCGGGCCACCTCGCGGGCGGAGAAGCGGTTGACGTGCCCGAACAGTTCGGCGCGTACGTCACGGCCGAAGCCCATCGCGACCCGGGCACCCAGGTAGACAGCCGCGATGGAGCAGACGATCTGGATCAGGCTGACCAGCAGCATCCAGCCGCCGGTGCGCACGATGTAGTCGGTGTCGCCCCGGGCCACACCCTGGTCGATGATGTCCGCGTTGAGGCTGGGCAGGTAGAGCGAGGCCATGGTGCCCACGAACTGGAGCAGCACGACCGCCAGCAACGGTCTCTGATAGGTGCGCAGTTGGCCGCGCAGGAGTCGGATCAGCACGCCGGGTCCTTCGTTTCGGTAGGGCGTCCGGTCATCCGCGGGTCGTCTCCGCTGCCGATGACCTCAAGCAGGAACTCCCGGATCACCTGGGCCTTCGCCGGGTCGACGTCGACCGAGGTGAGGGGGCGTCCGGAGTGCATGAGCGCGTCGAGCGCTGCCACCCGTTCCCGCCCGGCGGGGGTGATGGCGAGTCGGATGCTGCGCCGGTCGTTGTCGTCGCGCTGCCGCTCGACCAGACCGTCGCGCTCAAGCGTGTCGACGATGCCGGTCAGGGTTGCCGGGCGGACGAACCCCTTCTCGGCGACCGCCCGGTGCGGCAACTCGCCGTGCCGGGCGAGCGTCATCAGGGTGATCATGCCGGCCTGGGTGAGGCCGTGCTCCTCGGCGAGGTAGCGGTTCCACCGCTGCCCGACCAGGTGCCCGGCCACCACCAGCAGCCGGCCGAGCGGCACGTCCTGGAGGGTCACGAGTTCCACGACAAGCAGGTTAGCCCCCTGATAGTCAGGGGCCAAACGAAATTGCCGCAGCGGTGGCCACGAACAGGATCTGCAGGGCGGTTCGCTGTGCGAGCGGGGTGACCGGGCGGCCGGCGAGGGTCAACTCGCGGCGGGCGGCCGAGATGTTGGCCGGGAACATGGCGAGCATGAGCAGGCCGAGCCCGGCCGCCGCGACCCGGGCGGTCGCCGGCACCAGGAGGCCGACCGCGCCGACCAGCTCCAGCACGCCGGTGGCGGTGACCAGCAGGTCCGGTCGGGGCAGGCGGGGCGGGACCATCGCGATCAGGCCGCTGCGACGCTGGCCGAGGAAGTGCGCGACGGCAGTGAGTGTGAACATCACGGCAAGCCCGACGCGCAGCGCGGGGTGCCAGCCGTCCAGTGCGGAGAAGCCGACCAGGCCGGCGATGCGGGCCAGCGCGGTACCGGCGATCAAGGCGATCAGGGGTGCCATCGGAATCCTCCTCGGGGGGAAACTTGTCAGTGACAAGATTGCGCGTCAGATGCTCATCTTGTCAATGGCAAGATAGGCTTGGCGCATGAGCGGAACCCGCGCCTACCACCACGGCGATCTACGCCGCGCCCTGCTCGCCGCGGCGCTGGAGGTCGTCGGGGAGGTCGGACCCGCCGCGCTGAGCCTGCGTGACCTGGCTCGCCGGGCCGGTGTCTCGCACGCCGCGCCCGCACACCACTTCGGCGACAAGGCGGGCCTGCTCACCGCGCTCGCCGCACAGGGCTTCGACCTGCTGGCCGAGACGTTGACCGCGGCGGATGACGACCTGCTGGAGGCCGGCGTCGCGTACGTCGACTTCGCGGTCACGCACCGGGCGTACTTCGAGGTGATGTTCCGCCCGGAGCTCTACCGGGCCGACGACGCCGAGCTGATCGCGGCGCGGAGCCGGGCCGGCGCCGCGCTCCGCTCCGGGGTGGCGGCGCTGTCAAACGGTGGCGCGCCCGCCGACACCGACCGGGACTCGCTCGCGGCCTGGTCGATCGCGCACGGCTTCGCCACCCTCTGGCTGGCCGGCGCGCTGCCCGACCGTGTGGGCGACAACCCCCGCGAGGCAGCCCGCGCCGTACTGCGCCGACTGCCAACCTGAGCGCGCCAACACGCGCCAACACGCGCCAACACGCGCCAACACGCGCCAACACGCGCCAACACGCGTCGATCATGGAGTTGTGGTGGGCAATTCACCCATCGATGCCCCTTTTGCGGGGCACCACAACTCCATGATCGACGCGGTGGAAGGGCGCGCGCCTTACCAACTCGTGGGGAGGGGCATTCCTTCGGTGAAGCCGGCGGCGCTCTGCACGCCGACGATCGCCCGCTCGTGGAACTGGGTCAGATCCCGTGCGCCGGCGTAGGTGAAGGCGCTGCGTACCCCCGCGATGATCTCGTCGATCAGGTCCTCGACACCAGGGCGGGTCGGGTCCAGGTGCATCCGGGCCGAGGAGATGCCCTCCTCGAACACCGCCTTGCGGGCCCGGTCGTACGGGCTGTCGTCGGCAGTTCGGGCGCTGACCGCCCGAGCCGAGGCCATTCCGAAGCTCTCCTTGTACCGCCGGCCGTCCGCATCGGTGTAGAGGTCGCCGGGGGACTCGTAGGTGCCGGCGAACCAGGAACCGATCATCACGTTCGACGCGCCGGCGGCGAGCGCGAGCGCCACGTCCCGGGGGTGCCGCACCCCGCCGTCGGCCCACACGTGCCGGCCCAGTTGGCGGGCGGCGGCAGCGCAGTCGAGCACGGCGGAGAACTGCGGTCGACCCACGCCGGTCATCATCCGGGTGGTGCACATCGCCCCCGGGCCGACGCCGACCTTGATGATGTCCGCCCCCGCCTCCACCAGGTCGCGTACGCCCTCGGCGGTGACCACGTTGCCGGCCGCCACCGGCACCCCCGGGTCCAGCTTCCGGACCGCCTGAAGTGCGGAGATCATCCGTGCCTGATGACCGTGCGCGGTGTCCACTACCAACGTGTCCACCCCCGCCTCCAGCAGCGCCGCCGCCTTGCCGGTCACGTCCCCGTTGATCCCGACGGCCGCCGCGATCCGCAGCCGGCCCCGGTCGTCCACAGCCGGTGTGTAGAGGGTGGCGCGCAACGCGCCCTGTCGGGTCAGCACCCCGACCAGCCGACCCTCGGCGTCCACCACCGGGGCGAGTCGGCGACGGCCCGCCGAGAGCAGATCGAAACCGGTACGAGGATCCGCGTCCGCCGGAACGGTGTGCAGCTCGGTGGACATGACGTGACGCAGTTGCGCGAAGCGGTCCACGCCAGTGGTGTCCGCCTCGGTGACCACACCCATCGGCCGGCCGTCGTCGTCGACGACGATCACCGCACCGTGCGAGCGCTTGGGCAGCAGGTGGATGGCATCGCCCACGGTCTCGGTCGGGCCCAGCGTGATCGGGGTGTCGTAGACCAGGTGGCGCTGCTTGACCCAGGCGACGACGTTGGCCACCACCTCGATCGGAATGTCCTGCGGGATCACAGTGATGGCACCCCGGCGGGCGACCGTCTCGGCCATCCGCCGTCCGGCGACCGCGGTCATGTTCGACACCACCAACGGAATCGTGGTGCCGGTGCCGTCGCCGGTGGAGAGGTCGACGTCGAGTCGGGAGCCCAGGTCGGAGCGGGCCGGCGCCATGAAGACGTCGGTATAGGTCAGGTCGTGCGCGGGAGCCGCGCCGTGAAGGAACCGCACCCGGCAATCATTCCCGCTCGCGGTCGGTTCCACCGCCGGTGGTCGCGGAAAACACTCGCATCGTCGTCGGCCCTGATCGCGGTGGCGCGGTGCTCGCCGGAGGAGGGGTCACGGCGAGTCCGGGTACGAACCGGTCAGCCCAGCAGGAGTGCCACGGCGAGCCCGGCCATCACGACGGCGATGACCGCGTCCAGCACCCGCCAGGCGACGGCGCGGGCGAGCAGCGGCGCGAGGCGCTGCGCGCCGACGCCGAGGGCGGTGAACCAGGCCACACTGGCCAGAACGGCGCCGGCGCCGAAGACCCACCGGTGCGGGTGTTGCTGGGCCACGCTGCCGAGGAGCAGCACGGTGTCCAGGTAGACGTGCGGGTTCAGGTAGGTGAAGGCGGCGCAGGCGAGCAGGGTCGCCCCCAACGTGGCTGGCGGCCGCTCGGTGGGCAGCAGGGCGCCGGGACGCAGGGCGCGGCGGGCGGCGAGCCCCGCGTAGCAGAGCAGGAAGGCGGCTCCACCCCAGCGAATCGCCGTCAGCAGGCCCGGTCGGCCGGTCACCAGCGAACCGACCCCGGCCACCCCCGCCATGATCAGCAGCGCGTCCGAAGCGGCGCAGGTCAGCACCACGGGTACGACGTGCTCGCGTCGCAGACCCTGACGCAGGACGAAGGCGTTCTGGGCGCCGATGGCGACGATGAGGGCGATGGAGACCGAGAAGCCGGCGACGGCGGAGGTGAGCACGGAGACGACGCTAGGACCGCCGACGGCCACCAGTCCAACTAAAGATTCTCACGCAACTTAAGCTCAGCTGATGAACGGTCTCGACTCGGCGCAGCTTCGGACACTCGCGGCAGTAGTGGCGGAGGGCAGCTTCGACGCGGCGGCCCGGCTGCTGCACGTCACCCCGTCGGCGGTGAGCCAACGGATCAAGGCGCTGGAGGAGACAGTCGGCCAGGTGCTGGTCCGCCGTGCCCGTCCATGCGTGGCGACCGACGCCGGCCGCCCGCTGCTGCGCCTGGCCGGCCAGCTCGCGCTGCTCGAACGGGAGGCCCTCGCAGATGCCCGCGGCCCGCTGGCCGGCGGTGGCCGGATCCGGGTCGCCGTGGTGGTCAACGCGGACTCGCTGGCCACCTGGTTCCCCGCCGCGCTGGCCCGGCTGCCGCAGCGCGCCGGGCTCTCGTTCGACCTGCGGCAGGACGATCAGGACCACACCGCCGAGCTGCTGCGCGACGGTTCGGTGACGGCGGCGGTCACTGCCCAGCGGGAGGCCGTGCAGGGCTGCCGGGTGCTGCGACTCGGGGCCGTGCGCTACCGCGCGTTGGCCACAGCGGAATTCGCGGCGTCGCACTTCCCCGGAGGATTCGCCGCCGCCGCGCTGGCGAGCACCCCGCTGTTGGTCTTCGACCGGAAGGACCGGGTGCAACATCGGTTCATCCGGGCGGTGGTCGGTCGACCGCTCGACCCGCCGGTGAACTACGTACCGTCGGTGCCGGCGTTCAGCGAGGCGATCCGGCTCGGGTTGGGTTGGGGTCTGGTGCCGGAACAGATCGCCCAGGCCGACCTGACCGCAGGTCGCTGTGTCGACCTCGCGCCGGGCCGACACCTCGACGTTCCGCTGTACTGGCAGCACTGGCGGCTGGAGTCGGACGTGCTGAACGCCCTGACCGTCGCCGTCCGCGAGGTCGCCGCCGAAACCCTGCGCTGATCGTCCGCCGGGCGGCTCAGGCGATGGTGCAGATGGGAGCACCGGCGGTGATCACGGCGCCGACCTCGGCGCTGAGGCCGCTGACCGTACCCGCCTTGTGCGCGTGCAGCGGCTGCTCCATCTTCATCGCCTCCAGCACCACGACCAGGTCACCCTCGGCCACCGTGTCGCCGTCCGCCACCGCGATCTTGACGATGGTGCCCTGCATCGGCGAGGTGAGCGAGTCGCCGCCGACCGGGGCACCGGCCTTGGCGCCGCCACCGCGCCGGGTCGGCTTGCGGGCTGCGGGTGCCGCGGTGGTCGTACTCCCGCCGAAGCCGGCGGGGAGGCTGACCTCGATGCGCTTGCCGCCCACCTCGACCACGACGGTGTCGCGCTCGGCCGGCGCCTCGGCGGTGCCGGCGGCGGCGCTGAACGGCGGCACCGTGTTGTGGAACTCGGTCTCGATCCACCGGGTGTGCACTGTGAAGGGCTCGGCGGTGAACGCCTCGTCCCGCACGACGAGCCGGTGGAACGGCAGCGCGGTGGCCATTCCGTCTAGGACCATCTCGTCCAGCGCGCGGCGGGCGCGCTCCAACGCCTCGGTCCGCGTCTCACCGACGATGATCACCTTGGCGAGCAGTGAGTCGAAGTTGCCGCCGATCACGTCGCCGGCCGAGATGCCGGTGTCGACCCGCACACCCGGCCCGCTGGGCAGGCGCAGCGCGGTGACAGTGCCGGGGGCGGGCAGGAAGTTGCGGCCCGGGTCCTCGCCGTTGATCCGGAACTCGATCGCGTGCCCGCGCGGCGTCGGGTCCTCCGTGATCCGCAGCTTCTCGCCGTCGGCGATCCGGAACTGTTCGCGGACCAGGTCGATGCCAGCGGTCTCCTCGGTGACCGGGTGCTCGACCTGGAGTCGGGTGTTGACCTCCAGGAAGGAGATGGTGCCGTCCACGCCGACCAGGTATTCCACTGTGCCGGCGCCGTGGTAGCCGGCTTCGCGGCAGATCGCCTTGGCGCTCTCGTGGATCTGCGCGCGCTGGGCGTCGGTGAGGAACGGCGCGGGCGCCTCCTCGACGAGCTTCTGGTGCCGCCGCTGCAACGAGCAGTCCCGAGTGCCCACCACGATCACGTTGCCGTGCTGGTCGGCGAGGACCTGCGCCTCGACGTGCCGGGGCTGGTCGAGGTACCGCTCGACGAAGCACTCGCCCCGACCGAACGCCGCGACCGCCTCCCGGGTGGCCGACTCGAACAGTTGCGGGATCTCCTCCATCGTGCGGGCGACCTTGAGGCCGCGCCCGCCACCACCGAAGGCGGCCTTGATGGCGACCGGCAGACCGTGGTCGACGGCGAAGGCCATCACCTCGTCCGGGCTGGCCACCGGGTCCGGGGTGCCGGGGACCAGTGGCGCGCCGGCCCGCTGGGCGATGTGCCGGGCGGTGACCTTGTCGCCCAGGTCACGGATCGCCTGCGGGGTGGGGCCGATCCAGGTCAGCCCGGCGTCGGTGACGGCCTGGGCGAAGTCGGCGTTCTCACTGAGGAAGCCATAACCAGGGTGTACGGCGTCGGCGCCGGCCCGAGCGGCGACGTCGAGCAGTTTGTCGATGCGGAGGTAGGTCTCGGTCGCGCTGTCCCCGCCCAGCGCGTACGCCTCGTCCGCGAGGGTGGCGTGCAGGGCGTCGCGGTCGGAGTCCGCGTACACGGCAACGCTGCCCAGGCCGGCGTCGCGGCACGCGCGGATCACCCGAACGGCGATCTCGCCGCGGTTGGCGATAAGTACCTTGCGCACCTTCGTGGCTCCTCCCGGGCAGGTTACTGACGGGGAGTGTATCGGCCGCCCACGGCGACCCTAACGATCGCTCAGTGTGGGATGGCGCACTGCACCCGCCACGGTTTAGTCAAACTTGGCTATTACGCTTATCGGGTGTCTTCGACTCGGATGATGATTCTCGGTCTGGTGCGGTGGATGCAGCCCGTGCACGGCTACGACGTGCGCCGTGAGCTGCTGAGCTGGAGCGCCGACAAGTGGGCGAACGTGCAACCCGGATCGATCTATCACGCTTTGCGCAAGCTCACCGAGGAAGGGCTGCTCCGCGCCGTCGCGACCGAGCAGGTGGGCGCCCGTCCGGCGCGGACCACGTACGAGGTGACGGTCAAGGGGGAGGACGAGTTCGAGACGCTGCTGCGTAACTCCTGGTGGACCATCAGCGAGCCCGTCGACCCGTTCGTGGCCGCCTTCTCCTTCCTGCCGGCCATGCCGCGCGCCGAGGCCGCCGCCGCCCTGCGTAACCGGGCCAACCTGCTGCGCGCCGGCGTCGAGTCCATGCGCGCCTCGCTGGAGTCGGACTGGGTGCGCAACCGCAAGCCGGTGCACGTGGCCTGGATGTTCGAACTGTGGTCGGCGCGCGCGGAGGCGGAGATGACCTGGTGCGAGCGGATCGCGGAGCGGATCGATTCCGGAGTGTCGTACCTGCCTGCTGAGCTGGACGAAGCGCAGGGTTGGACGGGGTGGAGGGACGGCCTGGAGTCGCCCGGCTCCGACGCGGAATAATCAACGTTGACTAAAAAAGTTATATCGCGTTAGCCTACTGACGGCACAGCGGGGGATTGCGCCGTCCGGCGTCGACCCACTCGACGGCCGGCCCGACCGGCCCGAACGACCAGGAGCAGAGATGATCGAGACCAGGGGGCTGCGGAAGTCGTTCCGCTCCCGCGCGGGTCGAGAGACGAAGACGGTGGACGCCGTGCGGGGCGTCGACCTTGACGTTGCCAAGGGTGAGATCTTCGGCTTCCTCGGCCCGAACGGCGCCGGCAAGACCACCACGCTGCGGATGCTCGCCACGCTGATCGAGCCGGACGGCGGCGAGGCCACCATCGCAGGCGCCGACCTGCGCAAGGACCCGGCCGAGGTGCGCCGCCGCATCGGGTACGTCCCGCAGGGCGGCAGCACCTGGGACGAGTCCACCGCCCGCGAAGAGCTGGTGCTGCACGCCCGGATGTACGGCATCAGCAAGGCCGACGCGCAGCGGCGTGCCGCCCGCGCCCTGGACGCCTTCCAGCTCACCGAGTACGCCGACCGCAAGTGCAAGACCTACTCCGGCGGCCAGCGCCGCCGGGTGGAGATCGCCCTCGGCATCATCCACGAGCCGAAGATCGTCTTCCTGGACGAGCCGACCACCGGCCTCGACCCGCAGAGCCGCGCACACATGTGGGACGAGATCCGCCGGCTCCGCGCCGACGGCATGACCGTCTTCATCACCACTCACTACCTGGACGAGGCCGACGCGCTCTGCGACCGGATCGCGATCATGGACAACGGCGAGGTGGTGGCCGAGGGCACCCCCGCCGAGCTCAAGCGGGAGATCTCCGGCGACGTGGTGCTGGTCGGTCTCGACCTGGCCGCCACCCCGCAGGCCGCCCAGACGCTCGACGGCGAGCCGTACGTCAACAAGCTGGAGACGGTCGACGAGGGCGGCCTGCGCCTCTACGTCGACGAGGGCGCCACCGCCATCCCGCAGGTGCTGCGCCGACTCGACCACGCCGGGCTGGAGCTGCGCTCGATCGAGCTGCACCGACCCAGCCTGGACGACGTCTTCCTCACCAAGACCGGCCGCTCGCTGCGCGAGTCCTGACCACCGGAGACGACTCTCATGAAATTCGCCCGTGACACGTGGCTGATCTTCCAGCGCCAGATCCAACTCCTGCTCCGCAACCCGGTCTGGGTCTTCGTCGGTGTGTTCCAGCCGGTCATGTACCTGCTGCTCTTCGCCCCGCTGCTCAAGCCCGCACTGAACGCGCCCACCCAGGCGGCCGCCTACAAGATCTTCGTACCGGGTCTGCTGGTGCTCCTGGCCATCTTCGGTGGCCTGTTCCAGGGCTTCGGCCTGATCGCCGAGCTGCGAGCCGGCGTCATCGAACGCTCCCGGGTCACCCCGATCAGCCGGCTCGCCCTGCTGCTCGGCCGCTCGCTGCGCGACGTGGTCTCGCTCCTGGTGCAGGCCGTCATCATCACGCTCCTGGCGCTCATCTTCGACCTTCGGGTGTTCCTCGGGGACCTGCTGCTGGCGTACCTGATGCTCGCCCTGATCGCCCTCATGACTTCGGCCGTCTCCTACGGCGTCGCCCTCAAGGTCAAGAGTGAGGACGCGCTCGCCCCGCTGATGAACACCGTGGCGCAGCCGGTGCTGCTGCTCTCCGGCATCCTGCTGCCGCTGACCTTCGCGCCCGGCTGGTTGCAGGGCATCGCCAACTGGAACCCGTTCTCCTGGGCGGTCGACGGCACCCGGGCGCTGTTCGCCGGTGACCTGGGCAGCGACAAGGTCTGGCAGGGCCTCAGCATCACCGCTGTCCTCGCCGCGCTGGGCGTCTACTGGGCTGCCCGCCAGTTCGCCCGCAGCGTCCGCTGACGCCAGCTTTCACTGACGGGGGTGTCCCTCTGGTGGGGACACCCCCGTCGCTGCGTTCGGCGTCGGTCAGCGGACCCGGGCGAGGGTCAGGCCGTCCGCGATCGCCAGCATCACCGGGTCCACCCGTACGTCCGCGAGGACCTCGTCGTTGAACGCGGCGATGGCCCGGTCGCCGGCGTCCTGCGGGGCGATGACCCGCCCGCCACGCAGGACGTTGTCGACGGCGATCACCCCACCCGGACGCATCCGGGGCACCAACTCGGCCCAGTAGATCGGGTAGCCGGTCTTGTCCGCGTCGATGAACGCGAAGTCCAGGTGCCGCTCGTGCGGCAACTCCCGCAGCCCGTCCGCGGCCGGGCCGATGCGCAGGTCGATCAGATCCTGCACGCCGGCCCGAGCCCAGTAGCGCCGGGCGATGCCGGTGAACTCCTCGGAGATGTCGAAGCAGGTCAGTTGCCCACCCTCGGGCAACCCGCGGGCGATCGCCAGAGACGAGAGCCCGGTGAACGTGCCGACCTCGACGGCCTGCCGCACGCCGAGCAGCCGGGTGAGGAACGTCAGGAACGCGGCCTGCTCCGGAGCCACCTGCATGGTGGCGTGCTCGGGCAGCACCGACCGGGTCTCCTCGGCCAGGTCACGGATGATCTCGTCCGGCGGGGAGCCGTGTGCGACCAGATAGGCGTGCAGCTCGTTGGTGAGCGGGATCGACTTGATGGTCATGACCGGACGTTACCGAGCGGCTCGACCATTTGGCCGCCCGGCGCGACAGTCGTCCACAGGTCGGTGATCCGCAGATCCAACTCGGCGAGGAGCCGGCGCAGCAGCGGCATCGACAGCCCGACCACCGTCCCCGGGTCACCCTCGATCCGTTCCACGAACGGCCCACCCAGCCCGTCGATCGTGAACGCGCCGGCCACCGCCAGCGGTTCACCGGTGGCCACATACGCGGCGATCTCGTCGTCACTGATGTCAGCGAAGTGGACCGTCGTCGACGCGACCGCCTCCGCGCGCCGGCCCGCAGTAACGTCGACCAGGCAGTGCCCGCTGTGGAGAACGCCGCTGCGTCCCCGCATCCGCAGCCACCGCCGGGTAGCGTCCGCGGCATCCGCCGGCTTGCCGAGGATCTCCCCGTCGAAGGCGAGCACCGAGTCGCAGCCGATCACCAACGTCCGCTGATCGGCGGCCGCATTGAGCCGGGTCAACACCGCCTGCGCCTTCAGGCGAGCCAACTCCAGGCACAACTCCTCGGCCCGTTCGGTCACCACCAGGGACTCGTCCACCCCACTGACCAGCACCTCCGGCTCGACGCCGGCAGCCTGGAGCAACTTACGACGGGCAGGGCTCGCCGATGCGAGCACGAGGCGGAGCGGCAAAGTCTCAGACACCACCCCGACGTTACCGCCCAGCCACCCACCAAGACCGACACCCCGCCCGCCGGGTGGCCCGCGCCCTTGATCCACTCGACTTGCAGGAAAACGCGCGATCCCGTCGCCCCGGACACCGCGACTTCCTGCAAGCCGAGTGGATCACCGCTTCGCCGATCGTTCAGCGACTGATTCTGGGTGGCGGATCATCGCCACGTCGACGCCGCCGCGCTATCACGGCCCACCCGACCCCGGCAGCCACGAGCACCCCGAGAGTGACCAGCCCACGCGCGGTCGCGCTATCGCTCTCCCCGCCCGGCTGAGCGCCAGCCGTCGTGGTCGGGCCAGCACCGGCCGGAGCGCTCACCGATTCAAACCCAAGCGGCGGTACGTCTGCCGTCAGCGCCGCCACAAGATCGATCACTCCATAGCCGTACTCGTCGTCACGCCCAGGAGGGCCCTTGTCGACGGCGGTAGCCGTAAGCCGGTGCGCCACCTCTCGGGCCGGCAGGTACGGGTACTTGGACCTGATCAACGCAGCCGCGCCCGCAACGATCGCCGTCGCGTCAGAGGTGCCGGTGCCTTTGCGGTACTCGCCGTCGATGCTCGTGCTGTAGATGTCAACGGCGGGCGCAACCACGTCAACCTCCGGCCCAGACACTGAAAAGCTTGCGCGAATCCCGTTTTGATCTATGCCGCCTACAGCTACCACGCCCGGATAGGCCGCCGGAAAGCTGACATATTTATCCCGAGGGCCATTGCCTGCTCCTGCAATCACGACAACATTCGCTTGCACTGCCATTTCGACGGAGCGTCTTAGTCGATTATTTGGTCCTGCTACGGAGGAGACGCTAATAACCGAAGCGCCTTTGGCGACAGCAAAGTCGATCCCGGCCGCAAGGTTGTCGCTGTCACCATCTTGATCTGTTCGGCTGGTCCGGATTGGTAGGATTTTGGCCTCTGGGGCGATGCCAAGGGCGCCGAAATTTACGGACTGTCCGTGGGCGGCGATTAGCCCGGCCATTCCGGTGCCGTGGCTGCTTTCGTCCTGCCAGCCGTCGCCGCCGGGAAGGACGATGTCGGTACCGGTTAGGAGATTATCGCGAAGGTCGGGGTGCGGTGTGACGCCGGTGTCTGGCACGGCCACAATTACGCCCTCGCCTTTGCTTAACCTTTGAGCTTCGCGGGTCTTTAGATAGCCCAGGTGCCACTGATCCTTGCGTATCCGCTCGGCACCATTCGGTTGAGGATCGTTCTGAGCTGATGCCGGGGCTGGAAGTAACGTGAATGTGAGGCTGAGACTGGCTAGCAGCACTCCAGAGGCATGCAGGGTCAACGGTCTAGACCGATAGTCGGGCCAGGGTCGATGGGGCCCTCATCGTTCGGTGGTCGAACGATTGGCGCGACGCCTTCGTCTGTCGTCCAGGGGTTGTCAGGATCCCGGCGGCGCCTTTCCGCGTCTGGATCTATCCGGAAACCGGGCCGTGAGGGTGCTCCACCACTGGGGTTTTGGCCGGCGCTGGAACCGATGCCGGAGCCGAAGCCGAAGGGAGGGGTTCCCTGAAGCGCGTTCGAGCCTCGGCCGCCTCCAGGGCGCGAGCCCGCGCCGCCAGTGGGCCCTGTCCCAGCGCTGCCGCCACCTATTACACCGCCCACCGGGTTAATGCGGCGGGGTGCGCCGGTACCGGACGCAGGAGGGCCAAATCCCATCGCAGGCACCCCGCCGATTAGGCCGCCAGGAGGCATCGGGCGCGGTTGCGCCGCAGGTTTGCCCGCGGAGCCTGTGGCGCTGGCTGGAGGGTTCACTGAGTGAGGCTGCCAACGCGATGCCCCAGAAGCATCACCGCGCGCGGATCTTGCAGGCGGTAGGGGTGTCACCCCGACTCCAGGCGTTGAACCGGACACTGCTGGCGGTGTAGCTCCGATTGGCGGGACAGGAGTTGTGGAGCCAGGAGTGATTACGTTACCTGTTCCGCCAAGAACTGGGCCGACGCCGGGGCTTGTTATCGGCCAGCCTTGACCTGCAGAAGTCCGAGGGCGAGTTGTAGGAGCCTTCGGGAGAGGTACCGCTATAACTGGAGGAATTACGGGAGCAGCAGCAGTTCCGCCGTAAACATTGACCTCGCTCTGATCGATCCCGGGATTTGCCTTGGGCGCCGCAGGGGGTTTTTGGAGGGTTGCTTGGGCTTGTTGGAGTTCGCCGCTCAGGTTGAACATCATGGAGCGGGCCCGCACGTTTAGCCGTTCCAGTTCGCCGTCAGCAACAGGTGGTGTGGTGGCCCGGTTGCCCATCACCGCTTTCGGGTCGGCGACCATCGACTCGTACGCCTGCTTCTGCTGGAACTTGGTCGCGTACTCCTCGTAGATCTTGTGGAGTGCGGCGCGGGTGGTGCCGATGGCCTGGGTTGCGGCGGAGAGCGCTGTGTAGTTCGCGGCGGCGGCGTCGTGGGTGCGCTGCACCTTGTCGATGAGGTCGTCGAGTTCGGCGAGGTACGTGCGGGAGGCGGCGCTGGTTTCGGGGGGCCACGCCTCGGCGAGTCCGCGTCGGTACTGCTGGAGGCGGCCGAGGTGGGTCTGCGCCAGGTCGCAGACCTTGCGCCAGCCGGCGACCTGCTTCCAGTGGTTGGCGGTGTCGTGGTCCTGGAGGCAGGCCCACATGCTGTTGACGTCCATGAGGTGCCAGTCGGTGAGGCCGGAGGTGCGGCCGGTGCCCCGTTCGATCACGGCAGGACCACCGGCCCTTCGGCGTCGGGGCTGGTCGGGTCGGTGATGGTTGGCGTCGGGCCGCCGGGGAGGACGCTGGCCGGGTTGGCGAGGGCTCGTTGCACGTCGACCACTCGGGCGGCGGTGAAGGCGTCGCTGTCGGCGTAGTGGGTGGCGACCTGATCGGCGGCGGCGGCCAGGTGGCCGGTGGCGCCTCGGACGGCGTACACCATGTCGGCGGTGGCCTGCTGCGTCTCGTGGTGGGCGTGCAGGAAGGTGACCAGCTCGATGAAGGCGTCACACGGGTTGGGCAGCTTCGCCGACATGTCTTCGGCGATGTAGGACAGGTGCGGCGCGTAGTTGCTCTCGACCTCGGCGGCGAGCCGGTCGGCGAACTCTCTGAGCTGGCTGATGTCGGCTTCGATGCCGCCGTAACCGCGTAGCCAGGGTGCTGGCCGGTCCTCTTCGGGGATCATGGATCCTCCCTACCCGTAACGGCACCGTTTCCCTGAGTGAGGTTAACGGCTCAACGCCACCCTGACAGCCCCCGTACGGCAGGTCTCGGGGTCAGCGGGGCAGGCCGGCGGCGCGCCACCCGCGGGAGCCGCCGGGTCGACCGCTGAGCGCCCAGGTGGACGCGGTCGCCGGGACGGGGGCGGCGGCCGGACGGGTTCGGACGATGATCGCCCCCACCAGAGCGGCCAACTCCTCGGCTGTGGGCACGCCGCGGACGACCCGGAACAGCGGCTCTTCGGCAGACATGCCGCCAGGGTACGCGGCGCGAAGTTACCCGAAGCGCACAGTGGCGTGCCGGCGGTGTGAGCGTCAGCGGGTCCGGGTACCGTCTCACCGATGTCGAACGCGCTTCCCCAACTCGTCGCTGACCGATACCGGCTCCTGTCGCCGCTCGGCCAGGGCGGCATGGGCAGGGTGTGGAAGGCGCGCGACGAGGTGCTGCATCGGGACGTCGCCATCAAGGAGTTGGTGCCGCCACCCGGTCTCACCGATGAGGAACGCCGCGAAATGCGGGAGCGCTCGTTGCGGGAGGCGCGGGCCATCGCCCGGCTCAACCACGCCAACGTCGTCCGCATCTTCGACGTGCTGCGCACCGACGGCGATCCGTGGATCGTCATGGAGTACGTGGCGTCGAAGTCGTTGCAGGACACTCTCGCCGAGGACGGCCCGGTGGGGGTTGCCCGCACGGTCGAGATCGGCCTGGGCGTGCTGGGTGCGCTCAGCGCCGCGCACAAGGCGGGCGTCATGCACCGCGACGTGAAGCCCGGCAACGTGTTGCTCGGCGACGACGGTCGGGTGGTGCTGACCGATTTCGGTCTCGCCACGATCCCCGGTGACCCCAACGTGACCCGCACCGGCATGGTGCTCGGCTCGCCCGCGTACATCTCGCCGGAGCGGGCCCGGGACGGCACCGCCGGGCCGGAGGCCGACCTGTGGTCGCTGGGCGCGACGCTCTACGCGGCGGTCGAGGGCAAGTCTCCGTACGCCCGGCCGTCGGCGATCGGCACCCTGGCCGCGTTGGCCACCGAGCCGATTCCGCCGCCGAAGAACGCCGGCCCGCTCAAGGCCGTCCTCAACGGGCTGCTGCGCAAGGACCCGAACGAGCGCATCACCGCCGAGGTGGCGGAGCGGTTGCTGCGCCGCGCCGGGGGCAAGCGGTCGCGCGGCATCTCCCTGCTCGATGGCGTACGCCGGCCTGGGCCGAACGGTCCGCGCGAGCCGCGCCTGCCGGTGGTGCCGGCCCCGCGACCGGCCGAGAGTGTCGACCGCCCGGTGTCACCGCCGCCGGCCGCCGCTGCCGCGACCACCTCCGCCGCCACGTCTGCGTCGGCGGCGACTCCCGCCGCCGATGCCACGCCGACGGCCGTCGTTTCCGGTGCGGTCGCCGACCCGACCGCGGTCGTGCCGGCCGAGTCGGCGGCAGCGGCCCCGGCCGAGCCGACCGCCACGATCGACCGGCCGTCCGACGCCGACCCGTCCGATGCCGAGCCGACCGCGAAGGTCACGGCCGCGCCCGACACGAGCGGCGACGGTACGACGAACGTCGACGACGAGCCGACGGTTGTCGACGGTCCGCCGGTGGCTCCGGAGCAGCGCAAGCCGACCACACCGACGTCGCTGATGCCGCCGGTCAGTCCGGCCGGCCGCGCGGCGGTGCCGCCCTCGGATGGCACGAAGCCGAACAACACCCGACGCAACCTGCTGATCGGGGCTGTTGTCGCCCTGCTGCTGATCGGTCTCGTGGTGGTCGTGCCGATGCTGACCAAGGGTGATGGCGACAAGACCCCGCAGGCCAACCCGACCGGTGCTGCCGCGACCTCGGGGGCTGCGCCGACCTCCGCTGCCGCGCCTCCGCCACCCACCACCGGTGCGCCGAGCCCGTCGGCCTCGGCCACCCCCTCGGTGGACCCGAACGCGCTGCCGGCGGGCTGGAAGCTGCACCGGGACCCCGAAGGCTTCGCCCTGCCGATTCCCGATGGTTGGGTGCGGCGCAGTGCAGGCCGCAACACCGTCGTCTTCGACGAGAAGAACGGGCCGGGTGAGCTGCTCGTGCAGTGGACCAGCACCCCGAAGAAGGACGCCTACGCGGACTGGAAGAGCATCGAGGGCGGCCGCAAGAACGAAGTTGACGACTACCAGTACCTCAGCATCGAGCGCTGCAATGTCGGGCGGACCTGCGCGGACTGGGAGTGGCTGGAAACCCGGGACGGGCAGCGGATCCACGTCCGCAACCGGGGGTTCGTGACGGCCAAGGACCGGGGCTACGCGCTGCGGTGGGAGATCGCCGAGAAGGACTGGCAGGCCAACCTGCCGAACTTCGACCGGATCGCCAAGGGTTTCGTGCCCGACCGTCAGGACTGAAACTTCTTCGCATGACCTTCCGTGGTCCTGGGTAATTGACAGTCGACGACGGAAGGAGGCACGACATGCGTTACCGACGGAGGGACGCTCGGCCTCGGCTGGCACTGTGGATGCTCGTGGCGCTTGGCGACGCGATCCTGCTGCTGGTCAGCGCGGGGGTTTCGGTGCTCGTCGCACTGCTCGGCGTCGTGATCGTTGCCGGCTTTGGTGTTGCTGCCTGGCGCATGACCCGCAGGGGCGCGCTGGCTCGTGAGGACGCTGTGGTGCCGGCCCTGAGCCGGCGGCGGGCCTGACCCGTACCCGGTGGTGTGGCGGCAGCCGGACCGATTGTCGACCATGATGGTGATCGTCGATCCCGCTGCCGCCAACGGCCCGGTCAGGTGTTGTTGGCCAACGCGATCAGGCGGCTCCGGTCGCCGTTCCAGTAGTTGCGGTCCACGTTGCCGCTGATTCCGGAGACCGCGCCGGTGCTGGTGTACTGCCAGAAGCTCCACACCGAAGCCCCAGCCGGCAGGGCGCCTGGCGTGCTCGACCAGCGAGCCAGCCAGAGCGGGTGGTTCGCCCACGGGCCGGTCCAGCTGCCGGTGCACTGGTTCCACCAGCTGGTGGTGGTGTAGATGACCGCGTACCGGCCGGTGCGGGAGCGGTAGGTGTTCAGGAAGTCCTGCACCCAGTTGCGCATCCCGGTGGTGCTGAGCCCGTAGCAGTAGCCGCCGGCGTACGGATTGCCCTCGATGTCCAGGGCCGCCGGCAGGGTGCGGCTGTCCGCGGACCATGCGCCGCCGTTGGAGGCCAGGTAGTTGGCCTGGGTGGAGCCGGCGGAGATGTTCGGGCGGGCGAAGTGGTACGCCCCGCGGATCACCCCGGCGTTGTACGAGTTGACGTAGTTGGCGTTGAAGCGCGGGTCCTTGTAGCTGGTGCCCTCGGTTGCCTTGATGAAGGCGAACTGGATGCCCGCGTTGCGGACGCTGGTCCAGTTGATGGCGCCCTGGTAGTTGGATACGTCGACGCCCGGGGTGGTGGCGGCGGCCGCCGGTCCGGCGGTCGCGACCAGGGCCGCCGCCGCGGTGGCGAGGACGGTGAGGCCGGCCGCGAGCGCGCGGCGCAGCGATGATGAGGTACGGGCCATGAGTGCCTCCAAGAGGATTGCTCTATTGACAATCATCTTTGGAGGTAAGTGCCCTAGATCGCAAGTGCGGTTGAATAAAAGCTTCAACGACTGGGTGCGGGACCCCTGGACGAGGCGGGACGGATCAGCGGAGTGCGGCCGGGTCGAGCTGCCAGCGGAACGGCTCGACGACGCTCAACGTCTCGCCGGCTTTGGCCACCTGGTCCTCGACGTAGTGCTCGCCGTCGAGCCGGAACAGCCGCAACGAGTGGCCGTCCCCGTCCTGCTCGACAAGCAGGTACCAGGGGATTCTCGCGATGGCGTAGAGCTGCATCTTGAGCAGACGGTCAGCGGCCGCGTTCCCCGGCGAGACGACCTCCCCGACGAGAGACACCCGGTCGGAGTCGAGATAAGTGCCGTCGTCATCGGCATCGGTGACGACGAGATCCGGGATCACGACCCGGTCGACGCCGAGCCGGACGTTGATCGCGTCATAGACCAGGAAACCCCGAGGCTCTGCTGCTGCCTCGATGCTGTTCGCCAGCCGACGCGACGCCCGCTGGTGCCGTCGGCTCGGGGCAGGGCTCACCAACAGGCTCCCGTCGAGCAGTTCGATCCGGTCAGGCGTCTCGCCCAGGGCGAAGTAGTCGGCTTCGGTCCACAGACCGACGTGCGGCTCTAGGGGGGCAGTGCTCACCGACCGTCACCTCCCGCTTCGCTCGCCACCCGATCAGTCTCACAGGATACGAGCCGGTGCCTTGGGAACGACACGGAACGCCGCCGGTAGGCTCGCGCCCCATGATGTCGATCGACGGACTGGGCGAGAAGTGGGACACGCTGTTCGGGGCGCAGCCGGACCCGCCCGCGCTGCTGGTGCTGATCACCGGGGTCGTCGCGCTGGTGGTGGTTTCCACCCGCCTGCCGTGGCGGATCGCCCGTAACGCCGTCACCATCGCGCACGAGGGCGGGCACGCCCTGGTCGCCCTGCTGACCGGCCGTAAGCTGCGCGGCATCCGACTGCACTCGGACACGTCCGGGCTGACGCTCTCCGCCGGCCGCCCCACCGGGCCGGGCATGATCCTCACTCTGCTCGCCGGGTACGTCGCACCGCCGCTGGTCGGGCTGGCCGGGGCCTGGCTGCTCGGTGGTAACCGGATCACCCTGCTGCTCTGGGTGGCCGTGGCGCTTCTGCTGGCCATGCTCGTCATGATCCGAAACGCGTTCGGTGTGGTGTCGCTGCTGGTCACCGGCGCACTGGTGTTCGCCGTCTCCTGGTACGCGACGCCGCAGGTCCAGGCCGCGTTCGCGTACACCGGTGTGTGGTTCCTGCTGCTCGGTGGGGTGCGACCGGTGGTCGAGCTGCAACGGCTGCGCTCGCGGGGCCGGATGCCCGCCTCCGACGCCGACCAGCTCGCCGGGCTCACCCCGTTCCCGCCGCTCTTCTGGGTGGGCTTCTTCGCCCTGGTCAACGTGGCGGCGCTGATCGCCGGAGCGCTCCTGCTCGCCGGTCCGTTCCTCCCCACGTCGCCCTAGCCGCCTCGCTCCGGTCGATCCGGGCAGAATGAGGCGATGCGATACCTGATCATCGGCGCGGGTGCGGTCGGCGGGACCATCGGCGTACGGCTGGCCCAGGCCGACCGGGACGTGACGGTAGTGGCCCGGGGTGCGCACCTGGAGGCGATCCGGGCGCGGGGCCTGACCCTGCGCCAGCCCGAGGGTGAGGTCACCGCCCGGCTCGCGGCGGTGGACCGGCCCACCGACCCGCCGCTGCCGACGGACACCGTGCTGATCCTCACCGTCAAGTCGCAGGACACCGCCGACGCGCTGGCCGCCTGGGTGGACGCTCCGGTGGTCGGCGGCGGCACGGCGGGCGAACGTCTGCCGCTGGTGACCGCGCAAAACGGGGTGGCCAACGAGCGGGCCGCGCTGCGCCTCTTCGCCGACGTGCACCCGGTCTGCGTCTGGCTGCCGGCCACCCACCTGGACCCGGGTGTGGTGGTAGCCAACGGGTACCCGCATCCCGGGATGCTCCACATCGGGCGGTACCCCGGGGGCGCCGACGACACCGACCGGGCGATCGCCGCCGACCTGACCGCCGCCGGCTTCGTCGCACCGGTCCGCTCCGACGTGCTGCGCTGGAAGTACGGCAAGCTGCTCAGCAACCTGGGTAACGGCCTGCAGGCGTTGCTCGGTCGGGACATCCCGGACGCGCTGGTCGAGCGGGTACGCGCCGAGGGTGTCGCCGCGCTCGCCGCCGCCGGTATCGCGCACACCTCGCCAGAGGAGGAGAAGGTCGAACGCGGCGACATGGTCGGGCAGCGCCCGGTCGACGGCGAGGCCCGCTCCGGCGGCTCCACCTGGCAGAGCCTGGCCCGGGGCACCAACTCGACCGAGGTCGACCACCTCAACGGTGAGATCGCGCTGCTCGGCCGGTTGCACGGGGTACCGACGCCGGTCAACGTCGCCGTGCAGCGGGCCGTGCGCCGGGCGGTCCGGGAGCGGATCGGGGCCGGCGCGTTCCCGCTCGACGAGCTGGAAAAGTCGATCGCCTGACCGGGCAACCAACGGCCCTTGCCGGTGCGTGTTCCCAGCGACCGACACGGGGAGGTAGCGGGTGCCGGACGTCGACGGGTTCGACGAGTTCTACCGGGGGAGTCGGCAACGACTCCTCGGGTTCGTCTACGCCCTCACCGGTGATCGGGGTGAGGCCCAGGACGCCGTGCAGGAGGCGTACGTCCGGGCGTGGCAGCGCTGGTCGACGATCAGCGGGTACGACGACCCGGAGGCGTGGGTACGGGTGGTGGCCAGCCGGATCGCGGTCAGCCGGTGGCGCAGTCTGCGTAGCCGGGCCCGCGCCTACCTGCGACACGGGGCCACCGAGACCGTTCCCGGGCCGGGCACCGACACCGTCGCGGTGGTCGCCGCCCTGCGTCGACTGCCCGAGGAGCAGCGCACCGCCATCGCCCTGTACTACCTGATGGGTATGCCTGTCGCCGAGGTGGCGCGGGAGACCGCCGCCCCGGTGGGCACGGTCAAGGCCCGACTCTCCCGGGGGCGTACCGCGCTCGCCGGTCTGCTCGCCGTCTCTGACCTGGAGGAGGCCACCGATGCGTGACGACGACCTGGCATTCGTCGAACGGGTTCACCGGGACCTGCGTGACGTCAGGTGGCCGGAGCCGCAGGAGATCCGGTCCCGTGCCCGTCGCCGTAGTCGTCGTACTGTCGCGCTGGCGACGGTCGCGGTGCTCGCGGCCGTGACTGGCCCGGCGTACGCCCTGACGGAACGGGCGTCGGCTCCGCCCGATGTCGCCCTGCCTGCGTCCACGCAGGGCCCGGTCCGGATGGACATCCCCCTCGACTCCCTGCTGGCTGTCACCGAGGTGCCGGTGATGAAAGACGCCGTGCAGTTGGGCGACGCCGGCCTCGGTGAGGTCGTCCGGTTGGATCCGACGTTGCAGAGGTGCGGCGACGACCGCGGCGTGCCGACGGTTCCCGCGTACTCCCGTTACTCGCGGTCGCAGACCCTGTTGTCGCCGACGAGGGACGGCAGGGCGCCGGTACGGGCCGAACTGAGCCAGGACGTCTACCGGCTCGATCCGCTGGTGAGTGCGCGACTCTTCACTCACCTGAGGGCGCTGCTCGACGCCTGCCCCGAGTGGCATGTCGTCGAGAACGTCGTCGCCGCGGGCGAGACGACGCCGAACGAGAGCAAGCACGCCTGGGAGACGGCGGCGAGCAACTTCGCCGGTGACGAGTCGGTACTGGTGCGGCACGTGCCGTTCGCCCCCCGTGGCCCGGCCGCCGGAAGGACGCTCCAGCGCTCCACGCCGGTCGGGATGACAGTAGTGGTCCGGGTCGGCGATCTGGTCACGGTGCTGGTGCCCGACCCTGGCCTGGGCCTGGGCGACGCGGATCTTGAGGCGCTGGGCCGTACGGCCGCCCAACGACTGTGCCCCGCTGCCAACCCGGCGTGCTGACCCTTCCACGATCCGCGCAACTTCACGGATGTCGCTGCCTCCCGATCCCCGGAAGCAGCACCATCCCCGAAGTTGTGCGGATCACGTGAGCAGGGCTCTACAGCGGGATGTTGCCGTGCTTCTTGGGCGGCAGGGTCTCCCGCTTGGTCCGCAGGACGCGCAGCGCCCGGACGATCTGGGTGCGTGTCTCGTGCGGAGCGATCACCGAATCGATGTATCCACGCTCGGCGGCCACGTACGGGTTGGCCAGGGTGTCCTCGTACTCGGCGATCTTCTCGGCCCGGACGGCCGCCGGGTCCTCGGCGCCGGCCAGCTCGGAGCGGTAGAGGATGTTCACAGCGCCCTGCGCGCCCATCACCGCGATCTGCGCGGTCGGCCAGGCGAAGTTCAGGTCCGCGCCGAGGTGCTTGGAGCCCATCACGTCGTACGCCCCGCCGTACGCCTTGCGGGTGATCACGGTGACCTTCGGGACGGTCGCCTCGGCGTACGCGTAGATGAGCTTCGCGCCCCGGCGGATGATGCCGTCCCACTCCTGACCGGTGCCGGGCAGGAAGCCGGGCACGTCCACGAAGGTCAGCACCGGAATGTTGAACGCGTCGCAGGTGCGGACGAACCGGGCGGCCTTCTCCGAGGCGGCGATGTCCAGGGTGCCGGCGAAGTGCATCGGCTGGTTGGCCACCACACCGACCGGCCGTCCCTCGACCCGGCCGTAGCCGACCACGATGTTCTGCGCGTAGAGGGGCTGGACCTCCAGGAACTCCCCGTCGTCGAGGACGTGCTCGATCACCGTGTGGATGTCGTACGGCTGGTTGGCCGAGTCCGGGATGAGGGTGTCCAGCTCCCGGTCCTCGTCATTGACCTCAAGCGAAGCGGGGGCGTCGACCACGACCGGCTCGTCGAGGTTGTTCGACGGCAGGTACGACAGCAGCGCCTTGACGTAGTCGACGGCGTCCTCCTCGTCACTGGCGAGGTAGTGCGCGTTGCCGCTGCGGGTGTTGTGCGTACGCGCGCCGCCCAGCTCCTCCATGCCGACGTCCTCGCCCGTCACCGTCTTGATCACGTCGGGGCCGGTGATGAACATGTGCGAGGTCTGGTCGACCATCACGGTGAAGTCGGTGACCGCCGGGGAGTAGACAGCGCCGCCGGCACAGGGCCCCATCACCAGTGAGATCTGCGGGATGACGCCGGAAGCCCGCACGTTGCGGAAGAAGATCTCGCCGTAGAGGCCGAGCGAGACGACGCCCTCCTGGATTCGCGCGCCGCCGGAGTCGTTGATGCCGACCACCGGGCAGCCGATCTTCATGGCCAGGTCCATCACCTTGACGATCTTCTCGCCGAAGACCTCACCGAGCGAGCCACCGAAGACAGTGAAGTCCTGCGCGAAGACGCACACCTGCCGGCCGTCCACCGTGCCGTAGCCGGTGACCACACCGTCGCCGTACGGGCGGTTCCGCTCCAGCCCGAAGGCAGTGGACCGGTGCCGGGCCAGCCCGTCGAGCTCGACGAAGGAGCCCTCGTCGAGCAGCATCTCGATCCGCTCGCGGGCGGTCTTCTTGCCGCGCGCGTGCTGCTTCTCCACGGCGCGGGCCGACCCGGCGTGCACCGCCTCGTCGACCCGGCGCTCCAGGTCCGCCAGCTTGCCCGCGGTGCTGTGCATGTTGGTCCCGGTCTCGGTAGTCACCCAGGGAATATAACGATGGTTCAGGTGGGTGCCGCTGTGCAGTACGCCTCAGTGTCGACCGGAGCACCGCCGTAGGCTGGCGGAATGCCGGGCTCCCCGTACACCGATCTGGACCGGCCGCCGCTCTCGGCGGCCCGGCTGCGCCGCGCGTTGACAGCGCCGAACGGGCCGTGGGCCCGGCTGGAGCTGCGTGCCGAGACCGGCTCCACGAACGCCGACGTGGCCGAGGCCGCGCGGGCCGACGAGCCCGAGGGCCTGGTCGTGGTCGCCGAGCGGCAGACCGCGGGGCGCGGCCGGCGCGGGCGGGTCTGGCAGTCGCCGGCGCGGGCCGGCATCGCGACCAGCGTCCTGCTGCGGCCCGGCGAGGCCGTGCCGGACCGCGGCTGGCTGCCGGCGACACCCACCGGGTACGGGTGGCTGCCGTTGCTGGCCGGCGTGGCGTTGGTGGAGGCGGTGGCCCGGCTCGCCGAGCTGGAAGCCACCCTCAAGTGGCCGAACGACCTGCTGATCGACGACGCGAAGTGCGCGGGCGTGCTGGCCGAGGCGGTGCCTGGACGGGCGCCGGACCAACCGCCGGCGATCGTGCTGGGCATCGGGCTCAACGTGACGTTGCGCGCCGACGAGTTGCCGGTGAATCCGACCGGGCTGCCGGCCACCTCGCTCCAGTTGGCCGGCGCGGTGGCCACCGATCGGGATCCGCTGCTGCGGGCGCTGCTGCGGGCGGTGGCCGACTGGTACGACCGTTGGCGTTCGGCGGCCGGCGACGCGGTGGCCAGCGGCCTGCGCGACGCCTACCTGGCGGCCTGCGCGACGATCGGGCGCGAGGTACGCGTCCTGCTCCCCGACGGCGACTCCCTGACCGGCACCGCCACCGGGGTGGACCCGGACGGCCAACTGATGGTCACCACGTCGACCGGCGCCCGAACCCTGGCCGCCGGCGACGTCCTGCACCTCCGCTGAGGACGGGCAAGATCACGTAGGGCCCGAGTGGGCCCGCGCGGCGGATGTTGTGGTGGGGCCTGGGGGGTTTACCGTCTGCGCGTCCAGAAAATCGCGTTGGAGGTTCCCGTGGCGTTTCCCGAAGACGTGCTCACCGAGGACGAGCACGTCGTGCTGCACCTGCACCCGCACTGGAAGGCGTTGATCCGGCCGATCGCGGTGCTGGTGCTGGCCATCGCCGCGGTGGTGGTCGGCGTGCTCCTGTTGCCCGAGAGTGGCGGCGGTTCGGTCGCGCTGGCCGTGATCGGGGCGATCGCCCTGGTCGCGGTGCTCTGGCTCGGCCTGTGGCCGTTCCTGGTCTGGCGCACCACCCACTACCTGTTCACGAACGAGCGAGTCCTGCTTCAGCAGGGTGTGCTCTCCCGGGACCGGCGGGACCTTCCGCTCGCCCGGGTCAACGACCACTCGATGAACCAGCGTTTCGTCGAGCGTCTGCTCGGCTGCGGGACGCTCACCATCGAGTCGGCTGGTGAGCGCGGCCAGTCGGTGCTCGCCGACGTACCGGACGTCGGGAAGGTGCAGACCACCCTGTACGAGCTGGTCGAGGCACAGCACGACAAGCACTCGCTGGGCGATGGCGAGATGCGCGACATGCTCGCCGACATGCAGGACGGCAAGCCGCTGCGCGACACCACTACCTGATCCGGGCCGGTGGGAGACCCGCCCCTGGCACACCGTCGGGGGCGGGTCAGTCGGGTGGGCCGCTGCTCTTCGTCGGGTCGGTCGGGGACGAGCCGACGGTGGACGGGTCTGCCGCGGTCGGGCCGCTGTCGGGCTGGTCAGCTCCGGGCCGGTCAGCGTCGGTCGGAGTGGCTTCGGTGGCTTCGGCGGGGTCGGCCTCGACCGGTCGCATGCCGAACCAGCCACGGAAGCGCGTCCGCAGGACCTCCTGCTCGGGCCGGTCGTCCGGGCCGAGGCGCAGCATGGCGCCGGTGAGGCTGACGGTGCCGAGCCCGGGGCGGGCAGTCGACGGCCGGGCGCCCATCACGTCGACCCGGACCGCGAGCCGGTCGCCGGCCCGCACCGGGGCGAGCCAACGCAGCTCCTCCAGGCCGGGGGAGGCGTCCGCGGCGGCCCGGGACAGCAGGTGGTCGACGTACGCGCGCATGAACAGGCTGACTGTGTAGAAGCCGCTGGCGATCAGACCACCGTGTCGGCTCGCCGCAGCCAGGTCGGGGTCGACGTGGTACCACTGCGGGTCGAAGCGGCGGGCGAAGGCAACCATTTCGTCGCCGTCCACGGTGACCACGCCAAGATCGACGGTGAGTCCCGGGACGAGATCCTCGAAGAACAGCTCGGCGGGTCGCCCCGTGCCGGAGCGGGCGTCGGGTGTCGTCACCGGCGGGGCGCGCGACGGGTGCCGACGTGCAGCTCCGCGGCGAGTTCCGCGTCCAGGTCGACGGCGGGGCTGACGCTCAGCTGCGGGAGCCGCCCCTGAGTCGGTGCGCCGGCTGGCGGGTCGTTGCGTTGCGCTGACTCCGCCTCCTCCAGCTCGGACACCGATTCCGCCAACTCGGCGACCGGGTCCATCTCCGCCATGGTGTCCCACTCGTCGCGCGGAATGCTGTGCCAGGTGGAGTCGGGCTTCGCGGGCTCGTCCTCGGCCGGCGCGACGGGTTGGAAGACGAACGTGCGGTATGACCAGAACCGGAACAGCGTGGCCAGCAGGACGCCGACGGTCTTGGCCAGATTCAGTGCCAGCAGGCCGTGTACGCCGAGACCGTACTTCGCCGCCGCCACAGCCCCCAGCTCAATGAGCAGGCCAGCGCCGTTGAATAGGAAGAAAAGCAGATATTCCCGGCGAAGCGCCGATTTCGGGCGATCACGGTACGTCCAGTGCCGATTCATGAGGTACGACGTGATGGTGGCGACGATCGTCGCGATCACTGTCGCCTTCAACTGACCATTGACGAAAACGGTCAGTGCAAGGGCATTGAACACCGCGTAATTGATGACGGTGTTGATGCCGCCGACGATGCCGAACTTGAGCGCCTCGTGGATGAACTTCTGCCAGCGCTCAGGCAGCAGGCGGACAAGACGCATGCGAAACACCTTAGGGCAGTCGGTGCGGCCGGCGATCACCGGCCGAACGAGGTGGGCGGCAGGTCACGCCCGGTGGTCACGGTCGGGATCCACCTGCGGAAGGGTCGGGGTTCCCGCTTCGACGAAGACGAACCGCCGGTACGACCAGAATCGAAACAGCGTGGCGAATCCCGTACCGGCGATGTAGCTGGCGAGATTGTCCGCCAGGCGCGTCTGGAACACGTCCGGCCAGATGGCCCCGAGCCCGTAGCGGCTGAGCGCGAGGCAGGCCACAGTGATGCCGAGACCGACCGCGTTGAAGAAGAAGAACAGCGCGTACTCGCGGGCCGCGTTGTTGCGCTGACGGTGCCGCCACGTCCAGAACCGGTTGCCCACGAAGGCAACGGACGCCGCGATCACCGTGGAGATCGTCTTCGCCGTCAACTCTTCGACGCCGTGCCTGCTCGTCAGGTAGTTGAAGAGCGCGAAGTCGACGAGGAACGCGAAACCACCCACGGTGGCGAACTTGCCCATCTCGCGGATGAGGTGACCGAAGCGGTCGAGGAGTAAGCCGACGAGACCCCGTCGGGTCTGCCGGGGACCCGGTTGTTCCCCGGTCATCGTGGCGGCCACGGGGGGAGCCTACCGGCTGCCGGCCAGTCAGAGGGGTAGCAACGGCAAGCGGGCGTGGTCTCCCGGAGGGGCCCAGCGCCGTGTACGTAACCACTGCACAGAGCGTAGCCAATTGGGAGGACTGAGCCGCTGCGGAACGGGAATCACCGCATCGGTCGGCGGGGCAGGTCAACGGCCCGACCGCAACAAGCGTCCGCCGGGGTGCACAACAAGATTTGCGTGAAACTGCGCGGGAAAGCGGGTATCAGCTCGTGATGCCGCAGCGAGGCCGTAGCTTGTGCAGTTCTTCACAACCTGTCCCACTGACTCGGAAGGCTGCCCGGTTTACGCTGAGGCCAATCCCAGGTTTCCACGAAGGCGACGCATCGCGCCGCTGAGTCTCGTGCATCCCATAGATCGGTCAGCGTCGACCACAAGGAGATGTGTCATGGTTGCTCCGGCTGTTGTGCGGGGTATCGATCAGGCCCCGACGTCCCATCCGAAACTGCTCGCCTGGGTCCGTGAGGTCGCGGAACTGACCACCCCCGACCGTGTCGTCTGGGTGGACGGGTCCGACGAGGAGTGGCGCCGCCTCACCGATGAGCTGGTCGAGGCCGGCACCCTGATCCGGCTCAACCCGGAGAAGAAGCCCAACTCGTTCTACGCGCGCACCGACCCGACGGACGTCGCCCGGGTCGAGGAACGCACCTACATCTGTTCCGTCGACGAGGCGGACGCCGGCCCCACCAACAACTGGATGGCGCCGGCCGAGATGAAGCGGACGATGACGGAGTTGTACCGGGGCTCCATGCGCGGTCGCACCATGTACGTCATCCCGTTCGTCATGGGGCCGGTCGAGGCCGAGTCCCCGATGTTCGGTGTCGAGATCACCGACAGCCCGTACGTGGTCGCCTCGATGCGCATCATGACGCGGATGGGCACCCGGGTCCTGGAGGCCATGGGCGACGACGCGGACTTCGTGCACGCGCTGCACTCGATCGGCGCCCCGCTCGCCCCCGGCCAGCAGGATGTCGCCTGGCCGTGCAACGACACCAAGTACATCTCGCACTTCCCGGAGAGCCGGGAGATCTGGTCGTACGGCTCGGGTTACGGCGGCAACTCGCTGCTGGGCAAGAAGTGCTACTCGCTGCGGATCGCCAGCGTGATGGGCCGCGACGAGGGCTGGCTCGCCGAGCACATGCTGATCCTCAAGATCACCTCGCCGGAGGGCAAGACCTACCACATCGCCGGCGCCTTCCCGTCCGCCTGCGGCAAGACCAACCTCGCCATGGTGGAGCCGACGATTCCCGGCTGGAAGGTCGAGACCATCGGCGACGACATCGCCTGGATGCGGTTCGGCCCGGACGGCCGCCTCTACGCCGTCAACCCCGAGTACGGCCTGTTCGGCGTCGCGCCCGGCACCGACTGGAAGACCAACGCCAACGCCATGCGCACGTTGGACCGGGGCAACTCCGTCTTCACCAACGTCGGCCTGACCGATGACGGCGACGTCTGGTGGGAGGGCATGGGCGAGCCGCCGGCACACCTGATCGACTGGAAGGGCAACGACTGGACGCCGGAGAGCGACAGCCTGTCCTCCCACGCGAACAGCCGGTTCTGCACCCCGATCACGCAGTGCCCGATCCTCGCCGACGAGTACTTCGACCCGAACGGCGTGCCGATCGACGCGATCCTCTTCGGTGGACGCCGCAAGGACACCGTGCCGCTGGTGACCGAGGCCCGCGACTGGGTGCACGGCGTCTACATGGGCGCCACGCTCTCCTCGGAGACCACCGCCGCCGCGTCCGGCGCCGTCGGCGTGGTCCGGCGGGACCCGATGGCGATGCTGCCGTTCATCGGCTACCACGCCGGGGACTACTTCCGGCACTGGATCGAGATGGGCAAGGGCACCGACGGCGACGAGGCGAAGCTGCCGAAGATCTACTACGTCAACTGGTTCCGCAAGGACCCGGACGGCTCGTTCCTCTGGCCGGGCTTCGGGGAGAACTCCCGGGTGCTCAAGTGGGTCGTCGAGCGGATCGAGGGCACTGCCGACGCGGTCGAGACGCCGGTCGGCATGGTCCCCGCGCCGGACGCCCTGGACGTCGAGGGCCTGGACATGACCCCGGAGGATGTTCGGATCGCGCTGAAGGTCGACCCGGACGAGTGGCGTAACGAGCTGCCGATGATCACCGAGTGGTTCGAGAAGTTCGGTGACAAGCTGCCCGGCGTGCTCTGGGCCGAGTTGGACGCGCTGCGCGCCCGCCTGGACGCCGCGCAACCGCAGCGGTAGGTGTGAACGAGGCCCTTCGCGGGCAACATCGGATTTCATGAGGACGGCCGCCGAGACACAGGTCCGGCGGCCGTCCGCCGTCCGGGTGCTCACCATCCTGCTGGCGACGACGGCGGCGGCCACCGTCGTGGTCGAGCTGCTCAACTGGTGGTACGCCCCGGAGCAGGGATTCGGGCTCGCCGTACGGACCGGCTGGGCCATGCTGCGCTCGTTCGGCTTCCTGCTGCTGATCGGGCACGTGCGACGGGGTCGTACGGCGGCCCGCCCGTTCGGGCTGATCCTCGCGGTCACCACGATCTTCGCGGTCGGTCGGCTCATCGTGCCCCGGCAGGGGGTGCCGCCGCTGCCCGGCCTGCTCGGCTTCGCCATTCTCACGGCGCTCTGCGTCGCGGTGGTCTGGCTGCTCTACCGCTCGTCGGCGTTGGCAGCGCACCTGGTCCGGCACCGTCCACGCCTCGTCATCGACCGGGACGGCATCTCCTGGCGGGAGACCCCGCCACGCCGACCACAGGCCAGTGCCTGGTTGTTGACCAGCCGGGTGGCTGCCTTCACCTACAGCCCGCTGATGCTGGTGCCGGCACTGGTCGCCGGGGGTTCCATCCTGGATGGTCGCCTGACCGCGGTGCCGGCCGTGCTGTTCTGGTTCGGCGCGGGCATCACGGCCAGCTACGCGGTGCTGTTCTGCACAGCGTTCCTGATGCGGGGCAAGGACTGGGCGCGTGGCCTGCTGGTCGTCGTCACTGTGGCCGTACTCGCCGTGGATCTGCCGCTGTGCTGGTGGCTGCTCGGCGTGGACGGCCTGATCCGCGACGGCGCCCCGCTGCTCGCCGCCGCCGGGCTGGTCCTCTACGGCCTGCGCCGCGCCGCTCGCGCCCCCGACGATGCCGGACCTGAACCCCGACCTTGACCGCGGCGGAGCCCCGCACCGACGCCGCCGGTGCCGACCCGGCGGCCGACCGCGGCCACGACCGCGGCCCAGCACCTGCCATCCCTCGTCGGCTCTGCACCGTCCTTTGCTCTGCACCCGCGGATGCGACAGTCGCGGACGGTAACCGTCGCATCCGCGGGTGCAGAGCAAAGGTGGGGTGGGTGAGATTGGCCGGCCGGGTGCGGGAGCGGTCTTCGCGGGCGACCAGGGGGCAGGATGGCGGGTGGCGTCGGTCACAGTGTCGACGTCGGGGCGAGCTGCGGAAATGTCGCGGCGGTCGGCCGCAGGGCCGACCGGGTCGCCCGGCGGGAGCGGCCGCGACGCGGCGGACTGGGAGGAGGCTCGTGGTGGGCGACGAGTTCGACGTGGTGGTGGTGGGGGCGGGACCGGCCGGGGCGGCAGCCGCGCTGACGGCACGCCGGGCCGGTGCCAGCGTGCTGCTGCTGGACCGGGCCGACTTTCCCCGGGACAAGGCGTGTGGTGACGGGATCGCCGCGCACTCGGTGGACGTGCTCGCCGAGCTGGGGGTGACCGAGGCGGTTGCGGGTTACGCGCCGCTGCCGGCGTTACGCATGGTCTCGCCGGGTGGCGGTGCGGTGGCTCGGGCGCTGCCCCGACCCGCGTACACGGTGCCCCGGGAGGTTTTCGACGCGCGGCTGGTGGCGGCCGCGGTGGCCGCCGGCGCGCAGCTGCGCCGGCACACGGTGCGCCAGGTCGAACCGCGCGCGGACCGGGTGGTGCTCGACGGGCAGGTGTCCGGCCGGGTGGTGATCGGCGCGGACGGCGCCGGCTCGGTGGTACGTCGGGCGCTCGGCCATCCGCAGAACCCCGACCGACACCTCGCGCTGGCCATCCGGGGGTACGCCCCGGCTCTGCCCGGCCCGTCCGAGCAGCTCATCGTCACCTCGAAGGCGCGTTGGCCGGCGTACGCCTGGTCGTTCCCGATCGGCGACGGACGGGCGAACGTCGGGTACGGGGAGGTCCTGCGCGGTGAGCCGTTGAGCCGTGCGTACCTGCTGGATCGGCTGGCCGCGCTGCTGCCCGGCACCGATCTGGCGACCGTGACCGCGTTGCGCGCGCATCACCTGCCGCTCTCCACCCACCGGCCGTCGCCGGGGCGTGGGCGCACCCTGCTGGCCGGGGACGCCCTGTCACTGATCAACCCGTTCACGGGGGAGGGGATCTTCTACGCGTTGCTCTCCGGCGCGCTCGCCGGGTCGGCGGCGGCCCGGTCGCCCGAGGGCGCGGCTGGCCGCTACGCCGACGGGTTGCGTCGCCGCCTCGGCACCCACCTGCGGCACAGTTCGGTGGCGGCCTGGTTGGCCCGGCGACGTCGGGTGGTGGACGCGGCGGTCCGGGCCGCCCATCGGGACGACCGGGTGTTCTACGACGTGGTCGAGCTGGGGCTGGGTGACGGACGCCTCACCGCTCGTACGCTCGCACTGATCGGTGTCGGTCTGGGCGGCGGGGATGGGGCTCCGAGGCAGTGAACTGGCGCAAGGGTCGCTACGCTGCTAGGTGATGACGCTGCGGAACCTTATCTACTCCGTGTACGAGCGCCGGCTCACGGCGAAGCTCGCGGGTAAGCCGGTGCCCCGGCACGTCGGGGTGATGTGCGACGGCAACCGCCGATGGGCGAGGGAGATGGGCTTCGTCGACCCGAACGACGGGCACCGGGTTGGCGCGGCGAAGATCAAGCATGTCCTCGGCTGGTGTGACCAGGCCGGCGTCGGGCACGTGACCCTCTACCTGCTGGCCACCGACAACCTGCGCCGTCCGGCCGCCGAGCTGGACCCCCTCCTCAAGATCATTGAGGACCTGGTGGTGGAGCTCTCCGAGGAGGGCAACCCCTGGCGACTGCGCATCGTCGGAGCGCTCGACCTGCTGCCGGCGCAAACTGCGGCGGCACTCAAGGGCGCCGAGGAGCGCACCCGTGAGCGCACCGGTGGCGCGGAGGTCAACATCGCGGTGGGCTACGGCGGCCGCCGGGAGATCACCGACGCGGTCCGTTCGCTGTTGCTGGAGCACGCCGCCACCGGAGGCACGATCGAGGAGTTGGCCGAGGTGCTGGACGTCGAGCACATCGCCGAGCACCTCTACACCCGCGGCCAGCCCGACCCGGACCTGGTCATCCGCACCAGCGGCGAGCAGCGGCTGTCCGGTTTCATGCTCTGGCAGTCCGCGCACTCGGAGTTCTACTTCTGCGAGCTCAACTGGCCGGATTTCCGGCACATCGACTTTCTGCGGGCCCTGCGCTCGTACGCCACCAGGCAACGCCGCTACGGCGCCTGACCCGGCGGCGACGCCGTCGGCCGCCGCTGGGGTCAGGTCGGTTCAGGACAGGTGTGTCAGCGCCCGGGTGAGGAAGTCACCCAGGGCGGCCGGCGACTCGATGGTCAGGTCGGCGGCGTTGGCCACCTCGTGGCCGGTCTCCGGGTTGGCCACCGCCACGCAGACCCCGAGGAAGTCCGGGTCGGCGGTGGCGCGAGCGCGCAGCGCGGCGAAGGCCTTGATGTCGGAGACGTCGTCGCCGAAGTACCAGGCGCCGGTGGCACCCTTGATCGCCTCGCCGATCACCATGCCCTTGTCCCGGTCGACAGGTGGCTTGAGCTCCAGCACCATCCGCCCGGCCTGTGAGCGCAACCCCAGACGGTCGGCCTGCGCCTGCCCCCACTGCTGCACCGTCGCGCCGAGTTGCGGGGCGGTACGCCAGTGCAGCGCGACCGAGAGCCGCTTGTACTCCACAAGCGTGCCGGGTGGCAGTTCCGCCCGAGCCAGGTCGGCCAGCTCCGACATGGTCGGCACCCAGGGCAGCGCGGCCGGTTCGGTGACTGTCTCGCCGCCGGAATGGCTGTGCTCCAGCCCGTAGAGGCCGTAGAGGTCCACGCCAGCGAGCCCGCCGAGCTGATCCCGAAGGAACTCGACGGGTCGGGCGGAGACGATCGCGACCCGCTGCACGACCGGGGCGAGCGCCTCGATCGCGGCCAACGCCTTGGGCGCCGGGCGTACCGCGGTCGGATCGTCGTCGACGGGCGCGAGCGTGCCGTCGAAGTCGAAGAAGAGCACGGTCCCGGCCGCCCGGCTGGCGGTTACCCGCCAGGCCTGGTCGGCGTTCAACGGGGTCCTCGGCTGCTGATTGCCCAGATTCAACGGCGGCACGCGCGTCAGCGTACCCCGGCGATCCAGGCTCATTCCTGGCCGAGCGGACCCATTGAGCGGTAAGCGATCAGCGTTCGGCGGCTCCTCGTCCGCGCCGGCCGAACGGCACCACCGCGGCCTCCTGGCCGTGGCTCAACAGGTAACCCTCCACAAACCCGGTGTTGCGATCGCCGGTGTGGTTGTCGATCTCGTTGAGCCGTGCCACCAGGAACTCGGTGAGCGCGCTGATTCGGTTGTTCAGACGCTCGTGCAGCTCGGCGACGACGGCCAGGACGACCGCGGTGCCGGCGGTGATGAGCGCAAAGAGGTTGACGAGCAGCGGCAGCTGCCCGCCGTCGACCGCGAGGGTCACCGTGTTGCCGGTCGCCCACAGTGTCACCGACACCGTTGCGACCACGACTGCCAACCACTTCAGGGTCATGGACAGACCCCTCCTTCTGTCCCGCAGGGCTGGGTTCGGCCTTGTCCCGTCCCCCCGCCGATGACGAGCCCAAGCAGTACGAGTAGGGACGCTAGCGTGCCCGTTCCAGCCCCGGAGGCAAACGAATGAACCTGACCAGGCGTTCTTTCGCTATCTGAGGAACTAGCCTGCCTGATTGCCCCTTTTTCGGACATCGACCGGCAACGTTGGGCGGTATGCGAGGTATCTGATGGTTTCCCGGATGTGGAACTTCTCCGCGTCCGACACCTGCGGATCGACCAGACGGCGCAGCAGCGCCTCCACGTCGGGGTCCATCGGAGGGGCGGCCTGGCCGATGCGGGGGCCGGCTGCGGCGCGGTCCCAGCCGAGTGCGGCGAAAGCCGCGGCGGGGTTCAACCCCAGGCCCTCGCAGAAGGCGACCACCCGTTCGGCCTCCGGGTCGCTGGCCCAGTCGCCCCGGACCCAGCGGTTGATGGTCTGCCGGGAGACGCCGGTGCGCCGGGACACCTCGGTGCCGCTCCAGGCTCGGGTCGCCCGCGCCTCGTCCAGGGCCCGCCTGACGAAGGTGGCGAAGGCGATCTTCCGCGCATTGGCCGTCTCGGTCACTCCGTGACGGTACGACCAGCCGGCTACGGGTGCGCGCCCCGGCTCGCCACTGTCACGCGGACGTGACGAAAGGTTCGGATTTCCGGTAAACGAGTCAGTGCCACTGTTGAGGGGTGTCACGCGGGCAGAATAGATGAACGTAGTGACAAACGTAAGCGGACGAAAAGCTGATACTGTCACGCCCATGGGACAATCTACGGTGTGTCACGTGCATGAGACGATTGGTGCTCACATGCGTCACGCCCCCGGTGCCAGGGGGTCGTGGTGACCGAGCTCGCCACCCGCGCCCAGGCCTTCGGGCTGATCGCCGAGGGGGTCGCCGCAGGGCTGACCGCCCCCTGGCGCCTCTATCTGGCCCGAGGCTGCCGCTACCTGTCGTTGAGCGTCGGTGATCGTGCCGAGTGGAACGCCTGGCGTACCCATCTCGGCTGCCCGGAGCTGAGCGTCCGGGTCTACGACGCCGGCGGCGAGATCCGTCGGTCCTCGATGGCCGAAGTCGTGCTGGACGGCTGCCGGATCAGCGTCGAGCTGGTCGAGGAGGTCAGCACCGACGACCTGGACCGGCTGCTTGTCGCCGACCCCACCACGATCGAGCCGGAGGAGCGATGACCTGGCGTCCCGGCTGGGCCGGAGCTGCCCGATGAGCCCGTTTCTCGCGGTGTTCCTCGTCCTGGTGCTCGGTGCCACCAGTTACGCGGCCGGCCGGCTGCATGGGCAGCTCAGCTACCGCATCGGCTACCGCTTCGGTTACCGGCAGGGCTACTTCGACGGTGACCGGGGCGCCTGGAACCGGCGTCGTCGGGACGCCCAGGCGGCGATCGCCTCGGCCCTGTCGGTCTCGCCGGCGGGCGTGGTCCGCACCGCCGGTGCTGTCGAACGCCCCGGCACCACGTACACCGGCTCGTCGTTCAGCGCGCCGGCCGCCCCGATCACCGGGCGGCACCCGACCGGCACGCTCGTCCGACGTACCGGTTGAGGTCGGTCGGCGGGCCTGCCCCGCCGACCGGCGCCACGAGCGCGGTGCGTCGTCCGCGGCGGACACGCACCGTCGGGGTCACGTCAGACCGGTGACGGTGGCCCCACCGGCCGGGATGCGCGCAGGGGGCATGCATCCCGGCCGGGTCCGCCGCGTGCGCGACAGTGCCTTTTGACTGGTGCGGGCGTCGACGGAGCGCTGTTCACGAGCGCGTCTTGGGAGATCCACGTTCGGCCCCTAGCCGGGAAGGTCCGGCGGGGCTAGCGTCTAGGCATGGCACGGGGTTCTCCCGAGCCAGCCGGTCCGCCCGGATCTGCGACCTCGCGCATGGGGTTCCGCATCCGACCCCGTGTCCCCGGGCACCGGAGGAGGCGGAACACGGGTGGCGGGTGCCCATCCGTCGGAGCAGGCCTGTGACGACTCGCCGTACCATCGCCGGTGCCGACCAAACCCCGGCCGCGACTGCCACGCCCCGCCGAGCCACCAGGAGCCGCCGTTCGGCGGCCGCCGCGCCGGCCGACCCCAAGGAGCCACGACCAGCCGGCCAGGCCTTTGTCCTGGACACGTCGGTGCTGCTCTCTGATCCGGCGGCGTTCCACCGGTTCGCGGAGCACGAAGTGGTGCTGCCTCTCGTGGTCATCACCGAGTTGGAGGGAAAGCGGCACCATCCGGAGCTGGGCTGGTTCGCCCGGCAGTCGCTGCGGATGCTCGACGACCTGCGGGTTCGGCACGGCCGACTCGACCGCCCGGTGCCCGCCAACGACGTCGGCGGCACCCTGCGGGTGGAGCTCAACCACACCGACGACGGTGTTCTGCCGCCCGGGTTCCGCAACGAGAGCAATGACGCCCGGATCCTCTCCGTCGCGCTCAACCTCGCCGCCGAAGGGCGGGAGGTGACCCTGGTCAGCAAGGACATGCCGTTGCGGGTCAAGGCGGCCTCGGTTGGACTGCGCGCCGACGAGTACCGCCACGGCCAGGCCAGCGACCCGACCTGGACCGGTATGTCGGAGATGGAGTTGAGCGAGGAGCAGATCGGCCAGTTGTACGCCGGCGAGACGCTCGACCTCGACGAGGCGGCCGGGCTGCCCTGCCACACCGGTCTGGTGCTGCACTCGGGGCGTGGCTCCGCGCTCGGTCGGGTGCTGCCGGACAAGTCGGTACGTCTGGTCCGGGGCGACCGGGAGGCGTTCGGGCTGCACGGCCGCTCGGCCGAGCAGCGAGTCGCCCTCGACCTGTTGCTGGACGAGTCGATCGGGATCGTCTCACTGGGTGGCCGGGCCGGCACCGGCAAGTCGGCGCTGGCGCTCTGCGCCGGGCTGGAGGCGGTGATGGAGCGCCGCCGCCACAAGAAGGTGATCGTGTTCCGCCCGCTCTACGCCGTCGGTGGCCAGGAGTTGGGCTACCTGCCGGGCTCGGAGTCGGAGAAGATGTCGCCGTGGGCCCAGGCGGTCTTCGACACGCTCGGCGCGGTGGTGCACGAGAACGTGCTGGAGGAGGTCACCTCGCGGGGCATCCTCGAGGTGCTGCCGCTGACCCACATCCGCGGGCGCAGCCTGCATGACGCCTACGTGATCGTGGACGAGGCCCAGTCGCTGGAGCGCGGGGTGCTGCTGACCGTGCTGTCCCGGATCGGGCAGGGCTCCCGGGTGGTGCTCACCCACGACGTGGCCCAGCGGGACAATCTGCGGGTCGGCCGGCACGACGGGGTGACGGCTGTCATCGAAGCGCTCAAGGGTCATCCGCTCTTCGCGCACGTCACCCTCAGCCGTTCGGAGCGATCTCCGATCGCGGCGATGGTCACGGACCTTCTGGAGGACATCCCGATCTGACGGGTGATATGCGGGCTTTCGTCCGTATTTTCGGTGTGGCGCAGATCACAAAGTGCCTGGTTGGTTTCCCATCAGCCTCACTGTGCGCAATCGTGTCCCACGAGCGTCCACGCACCACCGGAATCGTTGGTGATCGTTCGTCCCGAGACGGACGACATCGGCGAAGGTCGGTGCGTCGGCGCGACCGGCAACCGGTCGGGGCGCTCGTGGCACGGCTGACGGCCCACCTGTGGTCTGCGCCGCGCCGCGTCCTTGCTCCCGACGAAGGGACCACTTCGTGAGTCGGCTGTGGAGCCGGTTGGGCGCCCGTACGGCTGCTGTCGCGCTGCTCTCCGTGGGCGTTGCCGGTGGCTTCTACCTGGGCGAAGACCGGGAAACCCAGCAACAGGGTCTGACCGAGCAGGTCAGTCTCGAGGTCGACCGGGCCGACCTCGCGTACCAGCGCGAGCGGCAGGCCGCCCACCAGGTGCAGTTCTCCAAGCAGCGGGCCGCCGAGTACCAGGCCAAGCTGCGGGCGAAGCAGGCCGCCAAGGAAGCCGCCGAGCGGGCCCGCAGGGCCGAGGCCGCCGCGGCGTCCCGTAAGCGCGAGCGCGCCGCAGCCAACGCACCCGCCAAGCCGTACGCGGGGAAGATCCCGGCGTCCTGCGAGGAGTACAGCGGCAACCGCAAGGTCGGCTGTGCCCTGATGATCGACAAGGGCTTCGGTATCGCCGAGTTCCCCTGTCTGGAGAAGCTCTGGACCAAGGAGAGCGGCTGGAACCACAAGGCCGCCAACTCGTCCTCCGGCGCGTACGGCATCCCGCAGTCGTTGCCGGGCAGCAAGATGGCCTCGGTCGCTTCCGACTGGCGCACCAACCCGGCCACCCAGATCATCTGGGGGTTGGGTTACATCAAGGGCCGGTACAAGACGCCCTGCGGCGCCTGGACCTACTTCCAGAACAACGGGCACTACTGACGCTGTCGACGCGGGGCGGGTGGGCGACCACCCGCCCCGCTGTCGCGCGTACCCAGGACGGGACGTGAGTGGCGGTCGGCCGCTTTTGCTGATAGCAGTTGTGGAGTGACCCTGCACCCGTCAAGCGGCGACCCGTTCCGGTTCGGCACCGAGGCGTTCTACGCCTCGCTCGGCCGGGCGTTCGTCGCCATGTGCGCGGTGGTGCCGTTCCTCTTTCTCATCGAGGCCGTCGACCAGGGGCTCGCGTTCGGCCTGGACGCCACCGCCGGCATCATCCCGCAGCGCATCGAGGGTCTGGACGGGGTCTTCTTCTCCCCGTTCCTGCACCACGGCTTCGACCACCTCTACAGCAACAGCATCCCGCTGATCCTGCTGGGCACCTTCGTCCTCGCCGCCGGCGCCCGCCGGTTCCTCTGGTCGACACTGGTCATCATCCTGGTCAGCGGCCTCGGTGTGTGGTTCACCGGCTCACCCAACTCGGTGGTGGTCGGCGCCAGCGGTGTCATCTTCGGCTACCTGGGCATCCTGCTCACCCGAGGCATCGTCGAGCGCAGCTGGTGGAACTTCGCGGTCTTCCTCCTGGTCGGTCTGCTCTACGGCTGGCAACTGGTCGGCATCCTCCCCACCGACGAGCGGATCTCCTGGCAGGGGCACCTGTTCGGCCTGCTCGGCGGGGTGGTGGCGGCGATCCTGTTCCGTCGGCGGCGACCCGCACTGGGCGGCTCGGACTACTCGGGCTCCACGCTCAGCCTGCCCTGAGGCGATTCTCCGGCGCGCCTCTGGGACATGCTTGCCCGACCGTCGCCGCCCGCTTACGGTCGAGATCAGCAAGCGTTGATCCGTGAGCGGAAAGCGACGGTACGCCATGCGCGAGGTCGATGTCGCCGTGATCGGGGCCGGTCCGGCCGGCCTCTTCGCCGCCTACTATGCCGGGTTCCGAGGGCTGTCCGTGGCGGTGATCGACGCGTTGCCCGAGCCGGGCGGCCAGGTCACCGCCATGTACCCGGAGAAGCTGATCCTCGACGTCGCCGGCTTCCCCGCGGTCAAGGGCCGCGACCTGGTGGCCAACCTGGTGGCCCAGGCGGCACCGTTCAATCCGCAGTACCTGCTCGGCACCCGGGCGGAGAAGCTCGCGTACGCCGACGGCCGCCCGGTGCTCGGCCTGGCCGGTGGCGAGCAGCTCGCGTGCGGCGCGGTCGTGGTCACCGGCGGGCTCGGCAGCTTCAGCCCTCGGCCGTTGCCGTGCGCCGACGGCGCCCCCGGCTCGGGGATCCTCTACTTCGTGACCGAGCCGACCGAGCTGACCGATCGGGACGTGCTGATCGTCGGTGGCGGCGACTCCGCGTTCGACTGGGCGCTGGCGCTGCAACCGTTGGCCCGGTCGGTGACCCTGGTGCACCGCCGGGAAAAGTTCCGGGCCCACGCCTCGACTGTCGCCCGGGTGCTCTCCCTGCCGGTGCGGGTGGTGGTCAACGCCGAGGTCACCAGGCTGCTCGGGGACGGCGCGGTGACCGGTGCCGAGGTGACGGTGCGCGGCGGCGCGACCGAGACGCTGCCGGTGGACGTCGTGGTGGCCGCCCTCGGCTTCACCGCCGACCTGGGCCCGCTCGCAGAGTGGGGGCTACGGCTGGACCGCCGGCACATCCTGGTCGACAGTGCGATGGCCACCAACCTGCCCCGGGTCTTCGCGGCGGGCGACATCACCGAATATCCGGGCAAGGTCCGGCTGATCGCCACCGGCTTCGGTGAGGCGGCGACGGCTGTCAACAACGCGGCAGTGGCCATCGACCCGAGCGCACACCTCTTCCCCGGGCACTCCTCCGACGCTGGCTGAGCGTCGGTATCGGACCCAGACCGACCCGAGTCCGACCCGAGTCCGGATCGAGACTGGTCGACCGGATCCTGAGAGGATGACGGGTCCCGAGACACCGCGGGACGGCGCGCCCACCACGCTGTCCTGGCTCTGCCACCCCGCAACCCTGGTCGCGCTGGTCCTGCTGCTGGTCAACGACCATGTGCTGAAGGTGGCCTTCCCTGGCCCGGTGACCGGCAAACTGAGCGACGTCGCCGGCCTGGTGCTGGCACCACCGCTTGTCGCGGTGCTGCTGACTCTCCTGGTGCCACGGCTGCCGTCCCGGGCCGCCGCGCTGGCCGGCCTGGTCGCGGTGGGTGCCGGGTTCGCGGTCGTCAAATCCAGTGGGTACGCCGCCGAACTCGCCTCTTCGGCCTGGACCGTGCTGGCCGGGCCGTCGCTGGTCCGGGCCGACTGGACCGACCTGCTCACCTTGCCGGCGCTATGGCTTTCCTGGTGGAGTTGGACGCGGTCACGTCGCCGCCCGGTGCGCCGACGGACCGCCCGGCTGGTCCGGTTGCTGGTGGTGCTGCCACCGGCGGTGCTGGCGGTGGCAGCGACCAGTGCGATCAACTACCCGTACGCGGTGGGCACCGCGATGCTCGACGGCCAACCGGCGATCTCGGTCGGCAGCGGTTACAGCGAGTCGGACTGGCCGACCAGCCCGTCGGACGGGCAATGGGCGGTCAGCGATGACGGCGCGACCACCTGGCGGCCCGCCACCGATGACGAGAAGCAGCGGCTGTCCCGCCAGGAGACCGGGCAGCAGCAGGCGTGCGCTCCGGATGAGCCCCGGCGTTGCTACCGGGTCGTCACCGGGCATCTGCGGGTCGAGGAGAGTGACGACGCTGGTGCAACCTGGCGGGTGGCCTGGGAGGTGCCCGACGAGCAGCGGGAGGAGTTGGCCCGCCGGTCGCCGAACCCGGGCGAGGTCCAGCGCCACTTCGCCTCCCGCGACCTGGTCGTCTACCCCCATCCCAGGGGCGGTCACGAGGTGCTGGTCGCCAACGGCCGGGACGGGTTTCTGCGCCGCCTGCCCGACGCTTCGTGGCAGCGCGACGGGTTCCTCTTCGAGGAGGGGCAGAGCGCCATGTCGTGGAACGATCCGCCCCAACTGGGCGGTGGCGGTCCCGGTGACCGCGGGACGGACCTGCTGCTCGCCGTCGCGCTTGCGCTGACTCTCGGCTGCGCCGTCGCCGCGCTCGCCGGTCACCTGGCTATCCGCCGTGGTGGAGGCCCGCGCTGGTGGGGGATCGCTGGCAGCGGGGCACTGCTGGTGGCGGGCATCGTGCTGGCCTCGGCCTGGGAGCGTGACGACGACATGCTGGCGTTCATCGCCGTGCCGTTCGTGCTGGCGGTGGGCGTCCTCACCGCGGTGGCCATGATCGTTAGAGCCTCCTACCAGGGTGCTCTGCGTCGGTGGATCAGGTGGGTGATCACCGGGTTCCTCCTCACCGCGTTCCTGGCCGGGCTGCCCCTCGTCGGTTGGCTGTACGGCACCCCGTCGCGGACCCGGTTCGCGGTGGCGATCGCCCTGCTGGCCCTGGTGCCGGGCGTGCTGCTGGCCACCCGGATCGCGGGGCTTGTCGACCCGGCCCGCGCGTTCGAGCGCCGGTACCCGCCGCGCCCGCACTATGCGCCCTATCCGCCGCACGGGCCCTATCCGCCTGCGCCCTATCCCGCGCGCCCGCCGACGGTGCCTGATCCGCCCTACCCGCCGCAGTGATCCTCCGGCGGGCGGCCGGTCAGCGGCGGGGGGCGGGTGGTGCCAGCGCGGCGATCAGCACCGCCACCATTGTCAGCGCGGCCCCGAGCAGGGTGTTCACACCCGGGTGCGAGGCCGCCGTGGGGAGGATCAGGTCCAGCAGGACCGCACCCACGATCTGCCCGGCGATGGTGGCCAGGCCGAGCAGCAGCACACCCGTGAAGCGCACGATCGCGGCGGCGATCGCGATGAACACGATGCCGATCGGGCCGCCCAGGTAGAGCCACGGCTCGGACGGCAGCTCGCCGCCGGGCCAGCCGCGTACGGCGATGTCGATCGCGAACGCGACGAGCAGGGTGGCGGTGCCGACGGCGAAATTCACGAGCGTGGCGGTCAGCGCACTGTCGGCCGCCGCCCGGACCCGACCGTTGACGGCCTGCTGCCAGGCGATACCCACCCCGGCGAGCAGTGGCAGCAGGGCCAGCGCCAGCGCGCCCAGGTCGCCAAGACGGTCGCCGACCGCCAGGCCGACCGCCAGCACGGTGAGCACCGCTCCGGCCAGCCGCTGCCGGGTGACCGGCTGCCGGCCGGTCGGCCCGATACCGGCCCGGTCCACGGCGAGGCTGCTGCCGGTCTGGCCGGCGACCACCGCCACGGTGAAGACCGCCACGCCCAACGTGCCGATCGTGAGGCCCTGGGTGGCCACCAGGAAGGCCCCGCACATCCCGCCGAGGCACTGCCAGGGCCGCAGCGTGCCGGTCCGCAGAGCCCGCCGCGTCGCGACCAGCCCTCGCCGACCACCGGGGGTCGCGGGCACCAGCACCAGCAGCACCAGCAGACCGATGCCGAAAGACACGACCGCGGCGGCGAAACCGTCGTCGAGGCGTACCCCCAGCTCGCCGTTGATGCGCGACTGCACCGCCACCGCGACCCCGGAGGCCGACGCCAGCGCGACGCCGGTGATCCGGCGGGCGGCCGACAGGGTCTGCGGGGTCGCCGTGTCGGCGGCTGTCACTCCTGCTCGGCCAGCGGACGACCGTCGAAGTCGACAGCGGAGTAGAGCGCCAACTTCTCCAACCGGTGATACGAGTCGATCACCCGGATGGTGCCGCTCTTCGAGCGCATCACGATCGACTGGGTGTACGCGCCGCCCGCCCGGTAACGCACCCCGCGCAGCAGGTCGCCCGAGGTGACCCCGGTCGCCACGAAGAAGCAGTTGTCGCCGGTGACCAGATCATCGGTGGCCAGCACCCGGTCCAGGTCGTGCCCGGCGGCGATCGCCTTCTCCCGCTCCTGCTCGTCGCGTGGCCACAGCTTGGCCTGCATCGCACCGCCCATGCACTTCAGCGCGCAGGCGGAGATGATGCCCTCCGGGGTGCCGCCGATGCCCATCAGGACGTCGACGTCCGACTCGCCCCGGGCAGCCGCGATCGTGCCCGCGATGTCGCCGTCGGAGATGAACCGGATCCCCGCCCCGGTCCGGCGGATATCCGTGACCAGGTCGTCGTGACGGCTCCGGTCCAGCACACAGACGGTCACCTCGGAGACGTCGGTGCCCTTGACCTTGGCGATCCGGCGCAGGTTCTCCGCGACACCGGCGTTGATGTCGATCACGTCGGCGTACGCGGGCCCAACGGCGAGCTTCTCCATGTAGAACACGGCGCTGGGGTCGAACATCGCACCGCGCTCGGAGACGGCGAGCACCGCCACCGCGTTCGGCATGCCCTTGCTCATCAGGGTGGTGCCGTCCACCGGGTCGACGGCGACGTCCACCTCCGGGCCTGTGCCGTCGCCGACGTGTTCGCCGTTGAAGAGCATCGGGGCGTTGTCCTTCTCGCCCTCGCCGATCACCACCACACCGCGCATCTGGATCGAGTTGATCAGCTTGCGCATCGCGTCGACCGCGGCCCCGTCGCCGCCCTCCTTGTCGCCCCGACCGACCCAACGGCCGGCGGCCATCGCCGCGGCCTCGGTGACCCGGACCAGGTCGAGGGCAAGGTTTCGGTCGAGATCCTGTGGGATCCGCGTCCTGGTGTTCGTCATGACGGCTACTCCTCCTCGCGACGGTGCGGGGACGACCGGCGGCGGGGAGGCCCCCACTGCCGGCTTTGTCGCTGATCCTCACACGATGGCCGACAGGGCGTCGGCGCGGGGCGGTGATGGCCTGGATACCGCCGGTCGGGCGGCTGCGAAGATAACGGGGTGGAACCCGCACAGCCTGCCGACCGCGTACCCGCCGACAGCACGCCGCCCGACGGTCAGCCGCCGGCCGACGCCCCCGCCGGCCGCAGTGGTGAGCCCGCCGCGACCGACCCGACCCCACCGCCGCCGGCGGCGGTGTCCGGCAAGTCCGAGCGGTCGCCGAAGGACATGGCGATCTCGCTGCTGGTGCTGCTCGTCCCGATCGCGCTGCTCCTGGCGTTCTACCGGGGATTCCTCGGCGGCGACCAGGCCACCACAGTCGATCCTGCGCCCGCCATCGAGCAGGCACGTTCGGCGAACGTCTTCCCGGTGAGCCAGCCGCAGGGGCTCGGCGCCGACTGGAAGACGGTCAGCGCCCGCTACCAGACCGTCGAGGGCGGTGCGAACCTGCGGCTCGGCTACCTCACGCCGGAGGGGCGGGGCGTCCAACTGCTGCAGAGCAGCGTCCCGGCGGACCGCCTGCTCCCCGCCGAGCTGACCAGTCAGGGCCAGCCGCAGGGTCCCACCGAGCTGGCCGGGCGCTCCTGGCAGCTCTACACGGCCCGGGGGAACCAGCAGGCGCTGGTCCTGCTGGAGCCGACCCGCACGGTGATCGTCGTCGGCGACGCCCGGGACAACGAAGTCCGCGAACTGGCCGGCTCGCTGCGCTGACCGGACCCGGTGGAATGGCCCCGTCGGCGCTGAATCTGGGCAACTGGCCCGAAGGGTGATTGTCCGACGCGTCGACAGGGAAGAAGGAGGGGGTGATCCGGGCGCGTTGCTCGGCCCGGGTCGCGCGACGCAGCCGACGGTGCTGCTGCGTCGCCCGGAGTTTCCGGCACCTTCCAGGTCGTCGGGTGACCCCCTTGGGAGACACGTATGACTGTTCGACGACTCGGCGCCGGCCTGGTAGCCGCCGCTCTGATCACGCCCGCACTGGCCGCCTGCGCCAGCGGAACCGGCACCGCCGGATCGACGCCGTCTCCGACGGTGAGCGCGTCCGGGACCGCGAGCCCGTCCGGTGCTCCGGTCGCGGGCGACGCCAAGCAGGCCCTGCTCGACTCCACCAAGGAGATCAGCAACGGGAACTTCCGGTTCACCCTGGCCGGCGCCGGCTCGACGGCGGAGGGGCTCGTGCACCAGCCGAGCCAGAGCGCGGCGATGAAGATCGCGATCGGTGGCCCCTCGTCCGACCTGGCGATGAAGCTCGATGTGATCCACTTCAAGCCGGACAGCTGGGTCAAGCTGGAGCTGAGCGGCCCCACCGCCAACAGCCTGCCCGCCATCAAGCAGCTCAATCTCGGCAAGTACCAGCACCTCGACCAGACCCGGATCAAGGGCAACCGCAGCCTCGGCTTCGACTTCGAGAAGGTCGACCCGGCCGGCAGCGCGGTGCTCACCCAGGGCATCACCGAGGTGCGCAGCACCGGCACCGGCGCGTACGCCGGCACCATCGACGTCACCAAGGCCGCCGAGGCGGGCTCGTTGAACGCCGCCACGATCGCCGCGCTGGGCACCCAGGCGAAGACCGTCCCGTTCACCGCGAAGGTCGACCCGCAGGGCCGGCTCAGCGAGCTGGTGCTGCAGTTGCCGGCCGCCGGGCAGACCACCGCCCAGGAGATCAAGATGACGTACTCCGACTACGGTGCCGCCACCGCCGCGCAGAAGCCGCCGGCGGACCAGGTCGTCGAGGCGCCGGCCGAGCTGTACAGCCTGTTCAACTGACGTGCCGAGGTGGGGCGGCTCCGGCCGCCCCACCGGCGGTCGGTCAGGAAGCGGGCTCCTGCCGGGCGGCGTCGATCCGCGCCCGCGCACCATCCAGCCAGCGTTGACAGATCACCGCCAGCGCCTCGCCGCGCTCCCAGAGGGCCAGCGACTCCTCCAGGGACGTGCCGCCGGCCTCCAGCCGTTCCACCACCGAGGCCAGCTCGGCGCGGGCCTGCTCGTAACTGAGCCGCTCGTCCGGCCCGGCCTTCGTGTCATCAGTCATCGCGTTCATCTCAGCACACCACTCCCCACCGTGCCGCGTCGCCACTCAGCCATCGACAGTGGCGGCCAGCTCGCCGTCGGCCAGTCGTACCCGCAGCGGGTCGCCCTTGCCGACCTCCGCCGCCGCGCGGACCACGTGGCCGTCCGCGCGCTGCACGATCGCGTACCCCCGGTCGAGGGTGGCGGCGGGGGAGAGGGCGCGCAGGCGGGCGAGGGTGTGCCGCAGGTCGTCCTCGGCGGCCCCGAGCCGGTGTTCCAGGCAGCGGCCGGCCCGCTGACGCAACGCGGTCAGCTCGGTCGCCCGATGCTCCACCATCACCTGGGGTCGGGCCAGCACCGGTCGGGAACGCAGCCCGTCCAGCCGGTGCGTCTCCCGGTCGACCAGGTTGCGCACCGCCCGTTCGAGGCGGTGCCGGGCCTGACCGATGAGGCGTACCTCCTCGGTGAGGTCGGGGACGACCCGCTTCGCCGCGTCGGTCGGGGTGGACGCGCGGACGTCGGCGACGTAGTCGATCAAGGGCGCGTCCGTCTCGTGGCCGATCGCGCTGACCACCGGCGTACGACAGCCGAACACCGCGCGACAGAGCGCCTCGTCGGAGAAGGGCAACAGGTCCTCGATGCCGCCGCCACCCCGGGCGATGATGATCACGTCGATGCTCGGGTCGGCGTCCAGCACCTTGAGCGCGTCAACGATCTGTGGCACCGCGGACGGGCCCTGCACGGCCACGTTGACCGTCCGGAACTCCACCGCCGGCCAGCGCCGCCGGGCATTTGTCAGCACGTCCCGCTCGGCCGCCGACGCGCGACCGGTGATGAGTCCGATCCGGCCGGGCAGGAACGGCAGTCGACGCTTGCGGGCGCGGTCGAAGAGCCCTTCGGCGGCGAGCAGCTTCTTGAGCTTCTCCAGTCGGGCCAGCAGCTCCCCGAGCCCCACCTGACGAATCTCGTCGGCCCGCAGGCTCAGCGTGCCCCGGGCGGCGTAGAACTCGGGCTTGGCGTGCAGCACCACACGTGCGCCCTCGCGTAGCTCCGGCGCGCCGGAGTCCAGGACGTCCCGGTTGGTGGTGACGGTCAGGCTCAGATCGGCCGATGGGTCACGCAGGGTGAGGAAGACAGTGCTGGCCCCGGGGCGGCGGCTGATCTGCGCCACCTGCCCGTCCACCCACACCCAGCCCAGTTTGGCGATCCAGGCCCCCACCTTCTGGCTGACCACCCGTACCGGCCAAGGCTCCTCAGCGCTGCTAGCCCCGCCGCCCCCGCCGCCGCCCCCGCCCCCGCCGCTGGCCCCGCCGCTCCCCACCCGCCCGCCCTCGCTCACCCGCCCACCCTACGGACCTCCCCCGCCTGGCCCGTCGATCATGAAGTTATTGCCCTCCGTGCCGGCGTGTCGCAGCAATAACTTCATGATCAACGCAGGGATGGGTGGGGCGCGGGCCGGTGGCGGGTGGAGGGGTGGCACGTACGATGGGGTGGTGACTGAGGCTCAGGCGACTCACCGGACCGGCAAGCGCGTGCTCCTGGCCAAGCCCCGCGGCTACTGCGCGGGTGTCGACCGCGCCGTGCAGACCGTGGAGGAGGCGCTGAAGCTCTACGGCGCCCCGATCTACGTGCGCAAGCAGATCGTGCACAACAAGCACGTGGTGCAGACCCTGGAGGCCCAGGGCGCCATCTTCGTCGAGGAGAACGAGGAGGTGCCGGAGGGCGCCACCGTCATCTTCTCCGCCCACGGTGTGGCGCCGGAGGTCTACGAGCAGGCCAAGGCGCGTTCGCTGAAGGCGATCGACGCGACCTGTCCTCTGGTCACCAAGGTGCACCACGAGGCGCGGCGCTTCGCGGCTGAGGACTACGACATCCTGCTCATCGGCCACGAGGGGCACGAAGAGGTCATCGGCACCGCCGGTGAGGCCCCCGCGCACATCCAGCTGGTGGACGGCCCCGACGGCGCCGACAAGATCACCGTACGTGATCCGGAGAAGGTGGTCTGGCTCTCCCAGACCACGCTCTCGGTCGACGAGACGCTGGAGACGGTGGCCCGCCTCAAGCAGCGGCTGCCGCTGTTGCAGTCCCCGCCCAGCGACGACATCTGCTACGCCACCTCCAACCGGCAGCACGTGATCAAGGAGATCGCCGCCGACTGTGACGTGGTGATCGTGGTCGGCTCGACGAACTCCTCCAACTCGGTCCGCCTGGTCGAGGTCGCCCTGGACGCCGGCGCCCGCGCCGGTCACCTGGTCGACTTCGCGCACGAGATCGACGACGCCTGGCTGGAGGGGGCCACCACGGTTGGCCTGACCTCGGGCGCGAGCGTCCCGGACGACCTGGTCCAGGAGGTGCTGGTCCACCTCGCCGCCCGCGGCTTCGCCGACGTCGAGGAGATCACCACCGCCAACGAGCGGCTCACGTTCTCGCTTCCGCAGGAGCTGAGGCGGGACATGAAGGCCGCCGCGGCGCGCGGCTGAAGCACGGAACGAATTCGGGTCGGCCTACGTCAGATTCGGCATGAGGACTCTTCGGCTCGCCGTCCCCGCGCTGGCCGTCTGCGTGGCGCTGAGCGCCTGCGGCGGCCAGGGTGTCGGGGGCGGCACACCCACCCCGACACCGACGGGAGCGCAGCCGGTGACCAGCCAGCCCACGCCCGACCCGACGCCCTCGCCGGAGACCGGCACCCGGAGCGTGCCGCCCGGACTGAAAACTCCGAAACCGGGCGGCCCGAGCACGCCGCCGGGCGTCGGGGCCACCACCCTGAGCGGCACCGTGCAGGGCGGTGTGGAGCCCGGCTGCGTGCTGCTCGACGGTTACCTGCTGCTCGGCGGCCCGCGTGAGGTGCTGACGCCGGGCGCCCGGGTCGAGGTCACCGGTCGGGTGGAGCCCGGCATGATGACCACCTGCCAGCAGGGCACCCCGTTCGTCGTGACGGCAGCCCACCGGTCCTGACCCTTCCCACCCCTGACATGCGGGAGCCCGCCCCCGAACGTGGGGACGGGCTCCTGCCGGTGTTACGAGCGGATCAGTTCACCGCCCCGATTGACACGTTGCCGCGACCCACGATCGCACCCTCGCTGGTGACGATCGCCAGTTCACCGGAGAGCTGACGCCCGTCGGCCGGAACGGCCACCGCGGTCACCGTGCCGGTGATGGTGGCCGACTCGCCGTGCATCAGCGGCACCGCGACGGCCGGAGCGGTGATCGTGCCCAGCGACGCCGACGCGAACGCGTCGTAGTAGTCGTAGGCCGTGCTGGTCCCGGGCCCGTCGACCCCGTACGGCTCCACCACGACGCGGTAGGTGCCGGCGGCCGGGTTGGTCAGCGTGACCGCCTCCTCCGAGTCGCCGTCAGCGGCCCGGCCGACCTCGGTGGTACCCCGGTAGACGAACAGGTCCAGGTCGGCGCCCGCGTTGGCGGGGTTGCCGATCCGGGCGGTGAACGTCGACGTACCCGTTGGGATCTCGACGGTCCACTCCTGGTTGGGACCGCCCTCGGTGATGGTCGGACGCTCGGTCCGCACACCGGTCAACGCGCCGCTGCGGCCGCTGACCGAGACCGGACCGAAGGCGTTGGTGACCTTCCAGCTCACCGGGGTCGGCTCACCGGCCTCGACACTGGGCAGCTCGACCAGCGCCGGCTCGACCGTCAGGCCCTGCACCCGCGCCTGGAGCTTGAACGGGTTGTTCAGCGCCGGGGACGTCCGCCGCGCCTCCACCTCGATCTCCCAGACCCCGGGAAGCGGGTTCTGGTAGTCACGCTCCTGCGGCTTGCAGACGTTGACGTCGGAGAAGTTGGTGTAGCAGACGGTGCTGGTGGTGGCCTCCACCGGCACACCCAACGGGTTGATCGCGATGAACCGGGTCTGCGAATCGGTGGCGATCCCGGAGAGGTTCACCTGGAGTGCCTTGGCGCCCTCCGGCACCGTGACGAAGTACGACGTGAAGCCGTTGCGGTCGACCGAGCCCTCGTTCGCGTACGAGAAGGTGGGCTTCTTCACGTCGTTCGAGGCCACCACCACTGTGGACACCTCGAAGTCGACGACGTTGGTGGCCGGGTCGTCGATCCGCACGATCGCGCCGTGCGCGCCCTCGGTGGCCGGCTTGGCGGTGACGCTGATGGTGACGGCCTTGTTGAGCGGCAACGCGACGGTCTTCGGCGCCTTGAAGGTGCCGTCGTTGCCCTGGAGCGTGATGGTGTGCTTGATGGTGCCGGCCGGGCCGCTGGTGCGGGTGAGCTTGACCGGGTACGTCTTGCTCTGGCCGACCTTGTGGCCGCCCTCGGACGAGGTGCAGCGGTTGTAGACGCCGGTGCCCCGGCCCGGGTTCGGCACGAACTTCACGCCGTTCCAGATGGTCAGCTGCTCCGCAAGGGGGCTGCAGACCGGCGCGTCGGAGACGTACGACCGGGTTTCGACGCCCTGGCGCAGCAACTGCCAGGCGCCCGGAACGTTGACCATGCCGTAGCCCTGCGCGTACGTCGGCACGTCCGCGATCGGCTTGGCGGAGCTGAACAGCGCCCGCCGCAGTGCGGCCGGGCTGACGCCCCGGTCGGTGGCCTTGGCCGCCGAGAGCAGCAACGCGCCGGCGCCGGCGGTCTGCGGAGACGCCATCGAGGTGCCGTTCAGCATCGCGTAGCCCGGAGGCAGCGCGTAACCGGCCTCGGGGACCGGGGCTCCGAGCTGCCAGGTCGGTGCGGTGGAGATGGCCGAGCCGGGGGCGGCGATGTTCGGCTTGAAGCCGCCGTCCTCGCGCGGGCCACGGGAGGAGAAGTTGAACAGGGCGTTCTTCTTCTTCACGACCGAGCCGTAGTTGGCCAGCCAGGTGTCCTTGCTGATGTTGGCGGCAACGCTGATCACGTTGCTGGCCACCGACGGGTCGCCGACGGTGTTAAGACCCGGGCCGGAGTTGCCGGCCGAGATGACCAACTGCACGCCGTACGTCTCGATCAGTTCGTTGTAGAGGTTCGTCCGCGCGTTGTTGCCGTCGTTCAGGCCCGGAAGGCCACCGATCGACATGTTGACGATGTCGACGCCACGGTTGGCCACCAGGTCGATCATGCCGGTGGTGAGGGCAGCCGCGCTGCAGCCGCCGCCCCAGGAGCAGGCGCGGGCGGAGACCAGCTTGGCACCGGGCGCGGCGCCGTCGAAGGCTCCGTTGCCGAGCATGTCGTTGGCGGCGGTGATGCCGGCGACGTGGGTGCCGTGGGTGCTCTCGACGATGCCGATGTTGACGTAGTCGTAGGTGCCCGGCAGGCCGATGGGCGTGGTGTTCACGTTCTTGCGGAACTCGACGACGAAGGGCTGCCGCTCAGCGACCGGGGTCGCCGGGTTGTCGGTACCGAAGTAGCCGATGTCGTACTTTTCCTTGTACGGCCGCATAACCGGGTCGTCGGTGAAGTTGAGGTTCTGGTTGGCGTCCACCCGGATGTTGTTGGTGGCCGGGTCGAAGAGCACACCCCAGGTGTCGGTCGTGTCGCCGTCGCGGTTGACGTCACCCCGGGCGTCGCTCGCTGCGGTGACCGACTCGCTGAACAGGTTGAACCGGTACGTGCCGGCCGGTGCCGTCCAGGTGCCGCCGGCGATGGTGAACGACGGGCCGGTGACCTCGGCCTGCATCCGCCGCCACGAGCCGTCCTCCAGCGGATCGGTAGCGGTGACCCAGTCGACGATCTTGCGCTCGCCGGTGGTGGTCTGCTGCAACGCCGGGTGCGCCAGGTCCACACCGGAGTCCATGATGCCGATCGTGACGCCCCGGCCGTCCCACTCGGGGTGGGCCGCGGTGAACGCCACCGCGCCGGTCTCGTTCGTCGGCATGTAGGGGTTGTCGGCCGGGGTGGTCTCTCCCGGCGCCGCGACGGCGGCCTGCCGCGCTCCGGCGGTGCCGGTGGCGGTGCGCTCCGGGGCCGGGTCCGGCAGTTGGATGACCTCGTCCAGGTCGACGGCCAAGACGCCCGGCAGCCGTGCCGCCTTGAGGACCCGGTCGGTCGGAACCTTGGCCAGCACGAAGCCGACCCTGTCCTGCCGCTGGCTGACAGTGCCGCCGAGCTTGGTGAGGCTGTCGGCGACGTCCCCGGCCTCACCCTTCTCGGTGGCGACGATCAACGTGACGGTCGGAGCCTTCTTGGCGCGGGCCTCACTGAGCAGTTTGGCGTCGTGGGCGCCCAGCGTCTCGGCGGCGGTGGCCGGGGAAGCGTCCGGTGTGGTGGCGGGAGCGGCGGCCGCGGTGGCGGCACCACCCATCGTCGTCATGGCGCTCGCCGCCAGGACCGACGCGAAGAGCGCGGCTGAGGTGCGCCGGCTCATATTTCGGAGTCTGCTCACGTTCTCTTTACCTCCAGAGAACAGGGCCCTTCAGAGAAGGGCGCTCGGGTGAGCAGAATCTTTCGTGGTGGCGGTGAGCACTGTCACTACTGGTCAGTCCCTTGTGACCAGTTCGTGACATGCGGGTATACGTACTGTCACATGATTGGCGAGCGGTTCGAGACCTCGTCACCGGCCGGGTCGGCCAGCTCGGGTGCCTGCGGTTGCCGGGGCGTCAACTCGACCTGGGCCGGGGTGGCCAACTCGTCGTCCGACACGCCCAACTCGGCGAGCTTGCGGGCGCTGACCAGCACCCGGGCCTCCAGCGAGCCGACCGCCCGGTTGTAGGCGGTCACCGCACCGGCCAGCGAGGACCCGAGCTTGCCCACGTGGTCGCCCAGGGTGGAGAGCCGGCCGTACAGCTCCCGGGCGAGAGTGTGCACGGCGAGCGCGTTGCGGGCCAGTGCCTCCTGCCGCCAGGAGTAGGCCACGGTGCGGAGCAGCGCGACCAGTGTGGCCGGCGTGGCGAGCACCACGTTGCGGGTGAAGGCGTGTTCCAGCAGCGACGGGTCTCGCTGGAGCGCGACGTCGAGGAACGGGTCGGCCGGGACGAACAGCACCACGAACTCGGGTGAGTTGTCGAACGCCGACCAGTACGACTTGGCGGCCAGGGCGTCGACGTGCCCCCGCAGGTGCCGCGCGTGCGCGTCGAGGTGGGTGTCCCGGCCGCGCTCGTCGCGGGCCTCCATGGCCGTCAGGTACGCGTCGAACGGGGCCTTGGCGTCCACCACCACCGAGCGACCACCGTGCAGGCGAACCACCAGATCCGGTCGGACGACCTGCTGGTCGGTGGCGGCGGTGACCTGCTCGGAGAAGTCGCAGTGCTCCAGCATTCCGGCAGCCTCGACGATCCGGCGCAACTGGTGCTCGCCCCAGCGGCCCCGCACCTGCGGTGCGCGCAGCGCCGCCACCAACTGCTTGGTCTCGGTACGCAGCTCACCGGAGACCGCGTTCATCGAGCGGACCTGCTCACGCAGCTCGGCGTACGCGTCGACGCGGTCGTGCTCCAGCTCGGCCACCCGCTGCTCGTAGCGGCGCAGGGTGTCGTGCAGCGGCGCGACCGCCCGGGCCACCGCCTCCTGGGACTGTGCGGTGGCCTCGTAGCTCAGCGCCCGCATGGACTGCTCCAGCCGACCCTCGCCCTCCCGGGTGGCGGCCAGGGTGGCATCCAGTCGGGCGATGTCAGCGGCCGACCGGGACCGGGCCGCGAGCCAGCCCACCGCCCCGCCGGTGCCGAGGCACACGATCACCAGGAGCAGCGTCGAGACGTCCATCACCGGAGCTTGCCAGACGGATACGACGTGCGACCCGGGGGTACGTTCGATGACATGGAACTTGTGCTCTGTCTCGCCGTTGTGCTGGTCGGCGCGCTGGGCGCCGCCGCGCTCGTCCGCGCTCAGGCCGGTGCCCGTCGGCGCACCGAGCTCGGCGACGCCCGCGCGGAGGCGCAGCGGTGGTACGAGCGCCTCGGCGGCCAGTTGATGAACCTGCACGGCGACGACCCGGCGGTACGCCAGGCGCTTGCCGACGCCGGTGAGCGGTACAACGCGGCGGGCTCCCAGCTGGAACAGGCGTCCACGCCGCACCAGTTCGGGCTGGCCCGGGAGACCGCGCTGGAGGGTCTGGCGTACATCCGGGCGGCGCGCACGGCGCTGGGCATCGATCCGGGCCCCGAGGTGCCGACCCTGGCCGCCGCCCGCGGAGTGGGGCAGCTCACCAAGGAGCGTGAGGTCGATGTGCAGGGGCAGACCTTCCGGGCCGGGCCGCAACCCGGCCGGGAAACGCCCTACTACTACCCGGGTGGGCGTTATCAGGGTCGACCGGTGCCCGCCGGCTGGTATTCGACGCCCTGGTGGAAGACGGCGCTGGGTGCCGGTGCCGGTGTGCTCGGCGGCATCCTGATCGCCGACGCGCTCTTCTCGCCCGCCTTCGCCGACCCCGGGTACGGCTACGACGCTGGCTACCAGGAGGGCTTCGGTGACGGCGTCGACCAGGGGGGCGACGGCGGCGACCAGGGCGGGGACTTCGGCGGCGGCGACCAGGGCGGCGACTTCGGCGGCGGCGACTACGCCGGTGGTGACTTCGGCGGCGGTGACTTCGGTGGCGGCGGTTTCGGCGGTGGCGACTTCGGGGGCGGGGACTTCGGCGGCGGCGACTTCTGACGGTCGTTCAGACCCACCGAAACGGGCCCCGGTCGCAACGACCGGGGCCCGTTTTCCGTACCTCTTGATCAGCCGGTGTTGCGCATCCCGGCCGCGATGCCGTTCACAGTGGTGAGCAGCGCGCGTTCCAGGGCGGTGCCGTCGCTCGGCGCGCGTCGGCCGCCCGGTGCGGTGGCGACCGCCCGGCCGGCGGCACCCGACTCCCGGTACTGCCGCAGCAGCGCCACCTGGAGATGGTGCAGAGGCTCCAGGTAGGTGTCGCGGACGGCCAGGGTGCGCTGGAGCACCGGCGAGTTCTCCAACAGGGCCGGTGCGGCGGTCACCGCCAGCACCTCCCGCTTGGTCAGCTCGTACTCCTGCTCGATCTGCTCGAAGATCGGGTGCAGCTTCTTCGGCACCAGCGTCTCGACGTACCGGCGGGCGATGCTCAGGTCGGTCTTGGTCAACATCATCTCGACGTTCGACAGGAACGTGCGGAAGAAGTGCCAGTTGCGGTGCATCTCGGCCAGCACGTCCGCCAGACCGGCCTCGCGGGCGGCGGCCAGCCCGGAGCCGACGCCGAACCAGCCCGGCACGATCTGCCGGGTCTGCGTCCAGCCGAACACCCACGGGATGGCCCGCAACCCGGACAGCCCGGCGCCGGTGTTCGGGCGCTTCGCCGGCCGGGAGCCGATGTTCAGTGCGCCGAGCAGCTCTGTCGGGGTGGACGCCCAGAAGTACGCGGGCAGGTCCGGGTCCTCGACGAGCGACCGGTAGGACCGGAACGCCGACTCGGAGACCACGTCCATCGTCGCGTCCCAGCGCTCCAACATCTCGGCGGGCTGCCGGGGTGCGGTGTGCAGCAGGGTCGCCTGGAGCACAGCGGCGAGGGTGAGCTCCAGGTTCTCCCGGGCCAGCGAGGGCAGGGTGTACTTGTCGGAGATCACCTCGCCCTGCTCGGTCACCTTGATGGCGCCGTCCATGGTGCCGTACGGCTGAGCCAGGATCGCCTCGTGCGTCGGCCCGCCGCCGCGCCCGACAGTGCCGCCCCGGCCGTGGAAGAGCCGCAGGTGCACACCGTGCCGGGCGGCCACGTCGCGCAGCGCGCGCTGCGCCCGGTGGATCGACCACTGGCTGGTCGTGATCCCGGCTTCCTTGTTCGAGTCGGAGTAGCCGAGCATGACCTCCTGCACGTCACCCCGGGCGCTCACCAGCGCCCGGTACGCGGGCAGCGACAGCAACTCGTCGAGGAGTTCGCCGCCGGAGTTCAGCTCGGCCGGGGTCTCCAGGAGCGGCACGAACCCGACCCGGGCCCGCCCGCTGTGCACGTCCACCAGGCCGGCCTCGCGGGCCAGCACCACCGCGGCGAGCACGTCGTCGACACCCAGGGTCATCGAGATGATGTACGACTCGATCACCTCGGCGCCGAACCGGTCCTGTGCCTCCCGGATGGTGCTGAACACGTCGAACGTCTTGCGGGCCGGCTCGGACAGCGACGTGTCCAGCGTCGACAACGGACGGCGACCGGTCAGCTCGTCGGCGAGCAGCTTGGTGCGTTCCAGCCGGGTCAGCGCCGGGTAGTCGGAGACCTCGCCGACCGCCTCGTAGAGCTGCGCGAGCACCGCGTGGTGCGCCTCGGCGTGCTCCCGGACGTCCATGGTGGCCAGGTGCAGGCCGAACGCGGAGACCGTACGGATGGTGGAGGCCAGCCGGCCGACCGCGGTGAGCTGCCCGGAGTTGCGGGCCAGCGAGGCGCGCAGCAGGTCCAGGTCGGCGATCAGCTCGGCGGAGCCCCGGTAGTCCCGGCCCGGTACGTGTGCGGTGCCCTGGCGCAACCTCAGCCGGGTGTTGGCGAGCTTCGCCTTCACGCAGCGTGCCTTGAGCCGGTACGGCTCCTCCGCGTTGACCCGGCGGAAGCGCTGTGCCACCTCGGGCAGCGCGTCCAGGTCGGCGGCGAGGCTGGCGGAGAGGTCCAGGGAGACCCCGCGCAGTCGGCGGGACACCGAGACCTCGTTGATCAGGTGGTCCATCGCCTTCTCGGTGGCCGCGATCCCGTGCTCGTGCTGGATGGTCAGCACCTCGCGGGTGACCGCCGGGGTGACGAACGGGTTGCCGTCGCGGTCGCCGCCGATCCAGGTGCCGAAGCTCAGCGGCCGGGCCGTCGGTGAGGTCTCCACACCGAGCGTGCGCAACGTGTCGGCCAGGTCGTCGAGCACCTGCGGGGCGGCCTCGGCGTACAGGTCGCGCAGGTAGTAGATGGCGTTGCGGGCCTCGTCGGTCGGGTCCGGCCGGTCGAGCCGCAGCTCGTCGGTCTGCCACATCAGGTCCAACAACTCGGCCAGCCGGCGGTTGGCCGGGCCCTCGTCGCTGGCGCCGTAGAGGATCGCGTTGGCGGTCTCGGTGTCCAACTCGTCGGCGATCGCCCGCAACTTGGACAGGATCGAGCGACGAGCCGCCTCGGTCGGGTGCGCGGTGAAGACCGGTCGCACCGCCAGCCGGCGAGCCGCGTTGGCGATCTCCTCGGCCGGCACCCCGCGCTCGGCGATCATCTTGGCGGCCTGGTCCAGCCAACCGCCCTGCACCGCGCGGCGGCGGCGCAGGTCCCGTGCCCGGTGCACCTGTTCGGTGATGTTGGCCAGGTGGAAGTAGGTGGAGAAGGCGCGAGCCAGCTTGGTGCCGGTGGTCACGTCGAGCCCGCCGAGGCGCTGGGCGGCCGCCGGGGCGTCGGAGCGGACCTGGGCGCGGATCTCCTCGACGAGGTCGAGCAGCGGGCGACCCTCCTGGCGGGCCAGGGTCTGGCCGAGCAGGGTGCCGAGTCGGCGAATGTCGGCGCGCAGTGCGGCGTCCGGGCCGTCGTGGTCGTGCTGATCGGTCACGATGCGCTCCCTTACGTGGATACGAAGGACAGCGCTGTCCGACTTACTGGATGGTATCCGCGCGCAACGGATGTCTGGAGGGCCCCCTGGTGATCCACTGCCCTGGGAGGGGTGTTTTCCGGGGTGATCTCAACCACCGTCGCGGTCCGGCGAGAGGCCCGAGCGGGTCGTTGCAGGGCCGGAGGGGACGGCCCGGCGACCCCGGACCAGGCTCGCGCTGACGAGTCCGAGCCCTCCGAGCACCGCCCAGATCCCGAGGGCGGAAGCCGGCCAGCCGGCCGACCGCCAGTCGAAGTACACGGCGGCCTTGGTCAGGTCGTTGGCGAGCCCGGGGATGTTCCAGCGGTGCATGCCGCGCAGCACCCCGGGCAGGAACTCGGGCGCGTAGATGCCACCGGAGCCCGGGTTGCCGAGCACCACCAACAGCAGGATGACCAGCGCGGTGCCCGCGACGCCGAGCCAGCCCTGAATGGCGCTGGCGAACATGGCGGCGGCGAAGACGGCCAGCGCGCCGATGGCGGCGATCGTCGGTACGTCGCCGTGCCAGATGTCCAGAACGGGTCCGACCACCACCGCGCCGGCGATGCCGAGCAGCACGCTGTAGACCGCCAGGGCGGCGATGCGCAGTCCGGCTCGTCGCGCCGTACGGGGGGTGGTGCCGGCGGATATCCCGAGCACCGTCGAGGCGAGATAGCCGCCGAGGACGTACCCGACGTTCAGGTAGAAGGGCACCACCCCGCGCGGGTCGGTCGGGTTGACCGGCACCTTGTCGACGATCTGGAGCGCGGTGCCGGTGCGGGTGGTGGCGGTGCCGAGGACCTCCTTGATCGCGCTGGTGGCGGAGGGGCCGGAGGCGCTCGCCACGGTGAGGAGCAGGCCGTTGTCTCCTCCGGTGCTGAGTACGGCGTACACCGCTCGGCTGAGCAGTGCGTGCTCGGCGGCGGCCGGGTCGTCGTACCCGATGGGTTTGAGGATGGTGGTCTGGGCGCGCACGGCGTCGAGCGTCGCCTGGGCGCGTTGGTCGCCGGAGACGACGCCGATCGGCACGTCGCGCGGTGTGGGCTGGTGCAACGCGCCGACGTAGGCCGCGATGAACGCCGTGGCCAGTACGAGGGTGCCGAGGAGCAGTCCGATGCTGCGGGGCGCCCAGTCGCGAGTTGTGCCGCGCGATTCCTTGTCCACGTTGTTAGCCTATGGTCTGTTTTGTGGGCCGCACTGTGGAACCAACTCGTCGCCCCGGCGGCCCGGTGGCGACCGCCGCTGGCCGTGCGGCAGGCGTCGCGGGTGGCGTCAGGGGGCGCGGGTGGCGTCAGGGGGCGCGGGTGGCGTCAGGCGTCGCAGGTCGCGTCAGGGGTTGACGATGGCGAAGGCGCGGACCGGAAAGGTGCCCATGCCGGCCACCATCGGCGGGGCAGCGGTGAACCGGAACCCGCTCGGCGGCAACGCGTCCAGGCCGGTCAGGTGCTCCACGATCGGGATGCCGGCGGCGAGCAGCGTGCTGTGCGCGGGGCGTACGCCGGCGGCCGTCGGGCTCATGTCGTCGATGTTGATCGAGTCGATGCCGACCAGGGCCGCCCCCGCCTCGACAAGCGCCTGGGCGGCGTCGCCGGTCAGGTACGGCGCTTCCGGAGCAGCGTACCGGTCGGTGCCGAAGTGCGCGTCCCACCCGGTGTGCAGCAACACCGCCCGGCCGCTCACCTCGTACGGGGCCAGCATCAGCCGGTCCACCGCGCGGATGCCGGCCGGCACCCGGACCACAACCCCCGGTAGGTCGGCGAGACGGTCCAGCGACACAGCGGTCAGGTCGTCCCTGCCGGCCCAGCGGTGGGCGGGCGTGTCCAGGTACGTGCCGGTGTTGGCGATCATCTCGATTCGGGCCACGTGGAACTCGGTGTCCGGGGCGTACCGCTCGCGGGATGCCGCGAAGGTCAGCCAGTCGGTGATCCGGGGGCCCGGCCAGCCCGGCAGGGTGGTCATCCCGTCGCGGATCACGTGGCTCAGCTCGACCAGCCGGCGTTCGGCACCGGATCCGTCGACCGCGACACCCCGGCCGCCCTTGTGCGGCTCCTCGACGATCGTCTTGGCGCTGATCCGGACGTCGGCGACCATCAGCAGCCCGAGGTGCCGGACGAACAACGCCGCGAGGTCGTCGTCGGTGATCTCCCGACCGGGAATGTCCAGCCGGAACCCCTCGGTACGCAGACCGCCGCCGTTGGCGAAGCTCACCTCCGCGTCGAACTGTGCCCGCCACTGCTCACCCATCTCGAAACCCGACCACGCCATCCGGCGACCGTCAAGATCCGCGAGGCACAACGGCAGGCCGCCGGGTGTCCGGCCCGGCGGGATCCGCGGGCCGGTCCGGCCGGGTCCGTGAAGACGGCCGGTCCGGCCGGGGCCGTGAAGATCCGCTCAATTGCAGGGAAAGTGCTGCCTCGGCGCGCTGTGACGCCGCAAGTTCCCCGAAGTTGAGCGGATCTTGTCGCGAAGTAGGCCGACTCGGACCCAAGATCGCGCAATATCCAGGATGTAGTGGTCTCGGCGCGTCGCTGATGCCACTACATCCTGGTTTGAGCACGATCTTGGCGCGGGGCGCGGGGCGCGGGGCGCGGGGCGCGGGGCGCGGGGCGCGGGGCGCGGGGCGCGGGGCGCGGGGCGCGG